>NZ_JBXAFS010000001.1:121128-546437 GCF_058793355.1 Afipia sp. MLSD5-FHT05B12
TCACGGTGAACGCGGTTGTGACCGACAGCGACGGCTCGACCGGCAACACCAGCTTCACGGTCGTGATCGACGACGATGTACCGGTTGCGGCGAACGATGCGGGCTACGGCCCGTACAACGAGAACGCGTCTGGTGTGGATCTCGGCCTGGCGTCGGTGCTGCTTGCGAATGACAAGTACGGCGCGGACGGCGCGGCGGCGGCGGATTCGCTGACGATTGCGGTTGGCGACCATGGCGGCACGGTGACGATCGATGGCAGCGGGCATCTGATTTACACGAACACGTCGAACGTCGCGAACGGGGTGACGGACGTCGAGACGTTCACCTACACGATCAAGGACGGCGACAACGACACCGATACGGCGACGTTCACGGTGAGCCGCACCGACAGCGGCGTGACAATGGGTGCTGCGCCTGCGAACCTGCTGGCGGACGAAGACAACATCCCGGTGATCGGGGCCAACGACACGCAGACGGGTGACGACGACCAGACGCTGACGGGGACGATCAGCTACACGCTGGGGGCTGACCATATCGGCAGCGTTGCGCTGTCGACGGCGGGCAACGCGACGGGCCTGTTCAAGCTTGACGGCACGGCGATCCAGACGTCGTGGGATGCCGGGACGCGGACGCTGACGGGGTACGGCACGAGTGTGTCGGACGTGGTGTTCACGATCGTGCTGGGGGTTCCGACGGACACCGGCGCCGGCTACACGCTGACGCTGCTGCAGCCGGTGAAGCATGCCGACGGGCTCAACGAGAACGACACGCCGGCGTTCACGGTGAACGCGGTTGTGACCGACAGCGACGGCTCGACCGGCAACACCAGCTTCACGGTCGTGATCGACGACGATGTTCCTGTTCTCGATATCGTCAATATGCCGAACTCTGTGAATGAAAATCAAACAATTGATGGAACATGGACCCTCACGGCAGGTGCAGATGGCGTGACGTCGGTTGACGTAACCGTTGGTGCGGTTACGAAAACGCTGTCGCTTGCAGTCGGCTCGAATACTGTCACGTTTGGTGCCGGAGACGGTCTGACGGCCGGCACTTTGACGGTGGATGCCGATCTGCAATGGCATTTTGTCGCAAATTCGGTGACTTCGAATGAGAATGTCACCTTCACGCTGAAGGCGACAGACGGCGATGGCGATAACTCGTCCGACTCGCAGACCCTTACGATCGTCAACGTCAATCAGCCGCTTGCGATCACAGGCAGTATCGTCGGCCTCGTGGAAGAGGAACACGGCGTTCCAGGTGGCATTGACGATATCAGCTCGGCGTCGCTCGCGCCAAACAACGACCAGGACACCGCCGGCAATCTAAATGTCACAACCAATGTGTTTGTCGGCACCTTCTCGCCGCCACTGAGCTTTACCGGCGACGAAGGCACGCTCAGCTATTCAGTAAATTCTGTTATTGAAGGCAGCGCCGTTACGAAGGCAGGAGGCGGCGCTCTCACCTCGGACGGCGCAGCCGTATTGTTCCACGTCAGTGGTGACACGTTGACGGGCTACGTTGAAGTCAGCGGAGCCGGCTTTAGCGGTGCTGATCGAATAGTCTTCACGCTCGAACTGAACCAGCCGGCCGATGGTCAATATCGGTTCACATTGCTCGATAACCTCGATCATCATACCGTTCCGGCGGCTGACAATGTCGAAAACATCATCGGCATCAACTTCAACAATCTTGTCAAGGTCACTGATAACGGCGATCTGAACGATGACGAGCCGATCGCAAATTTCACAATCAATGTGATAGACGATGTTCCCGTGGCGGCAATCGCCGATTACGCTGTAATGTCTAATGGCGCCGGTTCGCCGGTGATTTTCGGCCTCGACTTCGACAATACACTCGCCAACAACTATGGCGCTGATGCTGCGGGTACGGTCAGATTCCCGGCCTCACTTGATGGAGCTTTGAGTGGGCTAACATCGAACGGCGTGTCGATCACCTACACGGTATCCGGTGACGGTTTAACGCTGACGGCTATGGCCGGCCTGGCGTCGGTTTTTGTGGTCACGCTCAATCCGGCGGCCGCAACTTACTCTGTCGATATGAATGCAGTCGTAGACAGTATCAGTACTGTTAATTTCAGCGATGGCTCCTACCAGTTCGACGGCGGCAACACGGCGTGGGTAGCGTTGGTGCCTGCCGGTCAGAAGGATAACGATACGCCCGTCGATGACGATTCTCGCGACATTCTGATCACCCCGATCGGAACTGCCGATACTGTCAATAACAACGCCAATTCCACAGGCGCAGGCGGCGGATCTGGCGGCCAGAACATCGGAGACGGCGAGGGTGTTCGACTTGATTTCGTGATCGATCTCACAGGGGACACTGGTGGAGCTGGAGGCTACGGAGACACATCAAACCGTGACTACGTGTTTGATGATCACTACAATACGAATGGTGCCACGATAAAATTTGGAGACGGTTCTACCAACACAACGTTGCAGATTACCGCGCGAGATGAAACGGTAGCGACCGACGCCAATAACATCGTAGGTGACGGAATTCTCGATTCCGTGAACAAGATCATCATCAACTATGATGGTGAGTCCGAGGTCATCACTTTCGCGGCCATCGGAACCACGGCGACAGACTTCACAGTCGGAAATCCCGGGGGCCTTGGGGATCGGACCTACAACGTCCAGTTTGTCGATGTGGACCCGGGCGCGGGCGTCAAGTATGCAGCCAAGATCATTGGTGTCCTTGATACTAATGTGACCATTGCAACCTATACGGCCGATGGATACCACAGCCTCGAGCTCCTCAATCAGGCTGGCGATGACTTTGCAATCACCGGCTTCGGCGCTGCGGTTCAAACCACTGCCCCCGTCAGCCTCGATGTTCCGATCCTGGTGGTGGATGGTGACGGCGATACTGCCGCAAGCACTCTCGGTATCACGCTTGTGCAGCCAGGTTCCGGTATTCAGAACCATTCGAGCGATCTGATTGGTGATTCCCACACTTACACTTCGACGGTGACGAACCCCCATATCATTGGGTCTGATTTTGCGGACACTCTCAATGGCGATGGCGCTGCCAACGTGTTGTCTGGAGGGCTTGGCATTGATTCACTCTTCGGCAATGGCGGCAACGACATTTTGATCGGCGGTCCCGGCGCGGACAATCTGACCGGCGGCTTGGGTGCGGACATTTTCAGGCTGACCGACACGGCTGCGGCGGACATCATCGGCGACTTCAATAACGCCGAAGGCGACAAGATCGATCTCACTGCATTGTTCTCGGTTGCGTCTGGTCACAGCCTCAGCGAGTACGTTGTTCACACAGGAACCACCCTTCAGGTCGATGTGGATGGCAATCTCAACGGCACCAATTTTGTAACGGTGGCGACTTCGCTGCCAAATACGCCGTCAGCGATCACCATTATGTACGAGGACGCTGCTCACGCGGTGCAATCCGCAGTCGTATGACGATCGAGATTCTCGCCCCACGCAAAATCCGCCGTGTCATCCCCGGCGGATTTTTAGTTCTGGATCCGGCAGATAACGCCTGTCCGCCTAAATCTTCTGTCCGCCCGGTCCTCCGCCAACCGTCACGCTGATACGCTGAACTTCGGTGCGGCCGCCAGGGTATTTGATCTCGATCGTTACGACGTCAACGCCTGAGAAATCCGGCTTCGAACGGTAAAATGCGATGTAGCCCGGAACTTCAAGCGCGAGGCACTGCTTATAGTTCGTAGCGCTCACCTTGCCGCGTTTGATATTTACCGCTCCATTGGCGGGCGGACTGAGCAGGCGTATCGTCGGCAAGGTGCCCGACGTGCAGTCGGGCTGGACATTGAGATAAACTCCGAGCCGTATGTCCTTCGCTGGCGGTCCCTTGGCCAGGCGTTCGACCGTCTGGGCCTGCGCCAGAGCGACTGAGCTCATCCCGGCGACAAGAGTTGCCCCTGCCAGGTAGTTCGCGACAGTACGCAATTTGCCTTGACGCAAAATTCTATCGTCAGCTTCCACGACATCCTCGCGCGGCCTGGATCAGCGCAAAGCTGCGCTGAAGCGATGAAGTCATTGGAATATAGCATGAAAGCGATTGCCATGCACCGGACATGCTAAGCCGTACCGCAAACACGGCATTATTGGTAGCGGATGCCGAGGTCTGATCGCGGCCTCGGCCGCCGTCACGATGATCGGTGAGTTGCTGATCTCGCCATTCCGTGCGCCGGCAACGGTGTTACATGAGGATCGGCAACGTAGCGGCACCCGAGGCGCTGCCGAGGAACTGTGCTTCTGTGCGATTGCTGGCGGCTTCCTGCAGCCAGCTTGTCTCGGTATCGATTCCGGCGACGGCGTCGGATGCTGGCAAAACCGCCCTTGCTTCCCCGTTTAGCCGCTGCGTCAGGTAAGGCGATGCAAAGAGGCTTACCCCACCGTCATCGAGTGCAAAGAGAGGCGTGAAGTGGCGCAGGTCGCTGTCAATCGCTAAAGCGGAGCTCCGGTTGTCAAGGACGGCCCACGCATCACCATTCCTGACGGTGAGAACAGCGTGATCTTCGCGTGCTTTTCGGTCGCGGACCAAAAGGATGCGCAGATCCTGTTCCGGAACACCTGCTTCCCGCAGCACCACGTATTTTGCGATAGCGTAGTCCTCGCAATCGCCCCGGCCTGTACCGAGCGATGCCAACGGTGCCGACCAGACGTCCACGGCAGCATGCTGTGAGAGATCGCTCATGTAGCGGATTGCGGTATTGATCAGGCGGTTTGCTGTCTCGATCCGCGCTGCGCCAGTCTGATTACGGACTTCATCAACAATCAGGATGAACCGGCGCGCCGCATTGCTACAGTCTGGGCTGTCTGCTCGGCAGGCTTCGACTTGCCGTTGCCCGGCAGAAATATCAGCCTTCGCCGCGCGCCATTTGCGCCAAAGTATACCTTCCGGGGCCCGAAATGAAAAAAGGCCAAAAGGTTCGTTGGTCGTCTGCGCCGCGGGCTCAGCTGTCATCCTCAGTCCGGTTGGCACGTCCGAAAGAACTTCATTGCTGGCCGCGGATGCCAGTTGAACGGGCTTGTCGATGCGGGGCTTGCCATCAAGCCTCGCCAAAACACTATTAATGGAAAAGAAACGCGCGTCGCCGGCCTGGGGGCGGGCGGGTGGTGAGACGGGCGCCAGCATTGAAGGCGTCACCAGATCGTCGAAAATATGCTTCCTGGGTTTGGCTTTTGATGCCGCTTCACCAGGAAAAGCACTGGCCGTCAAAACCGCCAGGCCGATAATCGCCCCTGTAATGGTATGCGCCGCGGAATAGCTCGCCATGATAACGCCCCTGCATCCCAGGAGCGTCGGTCAGCCATGATGCTGATCCCGTTCCCGTGTGATGGGGCGATCATTAAATGGAAGCGGCTGGAATCGGGTTAAACGGCGCGCATAGGCGCAGGTATTCTGCGCCGTAGAGTCAAGAGGGGGAAATAAAATACGTAGAATTTGAGGCATCGCAACGCAGCGTTAATGCTGACCAAATCGTTACTGATGAAGCCTCAGCGCTCTCGAAGAGCTTCATCGCGAAGCATGCGGGCGGGTTTTACAATGTAATCGAGCACAGATTTCGCGCCGGTCAGGATTTCAACAGTCGTGACCATGCCCGGAATAATAGGTAGCGGATTTTCGGCCGTTCCAAGATGGTTCTTTTCCGTCCGAACCATGACTCGATAGAATGTTTCTGCTTTCTCACCCCGTTCGGGCTTGTCGTCGGAAATCGTATCTGCGCTGATACGTTCAACCTTGCCCTTGAGAGAACCGTAGACCGAAGAATCGTATGCTGTGATCTTGACCACAGCATCCTGCCCAGCTCGGATAAATGCGATGTCTTGCGGACGGATCCGCCCTTCGACAAGGAGACTGTCATCAAGCGGAACGATGTCCATCAGATTTGCGCCCGGCTGAACCACAGCGCCGACCGTTGTTACGTTCAGTTTATTGACGATGCCGTTAACCGGAGATTTTAGATCCGCGCGGCGTACACGATCCTGAGCTGATTTGATATTCTCTTCCAGTACGGCCAGATCGCCGCGAGACTTGGCGAGATCTTCTTCCGCCTGTGACCGGAAGGCCGTCTTGATATTTGTGATGCGTGATTGCGTTTCCGCCAGTTGTCCGCGTATTTCGCTGGCCTGACGTTCGAGGCGCAACATCTCAATCTCGGGAACCACCCTTTGCGCATACAGATTGCGGGTGATCTCCACCTCGCGGCTGAGCAGCTTGAGCGAGCCCGCAAGCCGTGTTTCCTGTTGCGCCAGTACGTCGATGTCCTGCGATACTTTCTTCACGCGCGCTGCAAACAGGTTTCGCTCAGTTTCGACGAGTTGAGGCGCGCTTCTGACAAGCTCGTCCGAAAACGCGGGCTTCTCGGCGCCAGCCACTTCCGCCTCAAGGCGCGCAACACGGGCAGCATTCGAAGCGCGCCGCTCTCTAACCTCGCCAAGATCCGCGGAGAACTTCGTGTCGTCGATTCGCATAAGCACCTGGCTCTGCTTTACGATATCGCCCTCTCGCACGAGAATTTCCAGGACGAGCCCGCCTTCGAGACTTTGAAGAACCTGGGTTTGACGCGATGAGATCACTCGGCCATTCCCGCGCTTCACTTCGTCGAGGACGGCAAAATGTGCCCAAATGATTCCAGCCACGAATAGTGCCAATGTGCAGAGCAGAACGAGTCGTGACGTGCGCGGCGTGCGTAGCTCGACCGCGGCTCGAATATCGTTTGCGAAAGCAAAGTCAGACTGCTGCATTTGATTTCACGATCGGAGGCACAAATTTCGACGCTTCTGCTTGCCGCTTTGCGCTTGCCTGGAGATTAGCGAGAATGGTTTCGCGCGGACCGTCGGCGACGAGCTTGCCTCGCTCAAACACCAAAATCCGGTTGACCAACGTCAACAATGAGGGGCGATGTGTTGAAACGATTATAGTCATGTCAGACATGGCGATCGATTTCAGGCGATCAAGAAATTCCGTCTCGCTACGCACGTCGAAGTGCGCAGTTGGCTCATCCATGAAAATGATCTTGGGTTTACGGATCATGGCCCGCGCCAGACCGATTGCTTGCTTTTGTCCTCCGGAGAGGCTTCGGCCGCCCTCGGCGATCGGCATGTCGTAACCGAGCGGATGGCCTGCTATGAATTGCTCGACGCCGGACAGGCGGGCGACTGCGATAACCTCTTCGTCGGTTGCAGATGGCTTTCCGAGGGTTATGTTGTCGCGCAGTTTCCCGAAGAACAGGTCGGTATCCTGCATGACGAAGCCAACACCTGCTCTAAGATCTGCTGGGTCATACTGACGGGAATCGATACCGTCGATGGCGATGCCGCCTTCGAGTGGTTCATAGAACCCGGCCAAAAGGCGGCCGACCGTTGTCTTTCCTGATCCTACCCGGCCGATGATGGCGACTCGTTCTCCCGGGGCAATCTTGAACGAAACATTCTCAAGGGCGTTTTCCTTGGCTCCAGGATAGCGGAAGCTGACATTCTCAAAGCTGACCGCGCCTTTTTCAATTTTTCGAGCGACATATGCGCGGCCTGGTGGTCTTTCCCGCTCCAACGACATCAGCCTGTCGATGGAGCGAAGAGCGCTTATGGTTTGCGTCGCTCGGGTGATAACTGAGGCGAGGCTGGAAATAGGTGCGAGTACCCGGCCGGACAGCATGTTCGCGGCAATCAATGCACCCATCGTGATTTTTCCGTCGAGGATCAGAAAAACGCCGATCACGACGAGCAGCATACTGGTGATTTGCTGGGCGGAGCTTGAGATTGTCAAAGCCAGCGAGGACCAGAAATGCACGTCTTCGCCGGAGCGGGCGGTTGCGGCAACAGACCGTTCCCACGCAGTCTGCATGCGCGACTCAGCGCCCGTCGCGCGAACTGTTTCGACGCCCGACAACGATTCTATCAGCACGCCGTGCCGAGCTGCAGACTCGGCTTGCAGCCGTTTCATCGCGCGATCCAAAGGGCGCTGTAAAATGAAGCCGGTCGCGATGACAACCGGCAGCATAAGCAAGGGTATCCAAGCTAGCGGACCGGCGATGATAAAGAGTACGCCAATGAAGAGGACGGCAAAGATCAAGTCGGTGGCGGCAACCACTGTTCCGGATGTAAAGAACTCTCGAACAGAGTCGAAATCCCTCATCTGATTGGCGAGAATGCCAACCGAGGTTGGCCTGTTTGCCATCTTCACGGCGAGGATGTGCTCGAAGATGTTTGCGGCCAGCACGACATCGATTTTTTTGCCCGTAAGATCGATAATCCGGCTTCGGACGATCCTGATGATGAAATCGAAAACGATTGCGAGGCCGAGACCGACCGCGAGCGCGACCAACGAGGGTATCGCGCCATTCGGCACCACGCGGTCGTACACATTCATTGTGAACAGCGGCGCTGCAAGGGCGAGCAGGTTTACCAGCAGGGCGGCCAGCGCAACATGCCCGTAGTTCGAGCCGAATCTGCGAACGACAGACCAGAACCAATGGGTTTGCGGAAGATCGCCGGCGGCAACTGTTCGCGCATCCGCGGTTGCCGCGGGTTTGACCAAAAATGCGTACCCCGAATATATGGATGCAAGCTGGGAAATAGCTAAATCTCTGCCGCTCTCGGGGCGCTCAGGGTCGATCACCCAGGTCATTTGGCGAGCTTCATCGATCCTGCTAAGAATTAACGGTGCCCCTTCTTTGGTCACCAGCAAAACTGGCAGCACCAGTGCTGGGATGTCCGCGAGCGCGCGCTTTACCGGCTCAACTTCGAGTCCGGCCCGCAAGCCTGCGCGTTCAACGAGGGCTGCGGTCAAGCGGCCGTTCACGATCGGCAGGCCGGCTATCAGGGCCTCGCGGCTAATCGCACGCCCATGAAAAGCCGCAAGGCAGATGAGTGCCTCCGCAAGCGGATCTCTCAAGTGGTCGGTGCTCTCGATGCCACTCGACTTCGCTGAAGTCTTGGATCCCGCATCTGTTTTCAATGATCGTGGTCCTGGCTAAGGGGCATCTAGCCAATATAAACCTATGGTTGCCCGAGACCCGGAAACCTAAAATTAAGCCTAATAGCTGACCGCAGACGCGTAATGTCTGTGTCTAAGGCCGCCACTGTCTTTTCCGCGCAGTCAGTTGCGCACTATTGCGCGCTGCCAACGTGTGGGCCGCTTCATTTGACGGACCACTTTGAGGCGGCGTCGATCAATTCTTGCGCGGGGGACGACCCCTGCCAGCGACTGGCAAAATTATTCGTTACCGCAGCACCTTCTCCGCTACCGGCCGAAGCGTAATTCAGGGCTGGAATCGGCTCGACCCGCTTAACTGGCAAAGGCTCGGGCCCCGAGACCGGATCCCGGATAATAATGGGGGGCAGTTTGGTCGGGAAAAGTCCAAATGGTTCGACATCGAGCGCCGAAGCATCCGCTGGAGGTGGCGCCTTGACGTACTCGATCAGATTACCCATCGCGGCGAGAAGCTGATAATCCGCGAATACTGCCACGCTCTGTGCTGAAATCAATGAGATGAAGCCGTTGAAGAGTTGGTTTTGTCCATTCAGCAAATCGACCAGCGATCGCTGACCCAATTCATACTCTTTCTGGTAGGAAACGATGACCTTCCGGTCAGAGGCGATCTGTCGATTAAGAGCAGAAATTCTGTCAGCGGTAAGAGTACGCGCAGCCCAGGCCTTGTCGATGGATTCAACAGCATCTCGCTGCAAGCGAGCATGTCGCATAGTACCTTCAACGTACCGCTCCGCCATTTCAGAGCGACGCCATGTGTCCTGACCGCCACGGAATACATCCCAGCTTACAACCACCTTGCCGCTCACATCGTCGCGCTTGCCGACATAGCCGTTTGCGTCGATTCCTGTTGAAGCTCGTCCCTCGAGATACACATTCGGGACGAAAGCTCCCGAAGTGCTTCGGAAGGCGTACTTGGCCGCGCGGGCATCAGCTTCTGCTGCCTTGATGGTCGGATTGAATTTTATCGCGATGGCAAGCGACTCATCCTTTGTGGAGGGTAGTCCTCCGAGGCGATGAGGATTCCGAAGATTGAAAGGTTCAAGTCCGACGGCCCGCCGATACTTGGCGCGAGCCTCGTCAAGACTTTGGCGGAAACCTGCTAAAGCGGCCACTGCGTTTTCGACGCGTTCTCGGGTCTGTTCGAGATCGCCTTCGCCTGCGCGCCCGCCCTTGAACCGAGCCTGCACATTACTGAACAAGCCGCGATGGACTCTTACATTGTCTTCCGCGATCGCAATAAGCCGCGTATAGCGAATGACATCAATGTAAGCCTCTGCGGCATCCAGTGCGAGTAATTCAGTTCTTTCATGAACGCGAGCGGCTGCGGCATTCACCCGTGCAGACTGACGCCAGATTTCGTTTAAAGATGTAAAACCGTCGAAGATGAGCTGGCGGCCAACGATCGAAACGTCCCGGCCATTTCGCCATGTGTCGTTACCCAATGGTGCAGGAACAATCTGTTGATTGAACCGTTCCGGGCCGGCTCGCGCTTCAACGCGAACTTGCGGGAGGAGTGTTGATTGCTGTTGTCTTAGTTCTGATTCAGTTGCGCGACGGTTAGCAGCTGCTTCTCCAACACCGGGGTTAGTTGCTATTGCCTGCTTGAGAGCTTCGTTGATCAGAAATGCAGATTGACTATGCGCTGCATTCGGAAGCGAACAGCTCAGCATCAATGCCGAAGCGGCAAACGCTAATGTACGCATCCCCAAATCTCCCACGCCCAAAATTCAACAACTTGTAAAATTTCAAAAAAACAGTAGCACGCTACCTAAGGTGCTGGAACAACTGGCTATTCGACTCTTAGCGAGTGTGGCAGGAAAACAACGAAAAAGAGGAATTGAGGTATTTAAATACCTCTAAAATGTGTTAAAATTGTCAACAAGTACTCGGCTTCCGACTTTCACATATGCGCCAGCAGAGGCGGTCCATTTTTCGCGTTCTACGGAACCGTCCAGATTGGGGAGGGTGAAGCGCCCAACGCTTCAGGGCATGTCGGCGGCAGCCATCCATTCGTCCATATAGTTTCCGGGCGTTTCGCCTAGACTTGATCGTCAAGCGCCCGTCTTAGCCGTCTAATGATAATCCCCCGCGCGCGGTTGTCCGCTGCGGCGTCCATTTTTTCGTTAATGTCGAGAATGAGCTTCGACATATCATTGTGCCAATCCAGATGGACAACGGCATCGGGCGTCAAACGGTGACGGCGCGTGGTTTCTATGAGCGTCGGAACAGATGCTGTGAGTTCGTAAATCTCGTCGAGAACGGGAACATGGATGAGGGACTCAGGAATGACCCGGTCCGCGAGACGTTGCTGCAATCCCTTCAGGGCGTTGTCTTCTCCATGCATCAGGAAAATACCCTTGCGAACTGGACGTCGTGCAGCGATCCAACGCTCAAGTTCAGGCCCATCCGCATGGCCGGAGTAGTCATCCATTGACCTGATCCGCGCGGCGACGCGGATTTCGTCTCCCTGTATGCGCACGGCTTTTGCGCCGTCGCCGAGAAACCGTCCCAACGTGCCCTGAGCTTGAAAACCCACCAGAAGAACGGTCGCGTTGCGCCGCCACAGCCAATTCTTGAGATGATGGCGGATTCGCCCTGCGTCGCACATGCCGCTGCCCGCGATGATGATGTGGAAACCCGAGAGTTTCTCGATGGCTTTGCTTTCATCGACTGTCTCAGTGAAACGCAGGTGTGGGGATCGCAAGGTGCGTGCAATATCAACTTCGCTGTCGAGGCTTGATGCATGCTGGCGAAATACTTCGGTCGCGCGAATAGCCAGCGGAGAATCGAGAAATACCGGGCTGGCGGGAATCGTGCCGCGCTCCATCAGGTCGATGATATCGACGAGCAATTCCTGGGTTCGTTCCACCGCAAACGCCGGAATGATCAAGGCGCCGTTAGCTGCGGCCGCGTCCCGGATCTCGGCAGCGAGCCTTTCGCGGCGTAGCTTGGATGACGTTGGCGGTCGATCAGTATCGCCATAGGTCGATTCGGTAATTACGTAGTCGAGTTTTTTCGGAGCGTCAGGTTCAGGCTGAAGCAGTTTGCCGTCGGGGCCAATATCTCCCGACATAAGTATGCGCAGAGGGGAACCTGACTCTGAGTCATCGAAAATTTCGAGTTCGATTGAAGCGGAGCCAAGTAAATGACCTGCATTCCAGTAACGTGCGCGGACCCCGGGCGCTGCCTCAAACCACGTTTCGTATTCGACCGGCTGAAATGAGGTGAGCGATGAGATCGCATCGACCTTGGTATAGATAGGGGAGACCTCCGGCTTGCCACGGGCGACATTTCGACGGTTCAATGTGAGAACCTCCATCTCCTGGATGCCCCCAGCGTCGGGTAGCATGTAGGAACACAGGTCAATTGTGCCGCGGGTCGCCATGATGCGTCCCTTGAAATGGGCCTTGACCAGCTTCGGCAGCAAGCCGCTGTGGTCGATATGAGCATGGGTCAGAAGCACAACGTCGATATCGGATGGCCGAAAGGGGAAGTCATCGTAGTTGAGCGCCTTTAGCGTCTTCGATCCCTGAAAAAGTCCGCAATCGACCAGAAAGCGCGCTCTGGAGGTCGTAAACAGATAGCATGAGCCGGTCACGGTATGAGCTGCGCCACAAAATTGGATGGTGACACTCATGGCAGCAGTCCCTTCGTCTCACGGTCATCGAACTCATCGCGCAAGGCGTCAGCGAGCGTGGCGTCGAGAAAAATAGCATTGGTCGGATGCGGCACGCTGTCAGTGGATTGGATCGATCGAATTCCCGCTCGTGTGAACTCTTCGGCCTGAAGTGCGGGAAACAATGCATGAGTGACGATGGCATCAATTGTCCTGACTCCAGCCGATTTGAGCATTTGCGCGCAGGCCGTCAGGGTTCCGCCAGAGGACACGATATCATCGACAATCAGAACTGGATGGCTGCCAAAATCTCGTTCTGGTAAAACTATTTTCACGGACTGATCGTTTTGCCGGATTTTTCGCGCAACCGCGAAGGTTACGCCGAGGCGGCTGGCCAGTTCGCTGACCCATGTTCTGGATTCCTCATCTGGTCCAAGAATAACGGTTTCCGGGTCAAGGTTTGATGCTTGCAGATACGTGGCGATGGCGTGCATCGCGGATAGATCGTCCGCAGCAATTCCGGGAAAGATGTCGTGGATGTCTTTGGTGCGATGAAGATGGGCGTTTACTGTAACAACGCGATCGAAGGCCCCAGAGAGAAGGTTGCCGATAACCTTCTGACTTATTGCCTCAAGTGGCTGAAAGGCGGTATCTTGCCGCATATAACATAGATATGGCGCGATAAGGATCAGCCGACTTGCCCCGTTGCGGCGCAAGGATTCTGCTGCAAACAGGAGTGAGATCAGCTTCTCATTCGGCTGATCCAGCGACGCATAGATGATGGTGGTCGCGGCAGGAGGTGCCGCCGTCACACGCATTTCACCATCGGGGAACCGATGCAACATTATTGGTTCCGCAAATACGTCAACCCGGGAGGCCAGACGTGTCGCAGCCTTAAGGGAGTCTGGAAGATACTGGAGGCCGATTTTGTGCATACTGCCCCTAGGTTGAGGGTGCTCGATTTTCAATGGTAAAGCCGGAATCGTCTGCGGCTGCTTGTACGGCGAGATCGTATCCGGAGGGATCGCACGAGTAGATCCGGTATAAAGGTTCGCCCTTATCGACCCGATCGCCAATCTTCTTGAAGATCTTGACGCCGGCGCCTTTGTCGATCGGCGCACCTGCGGTGCGTGCAATGCGATTCATTCTCAGGCAGTCGATGCCATTCACCACGCCGTCTGTTGTTGCGAGCAAATCGCTCTGAAGGGAGCCGAGCTCCGTCGCGCATCCGGAGGGGCCCTGTGCGGATATGATGTCCTGCATTTTCTTCAGTGCTGCGCCGCTTTCCAGAAGGTCGCGCGCTTTGGCGTAACCCGCGCCGCCGCGTAAATCCGGATCGTACTCGAGTAATTGCGCAGCGAGTCTCAGCGATTTCTCGCGCAAGTCCTTCGGTGCATCCGCTTTGTTTTCCAGCACCGCCATAATATCCTGCGCCTCCAGCGTAGGACCAATTCCGGAACCGATCGGCTGGCGGCCGTCGGTGGTGACAACATTTACCACTATGCCAAAATGGCTTCCTGCAAACTCGAACAGTTTCCGAAGATGGAGTGCTTCATTAGCACTCGTTACCTTTGAAGAAGGCCCCACGGGAATATCTATCAGCAGGTGAGTTACACCCGCTGCCAGCTTCTTCGACATGATTGAGGCAACCATCTGTTCATTTGTGTCGAGACTCAGCACCCGCTCAACAGAGATCATGATATCGTCCGCCGGAGAAAGATTGACGTGTCCGCCCCAGATCAGGCACCCCTGACACCTCGCCACAATCTCCCTCATTTCGGGTATTCCGACATCGACCCTCGCCAATACTTCCATGGTGTCCGCGGTGCCCGCCGGCGAAGTGATGGCGCGCGATGAAGTTTTGGGGATTGTGAGTCCGTGTGCGGCCACAATGGGTACGACGATCATCGATGTCCGGTTGCCGGGGATACCTCCAATGCAATGCTTGTCGACGACCATATTTTGCTGCCATCGAAGCTGGGTGCCAGCCGCAGCCATCGCCTGGGTCAGTGCAAGCAGTTCGTCTGTTGTCAAGAAGCCCGCAGATCCTACGAGAAAGGCGGCGATTTCTACGTCGGAATACCGGTAGTGGATGAGATCATCGATAATCGCCTGGATTTGTCGATCATTCAAAGTGTGCCCTTGAATCTTGGCCCGGACAGCATCAAGGCTGACCGGTGGTTGAGCTGGCGAAATGCTTACCAGCCTGCCTTCGGGTTCGTTAAGGCGACGAAATGCAGGTGCCGCGAGCCCAAGCTCATTTGGGCCGACCACTGCATCATCGTCTGTGATCAGCAATGTCGCCAGAAGAACCTTCTCCCCGCAGCGGAGTTCTATTCGGCTAAAGCCGCGAAAGACGTCGGGGCGTAAAGCGCACGAGTGGCGCGATATGACAGCGACGTTCTCGCGGCCCGTATCGATATTGAAGGAACGAATCTTGAGTTGCGGTCGCGAGTTTGCGCCGTGAGGCGGTGTCCCCAAAAATGCGCAGTCGATGCTTGCCATATTGGTAGACAGCACATTGCCTCCCGTAGGGGGCTGATTTGGATCAAGGCGAAATTGAAAGTACGCAAAAGGCAGCCAGGCTGCTGCTGATCGCGTCCCGAGGCCGGATCAAAACGGAATGGGCGGTCATCGTTTCGTCGCACGCATCATCAATACGGCCTTCCGGCGGTCGAGCCTCGGCTAATATTTGTTGCCGGTTCCGGCAGCCGTTGAGGCAGGTCAAAACGGAATGATGCCTTTACCCCAAAGATATCCACCATCGTTTCGGATGGATATGGCCCTTGAACCCCGCACCCGCTCTGAGCGTCACAAACAATGACGGCATGCTTGATCTGCGGCCCAGTGGGGCGTGGACGGCTGCTTATGGCTCTATTTTGGAGGGGCTATACGACGGCATCGTTCCGCAGTTGCAACTGACAAAGCGGGTCAGGATCGATATGAACGGTGTTGCCGAACTCGACACGCTTGGCGCCTGGCTGTTTGAGAAAATCTTGCGGCATACGCCTGGCCGACCAACTGAAGTCGTTGGGGTATCTGATCGCTATGCCGGGCTGATCGCCGAGGTAAATCAGACCAATCGGTGCAATCCTCCGGCAGATAAGGCTGAAAATCGGGCTGCCGTTCGGTTGGAGCAACTCGGACGATACGCCGCGAACGCTACCGAGGATGTTGCGATCTTCCTTCAGATGTTGGGCGCTCTGGGCATCGCCTTGTTCAACGCTCTTCGCCGGCCTCGATCGCTTCGGCTGACGTCACTTGCCTATCAGATTTATCGCGTTGGATGGCAGGCGATTCCGATCATCCTGCTGATTACCTTCCTCATTGGAGCGATCATCGCCCAGCAGGGAATTTTTCATTTTCGCAAGTTCGGCGCGGATTCCTACGTCGTCGACATGGTCGGCATACTCGTGCTGCGGGAGCTTGGCGTTCTGATTGTCGCCATCATGGTAGCGGGCCGTTCCGGTAGCGCCTACACCGCCGAACTCGGATCGATGAAAATGCGCGAAGAAATCGACGCGCTGTCCACCATGGGCCTTGATCCGGTTGAGGTGCTCATTTTACCGCGCATTCTGACACTCATTTGCGCGCTGCCAATTCTGGCATTCATCGGCTCCATGGCGGCGCTCTATGGCGGCGGCCTGGTCGCATGGCTTTATGGTGGAATGAGTCCCGCGATATTCATCGCGCGGCTGCACGACGCGGTATCGGTCAAAAGTTTTGAAGTTGGAATGATCAAGGCGCCATTCATGGCGCTGGCTATCGGCGTCATTGCTTGCAGCGAAGGCCTGAGAGTCAAGGGGAGCGCGGAATCACTCGGATGGCGAACGACGACTTCAGTCGTCAAATCGATATTTCTCGTTATCGTGCTTGACGGCCTTTTTGCTGTGTTCTTCGCATCGATTGGGATGTGACAATGGTTGGGTTGTCTGATCAGTTCGCTATCCGTGTCGCCGACCTCGTCGTCGGATTCGGCCGACAGACAGTACTCGACAATCTGACATTGGATGTCCGCAAAGGCGAGATCCTCGGTCTTGTCGGTGCATCCGGCGGCGGTAAGTCGGTCCTCATGCGGACTATCATTGGTCTGATACCGAAGCGAAGCGGCCGGATCGAGGTGATGGGCGTTGAGATCGACACGACTCATGGCGTGGTCACTCAAGCCACGGCTGGAAAATGGGGCATTCTCTTCCAGCAGGGGGCGTTATTTTCGTCCCTGACCGTTCTTCAGAACGTCCAGTTTCCGCTGCGCGAAGAGCTGACGCTCTCCCAGGAACTGATGGATGAAATAGCGACGGCGAAGCTCGAAATGGTGGGTCTCTCGCCGGAGGATGGCAACAAGTTTCCCTCACAACTCTCCGGCGGCATGACGAAGCGCGTTGCATTGGCGCGCGCGCTTGCGCTTGATCCACCAATCGTCTTTCTCGATGAGCCGACATCGGGACTGGATCCGATCGCGGCCGGCGATTTCGACGCCCTGATCAGGACGCTTCAAAAAACATTTGGGCTGACGGTCTTCATGGTCACGCACGATCTCGCCAGCCTTAATACCGTTTGCGATCGGGTCGCCGCGCTTGCTGACGGGAAAATCGTCGCAATCGGGTCGATGAGCGAGCTGCTTCGTTCAGAACATCCATGGGTGAGGGCCTATTTCCACGGAAAGCGCTCCCAAATGCTGCAACCACGAAAGAGTTAGGAACATGGAAACGCGTGCTCCATTCGTTATCGTCGGGGCTTTTATCTTGGCGGCCATATGTGCCGTGTTCGGCTTCGTGTACTGGCTTCACAACACCGGCGGACTGGGAGCGCGGGTATCGTATAGTGTGCAATTCAATGGATCAGTGCCGGGGTTGCTGGTCGGAGCGTCGGTGTTGTTCAACGGCATTCGTGTCGGTGAGGTTACCAGCCTCGGCCTTGCTGCCGACAGCCCGCGCCGCGTCAATGCGATCATCTCGGTGGCGCCCGACACGCCTGTGCGTGCGGACACCAAGGTGGGCCTGGATTTCCAGGGACTCACGGGCGTGCCGGTCATCGCTCTGGAAGGTGGCGTCCAGCTTGTGGCATCAGGACCGGTGCCGACACTCGTCGCCGAGCCTGGCGCGGGCCAGAGCATGACTCAGGCTGCGCGTGATGCGCTAAGGCGTGTTGATGGAGTGCTGGCCGATAACGCTGAACCACTCAAGAGCACGATTTCCAATCTCAAAACATTTTCTGAAGGGCTGGCGAGAAATACGGGGCGACTTGACGGTATCGTCGCCGGCCTTGAGCGGATGACGGGGGGAGGGCCCGCTGCTGCCGTGAAGGTCGTCTATGATCTCGATGTCCCTCAGCATCTTGGACCATCCAGTAAGCACATCAATGGCCAGATCGTCATTCCGGATCCAACATCGATCCTGATGTTTGATACCCAGCGTATCCTTTTTACACCGCCGGGTGGCAGCCATCCGGAGTTTTCCGACTTTCAGTGGAGCGACAGCTTACCGAAATTACTGCAGGCCAAGCTTATCCAGAGCTTCGAAAATTACGATCCAGCTCACGCGCCGCTGCGAGCGATTGAAGGTGTGGTCGCAGACTATCAGCTTCTGACCGATATTCGCAGTTTTCAAGTATTAACCGAGCCCATCCCGATGGCCGAAATCGTCATCTCAGCGAAAATCCTGGGTAAGGCCGGCCGCGTCATTGCCGCGCGGGTGTTTAGTGAAAGGCGAAAAGTCGACAGCCTTGATCCTCAGTCCGCGGTTCGTGCTTTCAGCGGAGCATTTGGTGCCCTCGCCAAGGATCTGGTGAGCTGGACAGTCGCGAAGATCGAATGATTCTGGTTTTATTTCCTGGGTATGTCGCCATGTCATCCGGAAACTGAATCAGATGTCGACTTATCGATTAAGCAATCTGCTTTCGCCGTGCTCAGTGGCTCTGATCGGCGCGAGTCCGAGGCATGGATCCGTTGGGCTCGCGATCTTGAGGAATATACGGTCCGGAATGTTCCGCGGCAAATTCGGCGTCATCAATCCGTACCATGCAGACATCGACGGCTTTGCGACGGTCGACTGTCTCTCACAGCTGCCATTCGTTCCTGAGCTCGTGATCGTCACCGCGCCCGCGAAGGCAGTCCCGGAGATTATCGCTGAGGCGGCAAGCCGGGGGGTGGCCGGAGCGGTCATCATCAGTGCCGGTCTCGGTCATGGAGCCGGATCTCTTGCGGAGGCCGCCAATTGCGCTGCGCGAGCGCATGGAATGAGGCTGATCGGCCCAAACTGCCTGGGGATCATGATGCCGGCCGCCTGTTTGAATGCGAGCTTCGCCGCAAGCATGCCGCGGCTTGGGAATCTGGCGCTCATCTCGCAGTCGGGCGCGATCGCGGCCGGCATGGTGGATTGGGCGGCCAAGGAGGGCGTCGGGTTTTCCGGCATCGTGTCGATCGGCGATCAGCTCGATGTCGACATCGCTGATCTGCTCGATTTCTTTGCGTTGGATACAAATACCAAGGCGATTCTTCTCTACGTCGAAGCGATCAAGGATGCTCGCAAATTTATGTCCGCAGCGCGCGCGGCAGCGCGGATCAAGCCAGTCGTCGTTGTCAAATCCGGGCGGATGGCCCAGGGCGCGAAGGCCGCTGCGACTCATACCGGCGCTCTTGCCGGTTCAGATGCTGTTTACGATGCTGCCTTTCGTCGCGCCGGCATGCTGCGGGTATTCGATCTGCGCGAACTGTTCGATTGCGCGGAAACGCTCGGTCGCGCTATCCAGCCCGAGGGCAAGCGTCTCGCAATTTTGACGAATGGCGGCGGCATCGGCGTGCTGGCGGTTGACCGGCTGGTCGAACTGGGCGGAATTCCTGCCTCGATCGCGCCGCCAGTGCGCGAGAGGCTGGATTCCGTGCTGCCACCGACATGGTCTGGCGATAATCCGGTCGATATCGTCGGTGACGCCGACGCTGCCCGCTACGCGGCAGCGCTGGAAATACTGCTGGCTGATCCGGGTAACGATGCAGTTCTCGTGATGAATGTGCAGACGGCAATCGCTTCGGCCAGCGATCTGGCGACGACCGTTGCCCGCACTGTTAGCGCCGATCGTAAGAGACACTCCACTCCCAAGCCTGTCCTGGCGGTTTGGGTGGGGGGCGATGACAGTATCGCGAGAACATTCAACGAAGCGTCGATTCCAAGTTATTCCACAGAAGACGATGCCGTCCGGGGTTTCATGCACCTGGTGCATCATCGCGAAGCGATCGAGCAATTGACTCAAGTGCCGCCGAGCCTGCCGACAGACTTTGTTCCGGACGCCAGTGCGGCACGTCACGTTGTCGAGGCGGCCGTCGCAGAAGGGCGCCGCTGGCTCGATCCGCTCGAAGTGAGGCAGCTCTTCGAGGCCTATCAAATCCCTATGGTGCCAACACTCGCCGCGGCCGACGCTGACGAGGCTGTCGCGTTGGCGTCGCCGTTCTTCGACCGGCGGATGCCCGTGGTTCTCAAGATTCTATCCCGGGACATTACCCATAAATCAGACATCGGCGGTGTCGTGCTCAATCTTACGGACGCCGATAGCATACGCGCCGCCGCCAGGGGTATTCTGGCGCGGGCCAAGACAAATCGTCCGGACGCCAAGTTATCTGGATTCATCGTGCAGCCGATGATGTTGAAGCAGAAAGCACGAGAGTTGATACTCGGCCTCGCTAATGATCCGACCTTTGGTCCGGTTATTGTATTTGGACATGGCGGCACGGCCGTCGAGGTCATTAATGACAAGGCGATAGACTTGCCGCCGCTCGATCTGAGACTGGCGCGTGATCTTATAGAACGGACGAAGATCTCCCAGTTGCTTGTCGCTTACCGCGACGTCCCGGCAGTCAAGCCGGACGAGGTGCCCCTAACACTGGTCAAGCTGGCTCAGTTGGCCGCGGATTTGCCGCAAGTGCTTGAACTCGATATCAATCCGCTGTTAGCCGATGAGAACGGCGTTCTTGCGGTCGATGCGCGAGTGGCCGTTGGTGCCTCAGAGCGAAAATTCGCAGGTCACGGAAATGCGAGATTAGCCGTTCGTCCTTATCCCTCCGAATGGCAACGCCATATCGACCTCAGGGACGGCTCGCAGATTTTCGTGCGGCCGATATCTCCGAGCGACGAGCCGTTGCTCCGCAAATTTCTGCAACACGTCAGCAAGGAAGACCTTCGGATGCGCTTCTTTGGTTCGCTGAAGGAGTTCACGCATCCGTTTGTCGCCCGGTTGACGCAACTCGACTACGCACGCGCAATGGCCTTCGTGGCGTTCGAGAAGTCAGGCAAAGACATTATCGGTGTTGTCCGGATACATTCTGATTCGATCTATGAGACCGGTGAGTACGCAATCTTGCTGAAATCGGACCTCAAGGGACGGGGGCTTGGCTGGGCGCTGATGCAGTTGATCGTCGCATATGCCAAATCTGAGGGCCTTCAGTCCATTTCTGGCGAGGTTCTTCAGGAGAACAAGGCGATGCTAGATATGTGCCGGGAGTTGGGATTTGACGTAAGGACGGATGACAGGGATTCCGACATCTGTGAAGTTACGCTCGCTCTGACCAGCCGTTAGGTCAAAGACAGGTTACTTCGAACTGGATCAAGCCCGTGGGACAAGGTCAATCCAAGCCAGGTCCTCGTTTGACTTGCATCGTACTGCGACAGCCCGCCCATGCACAGAGTCACTCGCTCGCAAGCATCAGCGACGATACTGACGATATTATCGCGACGATGGACCCGCCCTTGGCAAACCGCAGCATTTGCTCCCTCAGGCGATTGCAGGCCCAGCGCCGGCCACCGGGTCCGAACGGACGCTCAGTAGGCGGGAGCAATCGCCAGGCATCGCTGTGGGCAATGCGATCTTCGGTCAGGCGCGCCGCGCAGGTGATGAGCACTACGGAAAACAGCAGAGAGATATTGCCGGCAGCGAGGAGCGCCATCCCAAGTTCCAGCGGATGTGTCAGCAGGAGAATGACGCTGATCAGCGTTACAAGAATTGTCCGCCATACCAGCAGATAAAAAGCATTTTCATTAAAGGAGCTCATGACGTGCGCCTCGCACCGCCACACCCAATTCTGAATGTCTTTATTATACTAAAGTATTAGTCGCATGACAAGGAACTTGCGGGCCGGTTCAAATGACTCCGGCCCAACAGGCTGGCTCAGTACCCGGTGAGGGAAAACAGCAGTGCAATCATCCACATCACGATAGAGACGAGCGCGGTCCAGCGAGCAAACAGCAGATAGGTCTCTCGCATCAGGGCAGCGATCGTCCGCTGTGCATGGGCTGCCGGCGGCCGACGCTCCTCCGGAAGATAAAGCCACATTTCGGTCCGGCGGTGGTCCTTGGTCTGGGCTTCGTGAGCCTTCAGAACGAGGACGAGGGTCATCACCATGCTAAGAAAGCCGCCGGCCTGAAACGCTGATCGCGGCAGGAAGGACAGGCCGATCATGATGCAGAAAATGGCGAGGGATGCGAAACCACAGGCGCGCAGCACCGTCTCAAAGGCGATGCGGCGCATGTCCTCCATCGTCGGTACTCCATCGCCCTGGGCGGCGCATTCCGGATCGTGCCTGTGCCCGCATGCACAAACGTATCGCCAAGCCAAGGTGCGCTCAACCCGGCGCCATATCGCCTACAGGCCGATTTTAAGGAAGTTCCCGGCGGCAGGAAGTGTCAATAGCGCGGTTCCGGCGAGCCATATCCAAAGAGATGCGTCGGTCGAGTCCGAGGCGCCGGTAACGCGTTCGTAGATCGCCGCCGGGATTCCGCCGAGAATAACGGTTGCTGTGGAAACCATCAGCGAAGCGAACATGAGCGTCAGTGGTACGCTGCCGAACAGCAGCGGTCCCACGAGGGGTTGCACGTAAAGCAGCGCGAAGATCAGCCAGAGCTGATTGAAGATGCCGTTGACCATGCCGAAAAAAGCAATGCCGATAAAATAGAAGTTGCGGCTCATGACGCAGCCCCTCCGGCGCGGGGAGCAAGATTGAGCAGCAACAGTGCGTAATGGAAACCAACGCGCAGCCAGAACAGCCAAACGAATCCGAACAACCAGCGGACCACCGGCACCGTAACCTTCGGGGTTACAACCGATAACACGGCGATGACCGGATCGGTGACCCGGCAGAAAAAACGCCAGATATAGTTCGGTGAGTCCGCGTCCACCATCAGACTAAGCAATGCGCGCGCAAGCATCGTGTACATCAATGCCGCGAGAACGAAATTCGGTATGTGGAAATACCAGTGGTTGGCAAGAGATGTCGCGATATCCACGGATATGGGCCCCCGAAATCTTTCTCAACGCGCGGTGATTGCGCACTCAACCTGTCGACAAGGAAAGTTCTGCCTGCGTTATTTCAGTTTCGAGAACGGCGTTGTTGCAGGATGACAAGCGCCGGCATCAACGGCAAGTGTGTAGGCTGTGGTCTCGAGACAAAAACGGGGCCCGGAAGGGCCCCGTTCATTGAGATTTGAGAAGGCGCTCTAGGTGGTCTTCTCTTTGAGCACAGTCTCGCCGCGCGGCCTTCGGATTTCATCGACGAAGGCTTGCATTTCCTTCGACGGTTCCTTGCCCATCAGGCTGACGACGTAGATAACCAGGAAGCCGAGTGGCATTCCCAACAAACCGCAGGAGATATTGTTGAGGTTGAACCAGCCGACCTTGTTGGCCATGGGGTGAGCCAGCGTTGGCCAGCTTTCCATGGCATTCGGTAGCGCCATCGCTTTTGCGATATCGACGATTGGCGCGCCTGTGACAGGGTTTAGCAGCGAGGACATGCCAAAATATGCCACGCCGGCACCGGGGAAGTATCTGGTCGTCACGAGATAGAACAGGCAGAGTCCGAACCCGGCGATGATGCCGCAGACCGCGCCTGTCGATGTTGCACGTTTCCACCACACCCCCATCACGAGTGCCGGAAAATTGCCGGCCATCGCAAGCGAGAATGCCCAGCCCACCATCGCCAGAATGTCTCCCGGCTTGGTCGCGGCCAGAGCAGCGGCAATCACCGCGACGATGACGAGAAGGACCCGTGCCACCAGCAGCCGACGCATTGTGGGCGCGTTGGGATCGAGCATCTTGTAGTAGACGTCATGAGACAGTGCGTTCGCGATGGCGAGCAGAAGCCCGTCAGCCGTGGACAGCGCTGCCGCGAGACCGCCAGCGGCGACAAGTCCCGAAATCACATACGGAAGGCCCGCGATCTCCGGGGTGGAGAGCACGATCACGTCCGTATTGATCACGAAGTCCTGCAACCTGACCACACCGGGGTGACCGGCAATGGCCTTGCACGCGGCCACGATGGCGTCGATGTTGGCTGCATTCTTGCCGCAGATCTGGATCAAGCCCAATTCGCCCCAGTTGAACAGCCATGGCCGGATCGCGCTCAGATCCCGGCCGATGATGTTGGTATAGACCTCCAGCTTCGAGAACGCGGCATAGGCAGGCGCCGAGAAATAAAGCAGGAAGATGAAGAGCAGCGACCATGCGACCGACTGACGTGCCTCACGCACTGACGGGGTGGTGAAGTAGCGCATCAGGATATGCGGAAGCGAAGCCGTGCCGACCATCATGCAGAAGATGATCGCGAAGAAATTCAGCGGGCTGTAGTTGATGAACGGCTGAATGTGCGGCTTGAGGTTTGCGGTAGTCGCAAGCCCGGTTTGCAGCATCTGACCTTCACGCGCCGTGATATCCGCGATCGCCTGGCCGTAGGTGAGTTCCGGGATTGGAATCCCGTAATTCTTGGTGGACAGGATTACGATGGGCGTCAGATACGCGATGATCAGCACGACGTATTGTGCGATCTGCGTCCAGGTCACCGCCCGCATACCGCCGAGCATGGCGCACAGCAGGATGCCGACCAGCCCGGCGAACACTGCAACCTCAAACTGCATGCCGAGGAATCGCGATGCAATAAGCCCTGTGCCATAAATCTGTGCCGTCACGTATGTGAAGGAGCAGCAGACAAGCACAATCACTCCGAGCGTGCGCGCCAGGTGGCCGCCGAACCGGAACGACAGGAAGTCCGGCACGGTATAGGCACCGAACTTGCGCAGATACGGACCAATCAGGATTGAGACCAGCACGAAGCCGCCGGTCCATCCGAGCACCCAGGCAAGGCCATCATAGCCGAGCAGGAAGAGGGTGCCGGCCATGCCGACGAAGGATGCCGCCGACATCCAGTCGGCGCCGGTCGCCATGCCGTTGTAGAAGGCCGGCACGCGCCGCCCTGCCACGTAGTATTCCGAGACCTCGGCAGTTCGCGTCATAACTCCGATGATGGCGTAGACCGCGATGGTGAAGAACACGAACAGATAGCCGAGAATCTTGTTCGGTACGCCGACCTGCTCGAGAATCGCAAGAAGGACAATGAACGAGATGAAGCCACCGGTGTAGGTGCCATACATCTTTCCCAGATTCTTGATGAAGTCTGAGCTGCTGGAAGCGGTTTGTGTGGACATGTCATTCCCCCTCAATCTTCCTCGGCAAAGCCGAATTCGCGATCAATCTTGTCCTGCTGCTTTGCGAAGAGGAACAGCATGACCACGAACACGATGAGCGAGCCCTGCGCGGCCATGTAGAAGCCGAGCGGGAAGTTAAGGATCGGGATCGTGATCTTGTTGAGCGGGATCACGAACATATGGATGATGAAACCGAAGAAGAACCAGACCGCGAGATGCGTGAACATCAAACGCGACGTCTTTCGCCAGTGGGCGACTTCTCTTGCCCTGATATCTGTGGAATGAGGCATGGGCTGCAATCCTCCCTAAAAGCCGGACTACGTGAGTGCCGGGTTTTGTCGAGGGGAATGCAATCCCATGAAAAGCGGCGCCCCCCGCTGCCGCGGCCCAACCGATCTTGATGCCGGTTCAGGAGCCGATAAAAAACTAACAACAGGGCCGGGAGAGACCTTATAGACTTTCGTCTTAGAGCCTCGTTTTGGCCCTTATTTACCTGCGGTTCTTTGACGCGGGCCGCTTCGCAAGTGCGAAATGAATTGAACGGTTGAACTGCGCGACGCCGTGATAATGCAGAACATCACTGTCTGGATTCTACCCGATGAAGCTGTTCGACAGATTATTCCGACGCCAGCCACCGGTCTGTAATAAAGCGGCGCTCGCAGATTTTATCGATGCGCAATCGGCCTTCCTTGTGCAGAAGGGAATTTATGAATACTCGCGCGCCCGCGCGGGCCACTACGCGAAAGTGCTGTTCGCAGAAGAAGGCTTCGCGAAATCCGTCGAACATTCCCGATGGCAAGCATACCCGCTCGGTCTCGCGATGGTTGGGGAAATGGTTGAGGGCGTGCTGCGGCCGCATGTCGGCGATCGCCGCCGCGCCATGCTGGATGAACTGACTACGATGGTTCTCTCGGTCTTTGACCGTTATCCGGTCCCTCCCTCGATCGGGGAAGATGCTTGGCTTGCTGCGCGGAGCGAATTGGCGAAGCGGATTGAACTTACGGCCGGTCACGCGCCCAAGCGGGTGATGGATATTCCCGAACCGCTGGCGGAAACCTATTTCGCGCTAATGCCAATCCATGAGAAGCTGCGCGGACGCGACTTTGCGACAACGCGCAATTATCTCCGGGTCAGTCTGTGCAACATCCATGATGAGTTGATTGAGCGCATGGACAAGGGGGCGCTGGAACAATCATTTATCGCGGGTGCCGCAGCCTAACCTTTCGATCGGCCGCACACGACCTGCGATAGGCGACGGGGAGGCGATGATGCACAGGACGAATAGCAGCGCCCTGCTGTTGTCGCTCGATGCCGTCGTCATCGACACCGAAACTACTGGTCTCGATCCGCGCAAGGCGCGGGTGATCGAGCTTGCTGGCGTGCGCCTCGCAGGCGGAAAGCTGGTTGCCGGCGGCTCGTTCAGTCAGTTGCTTAGACCAGGCGATGATTCCATTCCCGCCGTGACGACGCACATTCATGGCATAGACGATGCGGCGGTCGCGCAATCGCCGCTGTTCGTGGATGCCTGGCCGCGCTTCAACACGTTTATAAATCAGGCCGTCGTGATCGGGCACACAATCGGCTTCGATCTCGCGGTGCTGAAGCGCGAATGCGATCTGGCCGGGCTGCCGTGGTCGCGGCCGCGAACGCTCGACACCCGGCTGCTCGCGGAGATCGCCGCGCCGGAACTGGCGGGATATGCGCTGGAGAAGCTCGCGACCTGGCTCGGGATCGATATGACCGGCCGGCATTCCGCGCTCGGCGACGCGGTCATGACGGCGCGGGTATTTCAGGCACTGCTGCCGAGGTTACGTGACCATGGTATCCGTACCGTCGCTGAGGCCGAACGGGCCTGTCGTGCGCTCACCGCCGTACTCGACGATCAGGTGCGGCTCGGCTGGATTGAAGCTGTCGATGCTCCGGCTCGCATCGATGCCGAGCAGACGCTGAAGCGTTTCGACAGCTATGCTTACCGTCACCGCAACCGCGACATCATGCGTACGCCGGCACTCTTCGTCGCGCCGGATGTCTCGGTTAGTGAAACATTGGCGCGGATGACGCGCAAGAAAGTATCGTCGATATACGTGCGCGGACCGCAAGCGGACATCATGACGGCGGAGGTCGGGATCGTGACCGAGCGTGATGTGCTTCGTGCGATCGACCGGTTCGGAGCGGTAGCGCTCGAATTGCCGGTAAGGCAGATCATGAGCAAGCCGCTTGCGTCGGTTTCTGCGGACGGCTTCGTCTATCGCGCAATCGGCCGGATGAATCGCCTCAAGACCCGCCATCTCGGAGTCATCGATGAAGCTGGCCACGTGATCGGCGCATTGTCATCGAGGGATTTACTGCGCTTGCGCGCGGGAGAGGCCATATCGCTCGGCGACGAGATCGACGATGCGGAGGACGTGCATGCTTTATCGGCAGCCTGGGCAAAGTTGCCGCGGGTCGCGGAAGCGCTTTTGGCGGAAGGATTGTCCGGCCGTGACCTTGCGGAGGTAGTTTCCAGCGAACTCGGTGCTCTCTCCCGCCGGGCCGCTGTGATCGCTGAACATTACATGCGGGAGCGTGGGCAGGGCGGTCCCCCGTCGCCCTATGCCCTGGTCGTACTGGGATCGGCCGGGCGTGGCGAAAGCCTGCTGGCGACGGATCAGGACAACGCCGTAATCTTTGAACGAGGTGAGCCTGACGGCAGCGAGGATCGCTGGTTCGCAGCGTTCGGGGCATGTATCGCCGATATCTTGCATGAGGTCGGCGTGCCGTATTGCCGGGGCGGCGTCATGGCGAGGAACGCGCCGTGGCGCGGATCGGTCGCGACGTGGCGAAACCGCATCGACCACTGGATCATGCGTTCGAATCCCAATGATCTGGTTTGTGTCGATATTTTTTTCGATCTGCGCGCCGTCCATGGCGCCGGCGGTCTAGCCGTTGACGTGAGGCAGGCCGCCTTCGCGGCGGCTGAGGGACAGGTCGCTTTCGCCAAACTTCTGGTTGAGGGCATCGGCGTTCCCACGAGCTTGAAATCGTTCGGCGGCATCCGCACCAATAAGGATGGCCGCATTGACCTCAAGAAGGCCGGACTGTTCGGCATCGTCGCTGCGGCGCGGGCCTGGGCGATCCGGTATCACGTGATGGACCGGTCAACACCGGCGCGGCTCGCGGGCGTCAAAGCGCTGGTTCACGCCAGTGAACTCGATCTCGATGCACTTGATGACGCTCAGGGGGTTTTTCTCGATCTTATCGTGGCCCAGCAGATCGAGGATATCGCCCACGGGACGCCGCCGTCCAACGCCGTCGCGGTCAAGCGATTATCAACCCGGGATCGTGGCCGGCTGCGCATTGCGCTTGAAGCAGTCACGGCCCTCGAATCCCTCACGAGCGAGCTTCTGTTCAAGGATTGACTGCGGGCTCCTCCGGCTCGCCCGGAGCCATCGGTGAGATCGTCGTGCCACGGTCAGACCGATTATTTCGACAACACACACACACAACGCTCTCATAACGGTGCGTTGTGTCCGCGTGCGGTGTTCACGTCGCTTATAGATGCGATGGTGAAGCCCGGCGCGAGGCCGGACTCCTGGTTTTATCTATGCGTTCGTTGAATGAGACGGCCTTACTCCTCGACCGCCTCCCCAGATCCCCCCAATTCTGCCGGGAAGTCCTTGAGTTTTGGCAATCCGTCTTTCATGGGGAGCACCGTCTCTGCGTAGTTGACGTGAACGCCGGGGACAAACGGAAGGGTTGGAAGCGATGCGGCGAATACATCGACCAGGCCCAGCGTCGGATGGTTGGTCATAAGGTGTCCCCCGCACTTTTTGCAATACTGACGCTGGCTAAGCGGGGTCTTCTGAAATGTCGCGATATGCTCGCCTCCCGATTTCACTTCCACCGCCTCTGGTTTCCACAGGCTGAAGGCGTTGACGGGGCCGCCGGACCATGAACGACAAGAACTGCAATGACAGTATCCCATGGCCTCCGGCGAGCCGGTAACCTCAAGTTTAACAGCGCCGCAAAAGCAGCCTCCAACGTGACTCATCTGTCTTCCTTTCGAAGTTGATCAAGTCAGACCGACTATCAGGGTGCTTGGATTCAATTCCAGTTCAGGAACTGTACCTCTCAGTGATCGCAATTTGGATATGCGGCTCAGGTTGCCGCTAACTCAGCGCTCAACTCGCCAGCTTTCGTTCCTTCGCAAAGGGACTGAGGCCGAGCCATGTTTGCATGGCTGAGGCGAGTTTCCGGTCTCCGGTCAGTATCATCCGCGCGCTCCCAACGGCGACGCGCACCGTGTCAAGTCCCATCCATATGGATGTCATGGTCCGCAGATCAACCGACACATAGAGATCGATATCGAAGCCGGGGTCGATTGAACAGAGATCGACGCCTTTATTCGGATCGACGATCAGCCACCAGGAACGCTGGGTGACCGACAGCTCGGGGTAAATGAACTGCACAACGCTACGGCCCTGCGGCATCGGCGTGGTGTTCAGGTTTCTCCGCATATCCCACATCAGGAGTTGGACATCGAGATGCTGAAGCGACACGTCTGCTTCGATCCGGCGCTGTCCCCAGATGCCGAATGCCTCGACAATTGGTCCGAGTTCTTTTCCGGACGCGGTCAGATGATATTCGAAGATGCCGGGATCCGACGCTGACGCTGTGCGGGCAATGATACCGGACATCTCAAGATCCTTGAGACGTTGCGAGAGCAGGGCTGGCGACATCCGCGGAACTCCGCGGCGCAACTCATTGAAGCGTGTCGAGCCCGCGACGAGTTCGCGCAACAGAACGACGGTCCAGCGTGTGCATAGAATCTCCGCGGCCATCGCGACCGGACAAAATTGTCTGTAACTGCCTATGGTCATGTTCTCTCCAGATCATCATGGATGCGGAATGCTGGCGCTGTCTCTTGGTTCATTTTCTATATCGGTCGCGATTCAGTTCCTGAACTGGCCCAGTGCGGGGAAGGTTGGCAATCTTGATGGACACGGCGGGCACGAAGCTCGCCTGCGCAAACGTCGGTCTTGCCCGCGCGGTGATAAGCGCTGGCGAGGCCTCCGTAACTCCAATGACTAGGACAATTCATGAAAAATCTTATTGTTGCGCGATACCTCACAGCGCTTTCACCTTCGGCTGCTCTTGGCGCGATGGCCTTCTTGAGCGTCTCTGTGTCGCCAGTTTCTGCCGCGAATCTGTCGCACAGCGTTGACGTGAACGGCACGCCTTCGGCTGTCTGGTCGGCGATCGGTTCGTTTTGCGCCATCAAGGATTGGCTGCCGCCAGTAGGGGCCTGCATTGAGGATGGCAAGGTGCCGCCGACGCGGACTCTTGTGACCAAGGATGGCAAAGCCGCGTTCGTGGAAGCGCAAACTGCGCGGAACGACGCAGAGTATACCTATTCCTACGCGTTCATATCGAGCCCGTTGCCGGTCACGAATTACAGGTCGACCATCAAGGTAACGGCCAAGGGTGATGGCTCTTCCATCGTCAGTTGGAGCGGCTCCTACACCGCGGATCGGGGCAAGGAAACGATTGCGAGTGAGGCATTGAAAGGCGTCTACGAAGCTGGTTTGGCGTCGATCAAGGCCAGGTTTACGAAGTAAATCGAGAGCCGTCCGCGGCTTCGATAATTGCTTCTGTTTCTGCCGGTTCGGCGTGGTTTCCAAGTCCGGCGCCGGCCGGCGGAATATCCCATTCTGCAGTCTTCGATTCCGCAAGTGCTGTGGACTCGCTTTGACGGGAGACGTACTTTGACAGAAGCCGTTCAAAGGAATGCCCGACCCCGGACGGCGGGTCGGGCTGACCGGCTTGGCGTGGTCAACGAGCGCATGACTCAGTATCAAAAAGCATCCCGCCTGATCGGAGACATCTATGATGCTTCGCTCGATCCTGCGATGTGGACCGTCGTTCTCGAAGAGATATCTGAATTTGTCGGCGGTCAGGCCGCAGGCCTTGCTTTGAAAGATACAGCAAGCTCCTTTGTGGAGGCCCGCTATCAATTTGGCCTCGATCCAGAGTACATGCGGAGTTATTCTGAAACCTACTCGAAGTTCGATCCTCTTGCTGCGGTGACGCTCTTCGGCGTCGGGCAAGTCGTAAGCCTTCCAGACCTCGTACCTTACGAAGAATATCGCAAGGGACGCTTTTTTCGGGAGTGGGCCGAACCTCAGGGCTGGATCGATGTCGCCAGTGCCGTACTCGAGAAGTCTTCGACAAGTTGTGCGTTTCTCAGCGTTGTCCGGAACAAGGCGGGAGGCATGGTCGACGACGAGATGCGCCGGCGTATGTCGCTTGTCATTCCGCATGTGCGCCGCGCGGCGTTGATAGGCAAGGTGATCGATCTGAAACATGCGGAAGCGGCGACATTTGCCGAAACCTTCAATGGTCTCAGTGCGGGCATGTTTCTGGTTGATGGGCGAGGGCACATCGTTCACGCCAATGTCGCGGGGCACACTCTTCTGGACGAAGGGAGTGTTCTGCGTTCGATGAAAGGCCAACTCGTCGCAGCCGATCCGCAGGTCAACAAAACTCTGCGAGAGATTCTTGCCATCGCGGACCAGGGCGATGCCGCGCTTGGTATTAAGGGCATTGCACTGCCGCTCTCGACGCACGATGGGGAACGCTACGTTGCTCATCTGTTGCCGCTGATGTCTGGCGCCCGTCTGCGTGCCGGCGTTGCCTATACGGCGGTTGCGGCGTTGTTCGTCCGGAGGGCGACGCTCGAAACGCCTTCGGCTCCGGAAGTGATCGGACGTACCTTCAAGTTGACGCCGACCGAACTGCGTGTGCTGCTCGCGGTGGTCGAGGTCGGCGGCGTGCCGGAGGTCGCAGTCGCTCTCGGTGTTGCAGAGACGACGATCAAGACTCATGTCAGTCGCCTTTTCGAAAAAACGGGCGCCGGGCGACAGGCCGATCTGGTCAAGCTCGTCGCCGGATTTTCGACGCCACTGGCGTAAAGAACAACGCCCGGATCAGCCTCCAACGCCCTCGAGTTCAAGCAGCGGGCGCTCGTAGCCGATTTCAAAGCCCAGAGCCCTTGCAACTGCGGCTGGCAAAGTCATTGTTTTCCATGTTCTCGTTGCGCGGAAAGCGCAAACTTCTTTGCAGCGGCCGACTTCCCGAAGAATCGCTTCGATGGATGGCTTGAAGCCGATCATACGTCATCCTCGATCGTCAGCTGGCGCCAAAGTTCACAGGTCGCCGAATCACGCCCTGTGAGGCCGATGTGATGTTTGACGCGTCATGAAACATTGCGCGTCAGCCGATCGGAGGATGCCGGTTGACCAACTGAGTTAGGAGAGCGTCGGCGAGCTCGGCAACGCGGATCGCTTGACGCGGTCACAGGTCGATCGCGGCGACCCGCTATCCCTGTCGTAAATCTACCAGGCGGTAGCGGCCGTTGCGGGATGAGGGAACTCATCCGTCGGTCGTTTTTCTTCACGCTACCGCAAGGCACACCATGGTTCGCGCCATCCCCTTACATTCTAAAGACGCCATTCGTCGATTTTTGCTCATCACGGTGTCGTTACCTGTGAGGCTTTCAATTTCGGCGCGTGTGTGAGATTTTGGGACTATGAGCCACGAGATTGCCATCCGCCAGCTAGTTGCGATCTTCATGATCGCAGGTTTGGTATTGGCTCCGCTGTCCCGGCCCGTCATGGCGGAGTCGCCGCCGGACGGTGCGATGGCTGGCATGTCATACGAAGTGGCGGCGTCGGCGACGACAAACGAAATGGCAAACGACATGCCATGCTGTCCGTCGAAAGCTCCGTCGCCAGTTGATTGTGAGAAGTGCCTTCTCATGGCGGCCTGCATGACCACAGGCTTCACTGTCGTGCCGGTATCCACCTTGCTTCGGTTTCCTGCCGTTTCCAGCCGGATTATACGGCCGAAGGATGATGCCTGGCTCCAGAGTTTGGCCCATCCACCTCCTGACCATCCTCCTCGAATCCTGATCTGATCGGCGCTGTAGCGCCGGTTCGCTGCCGTGTGGCTTCAGGCTGCGCGGCAAACGCATGCCGCCTTGCGGCAGATCAGGATATTGAGGACCTCGAAATGAAGACGTTCAAGTACACACGCGCTGTGGGGGCTGTGCTCACCGGCGTTGGCATGACCGGATTGGTCACCACTGGAGTCCGAGCTGAAATCAAGGATTACGAATTCCAGCTCGTCGATCAGACGGTCAAAGCTGGCCAGGACAAGACCGTTACGATCCGGCTCGTCAACAAGACCACCGGCAAGCCGGTACCGGATGCAGTGATCTTCGCTACTCGTCTCGATATGGCTCCGGACGGCATGCAGGAGATGGCGACGAAGATCGTGCCAGCACCGGGGGCGGAGTCGGGCAGTTACAAGTTCAAGGCGACCTTCGGGATGGCGGGCCGATGGCTGCTTTCGCTCGGTGCGAAAGTGCAGGGCGAAACCGGCACTGTCGAAGGCAAACTCGTCATCACGGCTCAGAAATGAGAACCGCCAGCCTGGTTACCGTCGCCGCAGTAGCAGCGGCGGGGAGCGGTGGATTCATTATGTTTCATCCACCATATCATGAAACCAAAACCCCGCGCATCGCTCTCGTGACCGTTGCGCATGCAATGGACGCGCCGCTCTATTATCAGGATCCGGACGGCAAGCCGTCCTACTCGCTCACGCCCAAGAAGACGCCGGACGGACGGGATTACAAAGCCGTGCCTGTCGGCGCAGACGTCAGCTTCGACGAGGAATCCGCTCCCGAGGCCGTGCCGGCTGCACCGACGGATCGGAAGATTAAATACTACCGCAATCCGATGGGGTTGCCGGATACGTCGCCAATTCCGAAAAAGGACTCGATGGGGATGAACTACATCCCTGTCTATGAAGGCGAAGACAGTGACGACGGATCGGTCAAACTCTCGCCCGGGAAAATCCAGCGCACTGGCGTGAAATCCGAACCGGCGGCGCTGCGAGCCATCCGCACATTGATCAGAGCGCCGGGTACGATCCAACTCGACGAACGCCGTATCTCTGTCATTTCGATGCGGGCGGAAAGCTGGGTCCATAAAGTCGCGAACGTCACCACCGGTACGAGAGTCAGCAAGGGCCAACCGCTGATGGAAATCTACAGCCCGGCTGTTGCGACGGCATCGGCCGAATATATCGCGACGATCAGCTCGAAGACGACAGGCGGGGACGGATTTTATGGGCGCGGCTCGCGGCAGCGGCTTATTAACCTCGACGTTCCGGATGCCGCCATTGTGGCCATGGAAAAGAGCCGAACCGTTCCGATTACCATCGAGTGGTCGGCACCGCGCGACGGGATCGTACTCGAACGCGGTGCTATTGAAGGCATGCGCGCGCAGCCGGGCGATGTTCTGTTCCGGGTTGCGGACACGTCGGTCGTGTGGGCGATGATCGATGTAGCGGAACGCGATCTGGGAACGCTTGCAGTCGGCCAGCCGGTCATCGTGAAGGCGCGCAGCTTTCCGAGCCGGGAGTTCGCCGGAAAGATCAGTGTGATCTATCCGCAGGTGAATAGAGAAACACGAACCGCCCGTGTGCGGATCGAATTGTCCAATCCAGATGATGCGCTGCTTCCCGAGATGTATGTGGACGCGCAGATCAACACCGGCAACCCAGAGCCGATTCTGACCATCCCGGAAAGCGCCGTTCTGGATAGCGGAACGAAACAAGCTGTCTTCGTCGACAAAGGGCAGGGGCGGTTTGAGCCGCGCGATGTCAGGCTCGGTCATCGGGGCGATGGTTATGTCGAGGTGCGGGAGGGTGTCACGGAAGGCGAGTCAGTTGTCGTCTCGGCGAACTTTCTGATCGATGCGGAAAGCAATTTGAAGGCCGCCCTCAAGGGGTTCTCGGAATCGGGGGGGCAGCAATGATCACTCGTCTCATCGCATGGTCCGCGCGAAATCTGCTGCTGGTGTTCTTTGGTGCCGGATTCGCTGCGGCGGCTGGAATCTACGCCCTTGCTCACTTGCCGCTCGATGCGATTCCCGATCTCTCGGATACGCAGGTGATCGTCTACACCGAGTATCCCGGACAGGCGCCGCAAGTAATCGAGGATCAGGTCACATATCCGCTGACGACTGCGATGTTGACCGTGCCGCGGTCGAAAGTGGTGCGCGGATTTTCCTTCTTCGGGGTGTCATTCGTCTACGTCATTTTCGAAGATGGCACCGACATCTATTGGGCGCGTTCGCGTGTGCTTGAATTTCTCAACGGTGCGGCATCGCGGCTGCCGGCTGGCGTAACGCCGACGATGGGCCCGGACGCCACCGGTGTCGGCTGGGTTTACCAATATGCGGTGATGTCGAAGGAATTGAACCTTTCCGACACACGCGCAATTCAGGACTGGAATCTGAAATTCTCGCTCGCCAGGGCGGAAGGAGTCGCCGAGGTAGCCAGCGTGGGCGGCTTCGTCCGGCAGTACAATGTCATATTCAATCCGCAGCGTATGCGCGACCTCGGGATCACGATGCAGAGGATGCGCGATGCGATTCGAGCCAGCAATGCCGACGTCGGCGGCCGTACCGTCGAGCTCTCGGAGTTCGAATACGTCATCCGCGGCAAAGGTTATCTGAAAAATATCGATGACCTTGGCAACGTCGTGCTGAAGACCAGCGGCGGCACACCGGTCCTGCTGCGCGATGTCGCCCGGGTCGAATTCGGTCCGGACGAGCGGCGCGGCATCACCGAATTGAACGGAGAAGGAGAGGTTGCAAGCGGCATTGTGCTTCAGCGTTTCGGTGTCAACGCACTCGACGTGATCGAGAACGTCAAGAAGCGATTCAAGGAAATTGCCAGCAGTTTGCCAAGTTCGGTCGAAATCATTCCGGTTTATGACAGATCCAACCTGATCAAGGCGGCCATCGCCACGCTTAAGCACACTCTAGTCGAGGAGAGTGTGGTGGTGGCGCTGGTCTGCATCATCTTTCTGCTTCATGTTAGGAGTGCCCTGGTCGCCATCATCATGCTGCCAATCGGTGTGCTGATGGCCTTTGGCGCAATGAAGCTCCTCGGGTTAGGCTCAAACATCATGAGCCTCGGTGGTATCGCGATTGCGATAGGCGCGATGGTTGATGCGGCCATTGTGATGATCGAGAACGCGCACAAGCATCTGGAGCGGGCCGAACCCGGCCGCTCGCGGGTCGATATTCTGATCGAGGCCGCCTCCGAGGTCGGTCCGGCGCTGTTCTTCAGCCTCTTGATTATCACTGTTTCGTTCATGCCAATATTCACGCTGGAATCGCAGGAAGGCCGGCTGTTCAGCCCCCTGGCATTTACCAAAACGTTTGCGATGGCGGCGGCGGCTTTGCTGTCGGTGACGCTGGTACCAGCGCTCATGATCGTCTTCGTGCGCGGAAAAATCATTCCAGAGCACAGGAATCCGATCAATCGCTTCCTGATCTGGATTTATCGGCCAGTCATCGAAGCCGTCATGCATGCGAAGACATTGGTGATCGCTATATCGCTCGCAATTCTCGCCGCGACCGTGTGGCCCGCGCGGCAGCTAGGTACGGAATTCATGCCGAACCTGAATGAAGGCACGTTGCTCTACATGCCGACGACGTTGCCCGGTATCTCGGTTACCAAGGCAGGCGAGCTTCTACAGACCCAAGACAGGATTATCCGGTCATTTCCGGAAGTGGCCTCGGTTTACGGAAAGGCGGGGCGTGCATTGACGGCGACCGATCCTGCGCCGTCCGAGATGTTCGAGACAGTCGTAAATCTGAAGCCGAAGGAGGAATGGCGACCCGGCCTCACCATCGACAGTCTGACCGCTGAAATGGATCGAGCGTTGCAGTTCCCAGGTGTCTCCAACGCCTGGACCATGCCGATCAAGGCGCGCATCGACATGCTGTCGACCGGCATCCGCACGCCGGTCGGGGTCAAGGTGATCGGCACAGATCTTGTCGAGATCGACAAGCTGGCCAAGCAGATTGAGCAGGTTTTGAAGACTGTGCCAGGGACATCGTCGGCTTATGCCGAGCGCGGGATCGGTGGATACTATCTCGATATTACGCCAGACCGGACAGCGTTGGCGCGCTATGGCATCATGATTCAGGACGTTCAGGACGTCGTTGCGACCGCGCTTGGCGGTCAGACCGTGACCGCAACGGTGGAGGGACGGCAACGCTTTAGCGTCAACATGCGATACTCGCGCGATTTGCGTGACAGTCCGCAGACCATCGCCAACGATGTTCTCGTTCCAATGCCGGGGGGCGGGGCGGTCCCGCTCGGAGAGGTCGCCAGAGTTGCGCCGTCACGCGGCCCAACATCGATCCGTACCGAGAACGGGCAATTGGCCGTCTATATCTACGTGGATATTCGCGATCGTGATCTTGGCGGGTACGTGGCCGACGCTCAGAAGGCAGTGAGAGCGACCATCCAATTCCCGCCAGGGTCCTACGTGGTCTGGAGCGGGCAATTCGAGTATCTCGAGCGTGCGGCTGCACGTCTGAAGATTGTGGTGCCGGTGACGCTCCTGATCATCTTTCTCCTGCTGTATCTCAATTTCCGGTCTATCAGCGACACTATGATCGTGATGTTGTCGCTGCCATTCGCGTTGGTCGGTGGAATCTGGCTGATGTGGTGGCTGGGCTTCAATCTGTCTGTGGCGGTCGTTGTCGGTTTCATCGCGCTGGCCGGCGTTGCGGCCGAAACCGGTGTTGTTATGCTGATCTATCTCAACCAGGCGCTTATGGAAATCAGGGCGCGGCGCGATGCCGAAGGCCGAGCGCTAACCCGATCTGATTTATACGAAGCGATCATGGAAGGCGCGGTGGAGCGCGTGCGGCCGAAGATGATGACGGTGGTTGCCATCATAGCGGGACTACTGCCGATCATGTGGAGTACCGGCGCCGGCTCAGAGATCATGCAACGCATCGCGGTACCGATGATCGGTGGCATGGTTTCATCGACGCTGCTCACTCTGATCGTAATCCCGGCCATCTATACGCTGGTCAAGGAGGAGGGCCTCAGGAAATCGAGATCAAGGATAGAGGCGACCGTGACGTGACTCGCTAATCAGTTTGTACGGGCGGCCGCAGAATGCTCTGGCCCTTCTTGGGCACCGCAAAGTCATGGATTTCTTTGTAAAATTCCCTGTTGCAGGATTCCGCTGGAGACCGGTGCGATCGGCACAGCACCGCCAGCCAGTAAGCGAAGGTACGTGCGGATAAAGAGAAACCGTTCGTTTTGACGGAATTGGCGCAAGCCGGCCTACAGGGCAAACCATTCGACCCGATCGCCCGGTTTGACGCCTTCGCAGTCGGGGCCGAGCACGGCAAATCCTTCGGCCTTGCTCAGAAGAAAGAGTTTTCCGGAGTTAGCCTTGGGTAGCAAATCCACAAGCGGTACTCCGTTTGCATTGTATCCTTTGATAACGGCAGGCAGATAGGTCGATCGCCCGATCCGGCATGTCCATGTGAAATCCGCGATCACGGGACGTACAGGCTCTGCGCGCTGTTTCAGGCCGCTCCACGCTCGTAACAGGCGATCAACTACGGCGTGGAATGTTGTGTAGACCGCTCCGGGATTGCCTGGGAGGCCGATATAAGCGGCTTGCTCGACGTGACCGAGTGTCAGCGGCTTTCCTGGTTTGATCGCAACCCGGGTGACCGCGATCGTTCCGTTACATCGACGAACGACATCGGCCATATGGTCTTCATCGCCGACAGAAACACCGCCTGTGGTGATGACCACATCCGCCTGCGCTGCGGCGTCTCTCATGCGGGCGCACAAGGCTTTTGGCTCATCGTGACAGGTGCCGAGATCGATAAGATCAATCCATGGCTTGTCCAGTAGGCCTCGCAAAATGTAGCGGTTCGAATTGTAAATCTCACCTGGCGCGAGATTCTCTCCAGGCTGACGCAATTCCGATCCAGTCGAGAAAATGGCAACGCGGAGTTTGCGGAACAATTCGATCCGCGCAATTCCGGCCGATGCCGCGACGCCCATTGCTCGCGGTTCCATCAGGCTGCCGCTTTCGATCAATGTATCGCCGGTCTGAACATCCTCGCCGCGCAGTCTGATGTTCTCACCACGTCGCGGAATGCGGGAGAGTATCACTATGTCTCCTTCGCGCCGGACGTCCTCCTGGGCGATGACGGCATTTGCGCCGGGCGGGATCGGCGCTCCAGTCAGAATCCGGATGGCGCTATCGGCCTTCAGCGATATTTCTTCCTTCGTGCGGCTGGCTGTGATGCGCCCGATCAGTCTCAACCGTAGGGAGCCATTCATGCCCTCAACATTGAGCGCATAGCCATCCATCGCGCTGTAATCGAAGCAGGGTTGCGGCGCCTGTGCAATGAGGCGCCGCGCCAGAATACGTCCAGAGGCATGTTGCAGATCGACAGTTTCCACTGTCATCGGCTGCCTCAACGTCAGCCCCCTCTCGATCGCGAGATCGACTGGGGTCAGCGTGGACTCCTCATGATCCATGCATGACGGCCGAGAAATCTCTTCTTGCCGATCAGTATGCCGTCGTTGCGGAAGAAACGATATCTCGTGAGATTTGCGTGGATGACCCATTTGTGTGCTCCATTCTCCTCGCGGAGAAACGATGCCCGGTTCCCTGCGGGCCATTGAGGCGCAATATCTATCAGGGTCTTTTGTTCTTCGTTTGCGCTAACGCAAATGTGTTTTCGCCATCTCGTCGAGATTGCTTCTTTCAGGGAGTGCCACTCGCAACCATAGCTCCGGGTATTACGAATCCGGATCGTCGATAAGCCGTTGCGGGCGCGCGAAGACTGCGAGTTGTTCTTTGTCGTCGATGACAATTTCACGTCCTCGAATCCGCACGCCGTGATCGGTCAGATATGCCAGACTCCGTGACAGATTCTCCCGCGTGGTGCCGATATGAGATGCCAGCGTGCCGCGGTCGAACGGAATGACGATATTTCCTTGATGGATGTCCTTCTGAGCCTCCGCCAATATCCAGTTGGCAAGCCGTTCAACGCTCGATCTTGCCATGTATCCTTTTAGTTTCTTGACCGATCCGCGATAAGCGAGCGCAAGTTCCTTTGCGATCATGCGTGCAAAAGCGACATCCTGATCGAAAATCTGACGAACCCGCTTTGCTGGAATCAAAAGAACGCGCGATTCGACCAAGGTCCTTGCCGAGTTTAAATATGGCTGGTCGCTGACGATGGCTGCCAGAATGAATGTGGAGACCGGATTGACCAATGAGATCCCCCATTCCCCGCCATCCTGTTCGGTATAAATCTCGGCGAGGCCGTCGATCAGTACATGCAGAAAGTCGGCCTGGGCGCCTTCACGTATCAAGACGACGCCGGCTGGAAATTGCTGAAACAGGGCGGCGTCCAGCAGGCGCTCCAGATTCTCGAGGCTTATTTCGGAAAACAGCGGCAGTTCCCGCAGCTGTTGGAGCTCATGGGGACGCAATGGCATCGCTCCGTTTCAAGATTGTCGATGTATTGTGATATTTATCAATTCTAGCCGCAACAAACGTCATGTGGCAATGCGCACAACGTCAAACAACGCGGCCTATTTGTATATAAGGCGAGGCTGGCGGTCCCCAGATTGATCCAGCGCAAATCAATTCGAGCCTCAAGAAGCAATCTCCAATCCGTGCGGATTTTGGAGATGCATTATGAACGGATCAAGTCCAGTCAGTACGGCTCCGGGTCGGGCGCTCTGGCTTTCGACCATTGCTTTCACGATCTGCTTCGCGGTCTGGACGATTTTCTCGATCATTGGCATTCGCATCAAGCAGGAACTGGGACTTAACGAAACCCAGTTCGGGCTTCTTGTCGGCACGCCCATTCTGAGCGGATCGCTCATTCGGCTGATCCTCGGTGTGTGGACCGATCAGTACGGCGGCAGACGCATCTATACTGTTGTGATGCTGGCGGCGGCGATCGCTACCTATCTACTGACATGGGCGCATACTTATCCGCAGTTTCTGATCGCCGCGCTTTTTGTCGGCATAGCCGGCGGCTCTTTTGCAGTCGGCGTCGCTTACGTGTCGCGTTTCTACCCGGCGGGCAAACAGGGGACGGCGCTCGGTATCTTCGGTGCGGGTAATGTCGGAGCCGCGGTTACGAAGTTCGTGGCTCCGTTCGTGCTGGTTGCTTATGGCTGGCAGACTGTCGCGCAGGTCTGGGCATTGGCGATCGGCGCAATGGGCGTCATCTTCTGGATGTTCTCGGAAGAAGATCCGGTCGTACTCGCGCGCCGGAAAAATCGTGAGAAGCCGAAGAGCGCATGGCTGGAGCTCGAATCGCTCAAGAATGTCCAGGTCTGGCGCTTCGCCCTTTACTACTTCTTTGTTTTTGGCGCGTTCGTCGCTCTTTCACTGTGGCTGCCGCAGTATCTGATCAACGTTTACGGCGTGAACATCAAAACCGCGGGCATGGTCGCCGCTATGTTCTCGTTTCCCGCCAGCGTGTTCCGCGCATATGGCGGACATCTTTCGGACCGCTATGGCGCTCGCCGGGTGATGTACTGGACGTTCCTTGTTGGCGTGGCATGCACGTTTATCCTGTCCTATCCGCCGGCTGACTATGTCGTCCGGACAACGACAGGGCCGGTGAGCTTCCACATGGAAATGGGCCTCGTGCCGTTCACCGTCATTGTGTTCGTACTCGGTTTCTTCATGGCGCTCGGCAAGGCGGCGGTCTTCAAGCACATCCCGGTTTATTATCCGAAGCACGTCGGCGCGGTCGGCGGACTCGTCGGCATGATCGGCGGCCTCGGCGGCTTCGTACTCCCGATTGTGTTCGGTGCGCTTAACGATCTCACCGGGCTGTGGACAAGTTGCTTCATGCTGCTGTTTGTCCTGGTGGCAGCCTCGCTCGCCTGGATGCATCTCGCCATCCGGCAGATGGAACGTGGCGTTTCGGGGGAGGCGCTCAGAAAGTTGCCCGAACTTCCCGAAATGGAAGAGATCCACAAGCCGGAACATATTGGCGCTCTGTCCGGGGCGGTGCTGACCGACTGGCGCCCCGAGGACAAGGCGTTCTGGGATACGACCGGGCGCGCCATCGCGCGGCGCAACTTATGGATATCAATCCCTTCATTGCTGCTTTCATTCGCGATCTGGCAGGTGTGGTCGGTCGTTGTGGCGAAACTGCCAGCGGTCGGATTCAAGTTCACCACAGCGGAATTATTCTGGCTGGCTGCGTTGCCGGGCATATCCGGCGCGGTGCTGCGTATCTTCTATTCGTTCATGGTTCCCATCTTTGGCGGTCGGCTGTGGACCACGCTGGCGACCTGGTCGTTGATGATCCCGGCTATCGGCATTGGCTATGCCGTGCAGAATCCGGCGACTCCCTATCCCCTGTTTCTCGTACTGGCATTGTTGTGCGGATTTGGCGGAGGAAACTTCGCATCGTCGATGGCAAACATCTCGTTCTTTTTCCCACGCTCCGAAAAGGGGAATGCCCTCGCGCTCAACGCGGGGCTCGGCAACCTCGGGGTCAGTACCGTGCAGTTCGTGGTGCCACTCGTGATTACAGCGGGCGTGTTCGGCTGGTTCGGCGGCGATCCAGCGATCGTGACGAATGGAACGCAGCAGGCGCCGCTCTGGTTGCAGAATGCCGGCTTCATCTGGGTGCCGTTCATTGCCGCAAGCGCTTTCGCCGCATGGTTCGGGATGAACGACATCGCGTCGGCGAAGGCATCCTTCGCGGATCAGGCTGTTATTTTCCAGCGTAAGCACAATTGGATTATGTGCTGGCTCTATACCGGTACCTTCGGTTCATTCATCGGCTACTCGGCTGGCTTTCCGTTGCTGGCGAAGACACAATTCCCTGCGATTGATGCTCTCCCGTTCGTATTTATGGGGCCGCTCGTGGGTGCGCTATCGCGTTCAGCGACGGGCTGGATCGCTGACAAATGGGGCGGAGGGCGCGTCACCCTGTGGGTGTTCATAGCGATGATGATCGGTGTCGTCGGAATTCTCTACTTCATTGGCATCAAGGATCAGCCGGGAGCGTTCTGGGGATTCTTCGCAATGTTCCTGTTCCTGTTCTTTGCGACGGGTGTTGGTAATGCGTCGACCTTCCAGATGATCCCGAACATCATGCGGAAGGAGATTGATCGCTTGATGCCAGGAGTCGATCTCGCGACACGCACGCGGCAGGCGGAAAAAGAGTCAGCCGCGATTACGGGCTTTACCTCGGCGATCGCTGCATTTGGCGCATTTTTCATCCCGAAGTCCTACGGAACCTCCATCGATCTCACCGGCGGAGTGCAGGCGGCGCTGTGGGGCTTCTTCATCTTCTACGTGACGTGCGTTCTGATCACCTGGGCCGTCTACACCCGCAAGGGCGGCCTGCTTCATGACATCGAACGGCGCGGCTTATCAACGCCCGCCGCCCAGCCAGCTCAGTAAGGAGAAAAACGATGAGCCATTTTCTTGACAGGCTTACGTTCTTCACGCGAGCCAAACCCGAGTTCGCCGGCGGTCACGGCATCACGACGTCTGAGGACAGATCGTGGGAGGATGGCTACCGCAAACGTTGGCAGCACGACAAGATCGTTCGCTCCACGCATGGCGTCAATTGCACGGGGTCTTGTTCGTGGAAGGTCTACATCAAAGGCGGCATCGTGACCTGGGAAACCCAGCAGACCGATTATCCGCGAACGCGGCCCGATCTGCCAAATCACGAGCCGCGTGGATGCTCGCGTGGCGCAAGCTATAGCTGGTATCTCTATTCCGGTAACCGTGTGAAATATCCGCTGGTGCGTTCCCGGCTGCTGAAGCTGTGGCGTGACGCGCGGGTGATGATGACGCCGGTCGCGGCATGGAAGTCGATCGTCGAGAATTCCGAAAAGCGCGCCTCTTATGTCAAGAAACGCGGCCTCGGCGGTTTCGTGCGCGCAAGCTGGGATGAGATCAACGAGATCGTCGCTGCGGCGAATGCCTACACCGTGAAAAACTATGGGCCAGACCGCATTTTCGGCTTCTCACCGATTCCCGCGATGTCGATGGTGAGCTATGCCGCCGGTGCGCGGTACCTCTCGCTGCTGGGCGGCGTATGCATGTCGTTCTACGACTGGTACTGCGACTTGCCGCCGGCGTCGCCACAAACCTGGGGTGAGCAGACCGACGTGCCGGAAAGCGCCGACTGGTATAACTCCGGCTTTCTCATCCTGTGGGGCTCCAATGTTCCGCAGACGCGCACGCCGGATGCTCATTTTTATACCGAGGTTCGCTACAAGGGTGCCAAGAGCGTGGTGATCTGTCCGGATTATTCGGAAGCATCAAAATTCGCCGATCTGTGGATCTCGCCGAAGCAGGGAACCGACGCCGCCCTCGCCATGGCGATGGGTCATGTCATCCTGCGCGAATTCCACATTGACCGGCAAGCCAAGTACTTCAATGACTACGCGCGGCAATACACAGACATGCCGATGCTGGTGCGTCTGGTAAAGCAGGGCGCGTACTATGTGCCGGAGCGCTTCATACGCGCGTCCGACTTCCATGCCGCATTGGGTGAAACCAATAATCCTGAATGGAAGACCGTCGCTTACGACGAGAACACCGGCGAGATCGTCGCGCCGAATGGAACGATCGGATTCCGCTGGGGCGAGAAGGGTAACTGGAATCTCGAGGAGAGGGCGGCGAATGGGCGGGAGACAAAACTCCGACTGTCGTTGATGGACATCCAGGATGACATTGCTTCGGTCGGATTTCCGTATTTTGGCAACCGCGAGCATGATCATTTCCTCGGCACCGATCATCCCGACGTGTTGATGCGCAACGTGCCGGTGAAGACACTCCAGCTCGCGGATGGAGAAACGGTCGTCGCATCGGTGTTCGATCTGTTCATTGCCAACTACGGTGTCGATCGTGGCCTGGGCGGCGCGCATATAGCCGCGAATTACGATGATATGGAGCCCTACACCCCGGCCTGGGCGGAAAAGATCAGTGGTGTGCCGCGCGATCAGATCATCACGGTGGCGCGAGAATTCGCGTTGAATGCCGAGAAGACAGGCGGGCGCTCGATGGTGATCGTCGGCGCTGGTCTTAACCACTGGTACCACATGGATATGAACTACCGTGGCATCATCAACATGCTGGTGATGTGCGGATGCGTGGGCCAATCGGGTGGCGGCTGGTCGCACTATGTCGGACAGGAAAAGCTGCGCCCGCAAAGCGGATGGCTGCCGCTCGCCTTCGGCCTCGACTGGAGCCGTCCGCCGCGACAGATGAATTCGACCTCGGCATTCTACGCCCATACAGATCAATGGCGTTATGAAACGCTCGATGTAAAGGAAGTTCTGTCGCCAACGGCCCCGGCAGGTCCGTGGGATGGTGCGCTGATCGACTACAATGTGCGCGCAGAACGCATGGGCTGGCTGCCATCCGCACCGCAGCTTCAGGCCAATCCGATCGAGGTGTCGAAGCAGGCCGCAGCCTCTGGTCTGGAGGCGAAGGACTATGTCGCCAAGGCGCTCAAATCAGGCGAGTTGAAACTCGCCTGCGACGATCCCGACAATCCAAAGAACTGGCCGCGTAACATGTTTGTGTGGCGCTCCAACCTCCTGGGAGCGTCCGGCAAGGGCCACGAGTATTTTCTCAAACATCTGCTTGGCACCAGCCACGGCGTGATGGGCAAGGACCTTGGCGAGGACGGCAAGAAGAAGCCGAACGAAGTCGTATGGCATGACGAAGCGCCCCAGGGAAAACTCGATCTTCTCGTCACGCTCGATTTCCGCATGTCCACGACCTGCATGTATTCGGACATCGTGTTGCCGACAGCGACCTGGTACGAGAAAAATGATCTCAACACGTCAGATATGCATCCCTTCATTCATCCGCTGACGGCGGCGATCGATCCGGTTTGGGAGTCGCGCAGCGATTGGGAGATCTACAAGGGCATCGCCAGATCGTTTTCCAAAGTCGCCCCGGAGGTACTCGGCGTGGAAAAGGACGTCGTCCTTACACCGATCATGCATGACACGGCTGGCGAGATTGCACAGCCCTTCGATGTCAAGGATTGGAAGAAGGGCGAGATCGATCCGATTCCCGGCAAGACCATGCCGGCGGTCACCGTGGTCGAGCGTGACTATCCCAACATTTACGGGCGGTTCACGTCGCTCGGGCCGCTGATGGGTAAGCTCGGCAACGGCGGCAAGGGCATGAACTGGAATACCGAGCATGAGGTCGATCTGCTCAAGCATCTGAATGGCGTGGTGACCGAGGAGGGGCCGAGCAAGGGTCTCGCTCGCATCGATACGGACATCGATGCCTGCGAAGTTCTTCTGAGTCTCGCCCCGGAAACCAACGGCGAGGTCGCGGTCAAGGCCTGGAATTCGCTCGGCGGATTCACCGGCCGCGATCATGCTCATCTCGCGATTCCGAAGGAAGATGAGAAGATCCGCTTTCGCGATGTAGTCGCGCAGCCACGCAAGATCATCTCGTCTCCGATCTGGTCCGGACTGGAGTCGGAAAAGGTCTGCTACAACGCCTGCTACACCAACGTCCACGAACTGATCCCCTGGCGGACGCTTACGGGCCGCCAGCAGCTTTATCAGGATCATCTGTGGATGAGGGCGTTCGGTGAGGGCTTCTGTGTTTATCGTCCGCCAATCGACACCAAGTCGGTCGGTCCTGTGATCGACCGCAAGCCAAACGGCAACAAGACAATGGTGCTGAATTTCCTTACGCCGCATCAGAAATGGGGCATTCACTCAACCTACACCGACAACTTACTGATGCTCACGCTGTCGCGCGGCGGTCCGATTGTCTGGATCAGCGAAGCCGACGCGAAGGGTGCCGGCATCGTTGATAACGACTGGATCGAGGTCTTCAACACCAATGGGGCGCTCGTGGCCCGTGCGGTGGTCTCTCAGCGCGTCAAGCAAGGCATGTGCATGATGTACCATGCCCAGGAGAAGATCGTGAACGTGCCGGGCTCAGAGCAAACCGGCCAGCGTGGCGGTATCCACAATTCCGTGACCCGTGTCGTACTCAAGCCGACACACATGATTGGCGGGTACGCTCAGCAATCCTACGGCTTCAATTACTACGGCACGGTGGGCTCGAACCGCGATGAATTCGTCGCCGTTCGCAAGATGGCAAACATCGATTGGCTCGACACGCCGCTGGCCGCAACCACATCCGGCCTGGAGGCTGCAGAATGAAAATCCGTGCCCAAATTGCAATGGTGCTGAATCTCGACAAGTGTATCGGGTGTCACACCTGTAGCGTGACTTGCAAGAACGTCTGGACCAGCCGCGAGGGTATGGAATACGCGTGGTTCAACAACGTCGAAACGAAGCCCGGCATCGGCTATCCCAAGGACTGGGAAAATCAGGTGCGCTGGAAAGGTGGCTGGACCCGCAAGCGTAATGGCTCGATTGCGCCTCGGATCGGCGGCAAGTGGCGCGTGTTGGCGAATATTTTCGCCAACCCTGATTTGCCGGAGATTGACGATTATTACGAGCCGTTCACTTTCGACTACGAGCATCTGCAGAAGGCTCCCGAGATGGCGGCGATGCCGACCGCCCGTCCGCGCTCGCTCATTTCCGGTGAACGTATGGAGAAGATCGAATGGGGGCCAAACTGGGAGGAAATTCTTGGCGGAGAATTCGCTGCGCGCTCGAAGGATGTGAATTTCGACGGCGTGCAGAAGGAGATTTACGGCCAGTTCGAAAACACCTTCATGATGTATCTGCCGCGATTGTGCGAGCATTGTCTGAACCCAACCTGCGTAGCAGCGTGTCCTTCGGGCGCGATCTACAAGCGCGAGGAAGACGGCATCGTCCTGATCGATCAAGACAAGTGCCGTGGCTGGCGCATGTGCGTCTCCGGATGTCCCTACAAGAAGATTTACTACAACTGGTCTTCGGGGAAGTCGGAAAAATGCGTCTTCTGCTATCCGCGGATCGAGGCCGGTCAACCGACCGTATGTTCTGAAACATGTGTCGGCCGCATCCGCTATCTCGGCGTGGTGCTCTACGATGCAGATCGGATCGCGGAGGCCGCCAGCATGCCGGACGAGCGCGATCTGTATCAGGCCCAACTCGACGTCTTCCTGAATCCCAACGATCCGCTGGTGATGGCCGAGGCGGAACGACAGGGCATTCCCCATGCGTGGCTGGAAGCCGCCAAAATATCGCCGATCTGGAAAATGGCGATGGAATGGAAGGTGGCGTTCCCGCTGCATCCGGAATATCGCACGTTGCCAATGGTCTGGTACGTGCCGCCGCTGTCGCCGATTACCTCGGCAGCATCCGCCGGGAAGATTGGTATTGACGGTGAAATGCCCGACGTCAGATCGCTGCGTATTCCAATGAGGTACCTCGCAAACTTGCTGACCGCAGGGGACGAGAAGCCGGTGACGCTTGCGCTCGAGCGTATGCTTGCGATGCGGGCCTTCATGCGCGCCAAGACGATCGACGGGGTTGTCGATGAAGCGATTGCGCGGCGGGTCGGCCTGAAGGCCGAACAAATCGATGAAATGTACAAGATCATGGCAATAGCCAACTACGAGGACAGGTTCGTTATTCCGACGGCCCATCGTGAAGTCGGCGCCGACGCCTACGATTTGCGCGGCTCATGTGGCTTTACATTCGGTAACGGATGCTCGGGCGGCGAAACCGAAGTCAATCTGTTCGGTTCGCCGCGCAAGGCAAAGAATCCGATGGAGGTTGTGTGATGAAGACCTTCAAAGTCCTTTCGGCGCTTCTCACCTATCCTTCCCGGGAAATGATTGCGGTGGTTTCAGAGTTCGGAGCGGTACTGGATTCGGAGAACCTCGTGCCTGCCGCCCAGCGGCGCGCGCTTGATGCCCTGATCGAGGAAATCGCGTCTGGGGAACTTTACGACCTTCAGGAGAGCTACGGTCTGTTGTTCGACCGGAGCAGGGCTCTTGCCCTGCATCTGTTCGAACACGTTCATGGTGAAAGCCGCGATCGGGGCCAGGCCATGGTTGATCTCAGGACATTGTACGAAGATGCCGGCTTTGCCATTGCAGCAAACGAATTGCCGGACTTTGTGCCGTTGTTTCTCGAATTCCTGTCAACGCAACCCGTGACGGCGGCGCGCGATCTGCTCGCCCAGCCAGCGCATATCCTTGCCGCAATGGCTGAGCGGCTGGGGCGCCGCAAGTCCAGCTACAAAGCTATTTTCGATGCGCTTGTGGCGATTGTGGCCGAAGCGCCGCAAAGAGCGATTGTCGATGAGCTCCTGAAAGGTCCCGATCCGGATCCAATGGACTTCGCTGTGCTCGATGCCGCGTGGGAAGAAGAGGAGGTCAGGTTCGGCCCGAGCTCGCAGAATGCATGCGGGCACGAAAGCCTTGCCGCTCGCCTTCGCCATGCCACGCGTGCAGTCAAGCCCACGCCGTCAGCTCTCTAAGGAAGGCAGCAATGATGCAAACGCTCAACGCCATCGTCTTCGGCTGGTATCCCTACCTTTGTCTCACAGTGTTTCTGTTCGGGAGCCTCTTTCGGTTCGACCGCGAGCAGTATACGTGGCGCACCGGATCCAGCCAGCTGCTGCGGCGGCGCCAACTGATGTGGGGATCGAACCTGTTTCATGTCGGCATTCTGGTTATTTTTCTGGGCCATTTCGTTGGTCTGCTGACGCCGATCTGGGTGTTCGATATGCTTGGCATCTCTCATGGTTTCAAGCAGGTACTCGCAATCGTCGCTGGCGGCGTGGCCGGCATCATGTGTCTCGTCGGTATTTCCCTTCTGACGCACCGGCGTCTGTTCGATGCGCGCATCCGCGCCAACTCGTCGTTTGGCGATACTGCGATTCTGCTGGTCCTGTTCGTTCAGCTGCTGCTGGGACTTGCGACCATCCCTCTGTCACTCGGCCATCTCGACGGTCACGAAATGGTGAAATTCATGACGTGGGCTCAGTCGATTGTGACGCTGCAACCAGGCGCGGCTGCGAACATTCTGGATGTGCATCCGATCTTCAAGGCGCATCTGGTGCTTGGAATGACGATCTTTCTTATCTTTCCTTTTACCCGCCTTGTCCACGTGTGGAGCGCTCCGGTCTGGTATCTCGGTCGACGTGGTTATCAAGTCGTCCGCTGCCGCAACGGTGGCCGGGCTGCCCCGCCACCTGTCCAACCCGCGGAGTAAAATCATGAACTGCTCGGTCTCGAATGTCTTGCCGAAGCCGAAGACGATTAGTGTCAACGAGGTCGTGATTTCCCGCGAGGCGATTGCCAGGGAAGTTCAAAACCATCCGGCTGAAAAGCCGATTCTAGCGTGGCAGGCCGCGGCTCGCGCCTTGGTCGTCCGGGAATTGCTACTTCAGGAATCAGCGCGTCTTGACATTGATGCAGAGCCGCTTAGCGATCCTGATGGCCGTACCGAGACCGCCGACGAGGCGGCAATGCGGACGCTGGTCGAGCGCGAAGTCGCGACTCCGGAGCCGGACGAGGCGGCCTGCTGGCGGTTTTACGAACAGAACCGCCCGCGGTTTCGCTTGGGAGATATCTATGAGGTGGCTCACATTCTGGTCGCCGCGCCTCGCGGCAATGTGGCCGCCCGCACCGCGGCACGGGCGACCGCCGATACGCTCCTTGCGGCCGTGAAATCGGATCGTTCTGCTTTTTCGGATCTCGCGACCCATCATTCCGACTGCAAAATGTCGGCACTGGAGGGCGGCTATCTCGGGCAGATCACGCGCGGACAAACGGTGCCGGAATTTGAGATGGCGCTAGAGCGGATGCGGCCGGGCGACGTTGCGGTCGTGGAAACCCGCTATGGATTCCACATCGTGCGTCTCGATTATCGCGCCGAGGGGCAGACATTGCCTTTCGAAATCGTGCGCGAGCGGATCGCCGATTATTTGGCATCTAGCGTCGAACATCGTGCGCTTGCGCAATACATTTCAATCCTTGCGGGCCGGGCCAAGATCACAGGCATTTCGCTCGCCGCGACCGATACGCCGCTGGTCCAGTAGCGAGGGGCACTACATGCAGCTCGGTGAGATTATCCGTGGCCTTAATGACCAGGCCTATGCCGCCGAGGCACTGATTGCCTGTGGCGACATTGTGTTGCTGACGCGCGTCGACGCCATGTCCGGCCGGTTCGGGGAAAGCATCGGTGAGTACGCAGCAGGTGCCGTGGGGCGTTTTTCAAATTTAGCCGGTAGCGAAGACTGGCTCGGCCTTATGAATGTTCTCGAACGTGCTGACGATCCGGGAGCGGGTTGTCTGACGTACATGGTTGGCTGGTCGCTGAAGCAGGACGAAGCTCAACCAGCCTCCCATGTTGATACCGACCATGCTCATGCAGGGTGCATGTGTGGAGGGAGCGGAGGCTGTTCATGAGTCCCGGATTTGACAAGCCAGCCAATCTCACCGGATCAAAAACGCTCGCACGGATCGGTATCCTTGTTGTTTCAGATCGCGCGAGCAGGGGTATTTATGAAGACAAGAGTGGGAAGACCATCAGTGACTTCCTGGAAAAGGTTATACGGTCGAATTGGATCGTCATCTTCAAGGTCATTCCCGATGGCGCGGAAAGTGTTGCCAATGCGCTGATCGAATTGTCGGATCGCGAAGGTTGCGATCTTGTCCTGACCACAGGTGGAACCGGACCCGCTCCGCGCGACCTCACACCGGAGGGAACGCGCATGGTCATCGGCCGCGAACTGGCGGGTTTCGGTGAATTGATGCGGCGAGTGAGTCTGGACCACGTTCCGACTGCGATTTTGTCGCGTCAACTCGCCGGTACACGCAATCATTCGCTGATCGTCAACCTGCCCGGCCGCCCTGCGGCCATTGACGTTTGCCTGAATGCCATCTTCCCTGCGATCCCGTATTGTCTTGAACTGATCGGGGCGCGCCCAATCGAGGTGAATTCCGATGTTTGTATTACATTCCGCCCCGGCGCCTGATCTGACCCGGCCGCTCGAATCCAGCCTTGCTGCGGTTGTTTACGCGAATGACGAATATCCGGATGCGATATTCAAGTGGATCGTCAGCGAATGCCGCTCACGCAATCTGATTCTGTCGGGAGTTCTGCAGCAACCGGCATTTGAGGGGACTGATAAGCGATGCGATGTGTTGCTCGAAGATCTCGCGAGTGGCGATCGCACTTTGCTCTTTGAGGACCGTGGCGCCGGCGCGAGGGGATGCCGTCTGGACTTGGCGGCGCTGATCGAAGCCGCCATAAAGGTTGAAAACAGTCTCGAAAGTAATCCTGTCCTTCTGGTGCTTAACAAGTTCGGGAAGGTGGAAGCCGATGGCGGAGGTATGTGTGGGTTGATAGCGAAAGCGCTGGAACGCGGCATACCGGTTATTATCGGCGTGCCGATCCGCAACCTGGATGCATGGAGAAATTTTGCCGGCGAGTTCTCAGTCGAACTTCCCGAGGACATCGGTCAAATCGGAGAATGGCTTGAGGCGCTCGAATCCATGTCGCTCTGCGCAGCCTGAAACGGGCACCCGTTAATCACAAAAGACCTTTAAGTATATGACAACTTCAGCAACATCGGTGCCGCGGCTGCGGCTCTATCGGGGACCTGCCGTGCTGTCGTACGGCTTCCGGCCGTTCTTCTTGCTCGGTGCAGTCTATGCGGGCATTGCTGTGCTCGCATGGCTTCCGATGTTTCTCGGCGAACTGACGCTGAGTACTGCATTCTCTCCACGTGACTGGCATGTGCATGAAATGCTGTATGGCTATTTGCCTGCCATCATCACCGGATTTTTGTTTACGGCGATTCCGAACTGGACCGGGCGGCTGCCGATCCAGGGTATGCCATTGCTCGTGCTGGTCATTGTTTGGACATTGGGTCGTCTTGCCGTGACATGTTCAGCAGGAATCGGCTGGTTTGCGGCAATGACGATAGACATTAGCTTTCTGGGGCTGATCACGGCCGTTACCAGCCGGGAAATTGTTTACGGAAGTAACTGGCGGAATCTTAAGGTTGTATTGCTTGTCGCGCTCCTATTGGCGGGCAACATCGCTTTCCATCTCGAGGCTCATCTCACCGGCGAAGCGAACTACGGCATCCGCGCCGGTATCGCCGTCGTCGTCCTACTCATCGTGTTGATCGGTGGCCGCATCATCCCAAGTTTCACGCGTAACTGGCTGGCGCGGGAAAATCCCGGGCGCCTGCCATCTCCTTTTGCCAGATTCGACATTGCGATCGTCATCCTGAGTGCGGCGACACTGCTTGTGTGGGTGATCCAGCAGGACGGTTTTCCGAGCGGCGTCCTTTTTACTGCGGTTGGAGTTCTGCACGTTGTCCGCCTCGGCCGGTGGGCTGGTGACCGCGCGTTTCGGGAGCGCCTCGTCCTCATCCTGCACGTCGGATATGCCTTCATTCCGGCTGGCTTCCTGTTGGCCGCGGCGTCTGCCTTCAATTTTATTCCCGCAAGTGGCGCCGTCCACGCATGGATGGCGGGAGCCGCTGGCGTCATGACGTTGGCGGTGATGACGCGCGCAAGTCTCGGTCATACTGGCCAGCCGCTGACTGCATCCACCTTCACGCAGGGAATCTATGCCGCCATTGTGATAGCCGCGCTTGCCCGCATCTGCGCAGTCATCTTCCCGGCCTTGAGCAGTCAGTTGCTGCATCTGGCGGCATACGCGTGGGCGGCCGCGTTTCTTGGCTTTGCAGTTTACTTCGGCCCCTTGCTTATAGGCGAGACGAAGAGGCGGTAGTTGGTATCATCGAATCGGCTTTGAATTCAGATCTCGACCGATTGAGCAATCTGTGTTTCCCGCGCTCAGCGGTGCCGGTTCGTGCGAGCCCGAGGCATGGATCCGCCCGGCTCGCGATCCTGAAAAACATCCAGTCCGGAATGTTTCGCGGCGTTGACCCCCCTTAGATCGAAAAGATGAGCTCGGGGCCCCCTGAATCTGATGTGAATCAATCGGTCCCGCTGCCCATCGGATACCAATGGTTCAAGCGCATGACGGGTCGGAGCGGCCAGATTTCCGGCCGGTGCCTTGCTGCCGCTCATCCTTGATCGAGAGGCGTTGCACCATGGCTTACAAGGTGGCTGCCGCGCGTATGCGCCGGCATCTTTACGAGATCCTGGAAGCGTCGCCGCATGGCACGAGTGCGGGGATGCTCGTTAACTCGACCATTGCGGCATTCGTTGCGGTAAGTCTGTGTGGGACGGTTTTGGAGACGGTGCCACATCTGAACAGCAAATATGGCACTATTTTTCTTGCCATTGAGATCGTTAGTCTCGCTCTTTTTAGCGTGGAGTATGCCGTCCGGATCTGGATAGCTCCGGAACATGTTCCTTATCGCGAGCTGAATAGGCGTGCCGCGCGCCTCAGCTATATTCTGAGCGCGCAGGGGATTATCGACTGTCTCGCCATCGCTCCCCTTTGGGGCGGGATTCTGGAAGTGGCCGATCTTCGTGTTTTGATCGTTCTGCGCGTTCTGCGCGTGATGAAGTTTAGCCGGTATTCCTCCGGTATGAGTTCGTTGCTTGCTGTTCTTTGGAACGAACGGCGCGCGCTCATCGGCTGCCTCATCATCCTGATTTGTGCGACGCTTATTTCCGCGAGCGTAATGCATGTGGTTGAGGGACGAGCGCAGCCAGACAAGTTTGGGACCATACCGGACGCCATGTGGTGGTCGATTGTCACGCTCACCACGATCGGATACGGCGATGTTGTCCCGGCGACTGCGATCGGGAAGATGGTGGCTGCGGTTATCATCGTTAGTGGTCTTGTGATGATTGCATTGCCCGTTGGCATCGTTGCGACGGCATTCTCGGACGTCATCCACCGGCGTGACTTCATCGTTACCTGGAGCATGGTGGCGCGCGTACCGATCTTTTCTCATTTGACCGCGGGCGATATCGCTCACGTGATGCAATTATTGCGAGCCCGGCAAGTCGAGAAGGGCGATATAATCGTTCGCCGCGGCGATATCGCCCATGCAATGTACTTCATCACGGAAGGGGAAGTGGAGATAGAGTTGCGGCCCGGCCATACGGTTCTGCTAGGGCCCGGGCAGTTTTTCGGCGAACGGGCACTGCTCAGAAATACCAAGCGTTCGGCGACGGTAAAAGCATGTACCCGCTCAAGGCTTTTGGTACTCGACGCCTCGGACCTGAAAACCTTGATTTCCCGCGAGCCTAACATCGCCGATCACATCGATAAAATCGCCTCTGGCCGGACCGGCCATGAAGACGAGACAGCCTAATGTCAGGCATATTTGACGGGCTTGCGATGAATCAAGGAACGGTCTTCGTTCGACGATAAGAAGGGCGTGAGTTATTCGGAAAAAGGAGCCCGCGATGGCATTCGAGGATATTCTGATTTCCCTTACAACCTATCCGGAACCGACGAAGCGGTCGGCGATTGATGATGCTGTCGCCCTTGCGGTTTCGCTTGAATCTCGTATTTCGGCAATTGCCTGCGAAGTCAGAGTGCCAGCGCCGGCTAGTCCGATGGGTAGCGCCCTGCTCAATGTCCCGGCGCTGGTTTCCGCCGAATTGAAGAAAAGTGCGACCGCTGCCGCGCAAGAACTCGCTGAGTTTAGAAAGGTCGCCGACCAGAAGGGTGTGTTTCAGGAAGTTGTTCTGGAAAAATGCACGACGCCGGAATTTCCCGATCTGGTCACTGATTATGCGCGTCTCAGGGATCTCACCATCATCCCGATGTCCGATACCGATACCGTTGAGCGATGGCTTGCCGAAACCCTGATCTTCGGTTCGGGGCGACCTACAGTTGTTCTGCCGGAACGTCCGAGATGGAGCAGGGCTGTTGCGTTGGACACGGTGGTCGTCGCTTGGGATTTCAGCCGGAATTCCTCGCGCGCCGTGGCCGACGCCTTGCCAATCCTTAAAAAAGCGAAACTTGTCTCCGTATTGACGGTGACTAATGAGAAAGTATTTTCCAGCGGGCGTTCTGGCGCTGAGCTTGCCAGATATCTGGCGCGTCATGGCGTGAATGTTGTTCTCGACGAAGTCGACGCCGCCGGCCGCGATATTGCCACCGTCTTCGAATCGCACTTGATGCTGCGGAGTGCGGATCTCCTGGTGATGGGTGCTTACGGCCATTCGCGCTTTCGCGAATTTGTTCTTGGGGGCGCCACCAGAAGCGTGCTTATGCGGCCACCGGTCCCGGTGTTTCTCTCGCATTGACGGCGCTTGTGCCGTATCGCGGCGAGTGAGCGCAATGAGCGTTCGTACTGCCTGTTTGTCCAACGCAGCGACTGCGGGACAATTCCTCGCGGCGGTGAGTATTGACGCGGTTCGACAGATAACCACGCATAAATCGAAAGTCACTCAAGCTGCACCCGAGGAATTGCATCGCGGAAGCGAGAGAGATTGCTGAAGAAAGCGGCCGCGGCCTATGGCGCGTTCGCGGCGGTCAGCCCATTCTGGAGCAGGTAAGGTCATTGATGAGGCTGTGATCGCCACCACGTCCTTGATGCAGGTCAAAGGCTTCGCTGCAAGCCCCGATAGCGTTGTCCAGAGGCTTTTCAAATGCACCTTAATCGCACGCTCCAGAGCTACAGCACCGTCTCCAAGGTTCTGCATTGGTTGATGGCTATTCTTGTCGTGGTGTGCTGGATGCTAGGTGTTTTCACGAACGACCTGATGAAGGTAACGAGCCGCAGCGTCACTCTATTTGTTCACATCACAGTGGGGTTGGCACTGCTCGATATTCTCGTGCTGCGAGCGCTCTGGCGCGCCATGTCTTCGCTGCCGCCGGCCGAGCGCCCGGTATTCGGAATATGGCCTGGGGTGGGAAGGCTGATGCATTATGTACTCTATGCGATGCTTTTGATGGTGCCAGTCACTGGCATTGTGCTTCAATTCTCTTATGGCCAAGGCTTGCCGCTTTACGGCGTCGCTGAAATTCCCTCGCCTTTGACGTTCGATGCCAAGCTTGCAAACATTATGATGGAGGTGCATGAATTGTCCGCCCATGCGCTGATGATACTGGCGGGCATTCACGCACTTGGGGCTCTTGTCCATCATTATGTGTTTCGCGACCGCACCCTTGTTCGGATGCTGCCGGGTCCGGATGGCTCATGACCGATCACGCATCCCCGATGCTCACACGCTTGCCGTCTAACACACCTGCGACACTCAAGCGGCGGCTTGGACTGCCATTGCTCGTTCTCTATGGCACCGGCATCACGATTGGTGCAGGTATCTATGTGCTCATTGGTGAGGTCGCCGGTCACGCCGGTGTTTATGCACCATGGTCGTTTCTTCTCGCCGCGGCCATCATGGCGCTCACTGTGGCTTCGTATATTGAGTTGTCCACGCGATTTCCGGTGAGCGCAGGCGAGGCCGCCTATGTAAAAGCCGCCTTCGAGTCACGGCCGCTTTCGATTTTGGTAGGTTTGTTGACGATCGGCATTGCGACGGTCTCCTCCGCCGCCGTGGCGCTGGGGTCCGCCGGTTACATCCAGCAGTTTCTGGACTGGCCCCGGGACCTGATCGTCATGGCGGTCGTCGTTCTGCTTGGTGTTGTCGCGGCGTGGGGCATTCTCGAATCGGTGGTGCTGGCCAGCCTATTCACGCTGATCGAAGCAGGGGGCCTTGTTGCGATCATTGCCACCGCTGTCTATTCGGACGTTCCGATCGCGGCTGCGTTCAGGAATGTTCCGCCGTTGGAAGCCACAGCGTTGTCTGGTATTGCGTTCGGCAGCCTGCTGGCCTTCTTCGCTTTCATCGGCTTTGAGGATCTTGCCAATGTGGTTGAGGAGGCCAAGCAACCGCGCCGGGATATCCCTCGCGCGATGGTTCTGACGCTGCTGATATCGACAGCGCTGTATATCCTGATAGCCGCAGTTGCTGTTTCCACAGTGTCAATCGAGCGCCTCGCGTTGTCGCCGGCGCCGCTCAGCCTGGTTTTTCACGCGGTGGCAGACGTTAATCCGAGGACGATCAGCCTTATCGCGATTGTGGCGACGCTGAATACGATTTTGGCCCAGATGACCATGGCGTCGCGTGTCATCTATGGATTGGCGCGTGACGGGGATTTGCCGAACGTGCTTGCGAGGGTTCATTCCGCTACCGGAACGCCTGTAGTGGCAACTACATTGATTGTGGCCTGCGTGATTCCGCTCGCGCTGTCAGTCCCGTTCGCATGGCTGGCGGAAGGAACTTCGCTGGCAACGCTTGTGGTTTTTGCTCTGGTCAACATAGCTCTGCTGAGACTTCGGTATCGGGGCGCTTTATCTTCGCATCCTCACGTCAGCGTGCCGGTCTGGGTACCAGCGCTAGGTGTCATCGCGTGCATTGCGATGATCACTAGTTCGTTTCTCAAGTGACAAGCGTGATATATCGCGTGTCTCGACTGGTGGATTGGGTGTCTCACCGGAGACGGTTGACAGGTTGTGTCATTCCAGATGCCGTTTTCCCGGGTACTTAGCGCTTCCGGTTCACACCGCGCGGCTGTAGACCGGACCTGACGTTCCGATATAGGCGTCGAATGCTGAGGCGACGCTCCGTACCAGGTGGCGCGCGTCATCCGCGACTGAAAGTACAGACCCTTGGAGGTGGACCACGCCATCGGCAGTCAGCGCGTGCAAGCGACTGGCCGACTGAAGTACGGCGTCCGGTGTTGTTCCGTGCCTTGAGCAAACCTGCCGCAGGTCAACGCGGAAATCGCACATGATCCGCTCGATAATGTCGGCGCGCAGACGGTCGTCGGCCGTCAACGCATAGCCTTTTCGAGTCGCGAGATCTCCACCGTTGACCAGTTCGCAATAGGATCGCGGTGCGGTGTCATTCTGGACGTAACCCTGGTCAAGCCGTCCGATGGCGCTTGCGCCAAAGCCAATCAAAATATCGCTGGCGTCGTTGGTATAGCCCTGAAAGTTCCGGTGAAGGCTTCCTGCTGCGTGCGCCGTCGTCAGGCTGTCTCCAGGAAGGGAGAAATGATCGAGGCCGATCTGCCGATAACCTGCGGAGGTCAGGGAACAGGCGATCATGTTCGCCTGGAGATGGCGGTTGGCTCCATCAGGAAGCGCAGCTTCGTCAATCTTGCGCTGATGCTTCTTGAACGTCGGAACGTGAGCATAGCCGAAAACTGAAAGACGGTCGGGACGGAGTTGAAGACATTGCCGGACCGTATCGAAGCACGACGCAACCGTCTGATGCGGCAAGCCATAAATCAGATCGAAGTTGATACCGCGCACGCCTGCCGCCCGCAGTCCTTCGGTCGCGGCGGCAGTGGCTTCAAAACTTTGCACACGGTTGATGGCCTGCTGCACCACAGGGTCGAAGCTCTGTACGCCGAGACTGGCCCGTGTGACTCCGCTCGCACCAAGTTCAAGCATCATCTCATCAGTGAGCGTGCGTGGATCGATCTCGACGGCGACCTCAGTGTCGGAAAGAAAAGAGAATTTTTGCCTCAGAATGTTCATCAGTTCAGCAAACTGAACGGGCGTTACGATGGTCGGCGTTCCGCCGCCGAAGTGAATCTGATGGACTTTGAGCGGGCGCCCGATATGATCTGCCACGATGCTGATCTCTTGCCGCAACGCCGCGAGATAGTCGGCGATGGGTTCATCGCGCCGGGTAATCTTTGTATTGCAGCCACAATACCAGCACATGGATCGGCAGAAGGGTATGTGCAGATAGAGCGAAACCGTTCGCTCTTGAGGAATAGAGGCGAGCCACTGGCGATAGGTTTTTTGCGAGATTGCAGCCGAAAAATGCGGCGCTGTCGGATAGCTTGTGTAGCGCGGCAGGCGCTCCTCGCCATAACGAATGTTGAGATCTGAGCGCATGTGCATTTTCGTCAGCCGATAAGTCTGTTACGAGAAGAAACCGAATCGCGGTTGCGCACAACGGTCACTGTGCAGGGCGCGCGTGACGCGACAACAGCTGAGACACTGCCCAGGAATTTACGGGAAGTGGAATTGGCTCGTGCGCCCATGATGATGTGATCGGCGTGATTGGCGTTCGCAAACTCCAGAATGGATTGCGCAGGATCCATCGCCTCCAGTACGTGATATGTGATTTTGCTGTCGGCGAGCTGAAGCGGATGGGCCCAGTTTTTAAGACGCGCCAGCCGGTCGACGTGCTTGTTGTTGCCGCTCTCGTCCAGCGTGCGATCGATAGCGACGCGATTGAGTTTGAGGACATTGACACATGCAATTCTTGCACCCGGAATAGTCCCCAGGGTCTGAAGCGTCTGTCTTTGCAGCGCGTCGGAAAGATTGCCGGATTCTTCGCTTAAATCAATCGCGAGCATAACGATCGGAGCAGCTGCAATTTGCGTTGTCATGGAATTCCGGCGCAGCAACTCAATATTGTTTTGATCGAATTTCCGCTTGAGCGAACTCCAGAAAGAGCCAGGTTCGGTCTTGTTGGCGCGTGCTGTCAGCCTCACTTGTGTTGGATTGCCCAATTCAAACCCGACTTGGGCCGCTGTTGGATAGCGTTCAGAGGGATTCACCTCGAGACAGTGCAGAACGATTTCCTGAAGCTCGGGCGGATAGTCATGTCGTATGGCTCGGGGCGGAATGGGTTCTTTCCAGAGCCGCTGCTTGAGACCCTTGAGTGATTGAGACTCCCCAAAAGGGCGCTTGCCCGTCGAAAGAAAGTAAATCAAAACGCCCAGCGCAAAGATGTCGCTGCGTGGATCGCGCCGGATGCCAAGAATTTGCTCCGGAGCCATGTATGGTGCAGTCCCATAGGGAACACGAAATTCTTCGTCCATAAGATCCGGTAACTGGCTGTGGTGGGCAAGGCCAAAGTCAATCAGGACAACATCGCCGTTTGGCCGGATCAAAATGTTCGAAGGCTTGATATCGAGGTGGATGACATGCTGCCGGTGAATGTCGTCTATCGCCGTCGCAACGCGGGAGGCTATACTGATCGTTTCATCGTAGTTTCGCGGCAACTGATCGAGGAGCGGCATCAGGCTGCTCCCGGCGATATACTCCATGACAATGTAAGGCTGAACGCTGAAATCGCCGGAGGCAAAGAATCTCGGCACATGCGGTCCCGACAGGCGCGGAAGGATCATCTGTTCCATTTCGAACCCAACAATCGCGCTCGGATCCTCGCCTTCGAACAGCAGTGGCACCTTCATAACCAGAGGAACGTCGATATCGGGATGGGTCACGCTCCACAGCATCGCCATGCCGCCGGTGTGAATGGGTTGTCCGATGATAAATCCGTCTATTGTTGATCCAGACGTCAGTCGCGGCCTTGCCATTTCATCGCCCTCGGAACAATCGGTCGGCAAGATTGTGCGGGAGCCCGGCGGCGCGAATTTTTGATGCCGCCGTTTCGATATCATATGGAACGCGGTGATACGTGATCTCCGACGTCTGGTCGTCGAATGTGGAGTAACTTGCTGCCGTGTGACCGTCGCGCGGCTGTCCAACAGATCCGACAACCGCCAGCCATCTGCGCTGCTTCAGAATCGGAATAGCTATATTTGGTATGGGCTGAAATGAAATCAGCTTCTCCAGGGAAGATAACGCGTAAATGGCTGGTATATGAACGTGACCACAGAAGGTCACGTGGGCATGATTAGCGTGAAGGCTGCGGCGGGCGGTGTCTGAGTCCGTTACGTAGTTAAAACGCGCGGGAGCCGACGCATCGCCATGCACATACAGATACGCCGATTCCTCTATCGTCATAGGCAGGAGATCAAGAAATTTAGTCGATCGATTGCTGAGTTGAGTACGGGTCCATTCGATGGCCAGTTCCGCGTTCCTGTTCATGGAAATCGAATGATCCGAAATCGCTCGGTCGTGGTTGCCAACGACGGCGATCGCGCCGCCATCGACGAAAGACATGACCTTATTCACGACCCATTCGGGGTCCGCTCCATAACCGACGTAGTCGCCCAGAAAAACATAGCGGCCCGTGTTGTGCGTCTCCGCATGCTGAAGACACGCCTCAAATGCTTCCCGATTGCCATGAATGTCGGACATCAAAGCGTAAAGCATCGAAATCTCTTGCCGGCCAATTCCCACATTATACGGATAGGAGGGGCTAATTTCATTATGATACCTATTTGAACTGCTTTCCAAGTTGATATGAGTCAATCATGTGCAATCGGCATGCGACATACTTTCCAAGGTCGGCATCGTATTTTGGAGAAAATCATGATCAAGGACATTATCCTCAATCTGGAGCTTGATAAGTCGCGCGATAGCGTTCGTGAATATGCGATCTCGATTGCCGAGGCATTCGACTCGCACATCGCAGGAGTGGCTTTCGCCGATGGCAGCAGTATTCCAAGCTTCCTCATGCCGGATTTTCCATCCCATGTTCTTGCAGGGCTCGTCGCCGAACAGGAAAGAGCAGCGCGCGAGGCGGTCGCCCGTTTCGAGGAGGGCGCCAAACGGAGTCTGCTCTCGGTAGAGCCCCGGCTGATTACTCAGAGCGAATTTGGGCCGCCCAGTGCGTTTTCAGCGATGGCTCGGCGGTTCGATTTGAGCGTTGTAATGCAGTCTGATGACGATCACGGCGCGAACAACGATATCCTGATCGAGGCGACGTTATTCGATTCGGGGCGACCGTTGATCGTCGTGCCCTATATACAGAAGGATGGATTGAAGTTCGACCGCATTGTGTGCTGTTGGGATGGCAGCCGCGCCGCAACGCGTGCCATCAACGATGCGCTGCCGCTGCTGAAGAAGTCTCAGACCGTGGAATTGTTTATCGTCACCAATCAAAAAACCGCAGGTGAGCGTGAAATTCGCGGCGCGGAGATCGGTAACCATCTTGCACGGCACGGTATCAACGTAGAAGTCGAAGCGGTGCCCGCAGCCGATATTGATGTGGCCGATGCTATTCTGTCACATATATCGGATTGTTCGGCGAGCATGATCGTGATGGGTGGTTACGGGCACTCCCGGCTTCGCGAATTCGTGCTTGGCGGTACGACGCGCGGAATACTCTCGACGATGACGGTCCCCGTCTTTATGTCGCATTGATCGTCCAGCGAAGCCGCCGTTACCGCGCATCACGGATTCAGTGCGGACGGCGGTGCTTGCATCGCTTTGATACGGTTTGCATCTGCCGGTTTGTGCTTTAGCCGTCGTTCAGCCAATACGAGGACTTCCGACGGGCCATCTTGAGCACTCCTAGGACTTCCACCGGCGAGGCCAGAAGGCGGCAGCAGCGACCAGCGCTGCGATCAGCACAGTCGTAATCATCATCTGGAAAACACCGAAATTGAGAGCATCGCGTGCGACGAACAACGCGGTAATCGGAGCAGCGATGTAGAGCAGTATGCGCACGATCCAAGCCACGATCGACGTTCCTTTTGCAAGACTGTAGCAACTCTACGTTGGTGCGAGGATTACCGATTGACCTGCGTCAAGTCGTTCGTGCGTTCCACGGGCTGTCAGCGGCGCTGCGAGCATCTGTCGATGTTCCGGGACTATCCCTGAATTTGCCATGTTATCGCAGCGAGCCCAGCAGCAATGGCGGCGCCGCTGATCCCGCCAACCAGCATCCCAATGTCTCGCCCTCCAGCCCACCCAGCAATCACGGCTTTTGAGGCGGTGTTAACGCCGACCGCGATCATGATCGCCTGAGCAGCGATATTGAGGTCGAGATATCCCCCGCCTAGTCGAGCCATCGAGATGGTTACGGCGTCGACGTCAGCCACACCGGAGAGAGCTGCGACCATTAGAACGCCCGTGCTTCCAAATGTCTGACGGATGATTTCGGCGGCGAGGATCACGGCGCCGATAAAGGCCGCCGATTTGAGAGCCGTTCCGAACGCAAGCGGATTGTCTATCTGGAGTTTGGGCGTTTGTCGTTCGGTGTTGCTTAGCAACAGGATTACAGCTCCGGCCAGAAGGATCGCGGCCGCGCTCGCAAGCGGCAGCAACAGCGGACCGAGCAACGCTCGATTTAGAGCGACTGCCACCACAGCGACGCGGACCATCATGACAGTACCGGAGATCACAATACCGGCGCTCAGAAGTTTGGAAGAGCCAGGATGCGCTCGGCCAAGCGCTGCGAAGGTCACGGTCGTTACGGTCGATGATGCCAGACCGCCTGCGATCGCAGTCATGACAATGCCGAGACGATCTCCCAGGATCCGAACCGCGATGTATCCCACAAAGGAAATCGCAGCTGTCAGAATGGCAAGAAGCCAGATCTCATAGGGGTTGACCGAATTCCACGGATCAATTGTCCGGTTTGGTAGAATCGGCAGCAGCAGGAAAGACATCGCGAGCAGAATGAGGATTGCACGGAGTTCTTGCCACTTGAGCGAGGCGATCCCGCTGTGTATCCATTCGCGCAAGGCAAGAAGACCGGTCATGGCGACGGCGCAGGCGATCGCGATGTGGGGATCTCCTGTAATCGACATCGTCCCGAGTAGAAATGTCAACATCCCGGCGACGACGGATGTCACGCTTAGGTTCCGCTCTGCCTGGGCCTCAAGCCAATGGAACGCAGCGAATATTGCCGCATACCCAAGAAAGACAAATCCGACGACCAGACCGTTGGTTTGAAGTGCAACGACTCCAGTCGCACCGCCGAGCAGGCCGGACAGCGCAAATGTCCGGAACCCCGCAGCTCGCTGGTGATCTTGCTCATCGCGGGTGCGCCAGCCGCGCTCCAGGCCCACGAGCAGACCGATGGCTAGCGAGATAGTGAGACGGCTAAGAATTTGGCTCTGATCCATACCGTAATCACCCTTCCGCCCGTGGTTTCGGTGGGGCGGATCTCGTTAGTGTTCGGCTGGCGCCGGCGATCAGGTACCTTATGACGCGTAAATCATTCGCCTCGCCAGCTCCGCGCGTGTTCGCTGTCTCCGGATCACATTCGCCAGGTTAAGTTGATCGAAATCCCTAGCTCCTGTTTGACGTGGATCAATGAAGATCCAGCGGAGATAAGTACCATTAAGCGGCATAGTAGTGGAGATATTCCATGTCTGACGCACTGAATGTCGAAAAATCGGCAAACGGAAACGGGGTCGATGGCATTGCCAATCAGCTTGTCGGTATGAACAAGCGATCGATTGATCTGTTTTTCAATGTTCAGAAGGCGGTTCTTGAGGAACTGATCGATGTAAGCAATGATGCGCTTGAACGCACGAGCGCTGAGTTCTCAATTGCGAATGAGTTCGCGTCCAAGATCGCGGAGGCTCATTCAGCAAATGGCATGAAGCAGGTTTACGAAGAATGCGGCAAGCATCAGGCAGACTTCATTCGTCGCGACAGTGAACGGGCTTTCAAGCATTGGAAACGTTTTCTCGACCGAACGTCAAAGATTTTCCTGAACCAGCCGCCGGAAAAAATTTCGGCGTAGGCTGCCTGTTCTGGGCCATGCGCTGATGACGGCCTTTTACCGCGCACTTTGCACCTGACGCCGATAGCTGTCATGCATGTGATGGCTGGACTGCTAGAGGCAACGCGGCAGCGTGTTCTCATTTAACTCATTATCAAAGAAGCTGACAGCAGTCGGGCGTAGACCACAGTCTACGTGGATAGAGGTGATAGCGGACAGCCGGTCTAGACTTCACCACCTGGAAAGATCGTGGTGAAGGGTGGCGCTCTCGATAGCGCGTGGTGGCGTCAGTTCGGGCCGGCAGAAATTCCGACCGGCAGGTTCTTTGCCTTATGGTGAAGTTCCTGAATTGGAGGAGCCGGCGTTGGTTGAAGGCGAAGCTACCTTTGCTGCTGGTGCAGTGTTCGACGCGGGAAAATCCATGGTCGCGGTATCGAATGTTGCTTCCCCTCTGGCGTGCGGGTTGCTCGCATTGAGGACGATCAGGCTGCCGACCAATAATCCGTAGGTGCAAAATGCGCCGACGATGTAGACGATCTGGCGGGTGCTGAAGCTGGACTTGTTTTTCATAGGAGCCTCCTGTCTGGCTGCTATGTACCTTTTCGGCAAAGGGAGCGATCTGTCTGTGACCTGACCCACAGATCACGGGATTCCATAACCTCACCGCAGCGGAAATTGCGCGGAATGTGAATGAGTTCACATTCGTAAGCTGTCCCGATCGGCTATTTCTTTAAGGCGGGGGGCGATCGAGCCATCCAGAGTCCTGCTGCATCAGGGAGCGGAGTCTCGTGTGTGCCACCCAAACTGTTGGTGTTATTAAAGATTTGCAGAGTGTTCGTTGATCTCTTTGCCTTCCAAAAACCCTGCTATCTGCTTACCGCTCGTGAACCTCTAAGTATTGGCCGTCCGTTTGTGGAGATGATATCCTGCGACCTGCCGCGCATACCAATTAATTGCCTGTCCGGATTTTTAGCGCGTGCGTTGCCAGCGATAATTGCGGGATGTCGTCATGAGCACGAACGTTCCTGATTCAATGATCGAAGGTCCACATCGCGGTTCTTCCGCGGCTGCCGCAGCCCCGCGCCGCCACTGGCGGGCGACTGACGGCGGCGCTCTGACGAGGCTTCTGCAAAGAATTTCGCTAGCCAGGCAGATGGCGAGCTACCGATTCAGCTCGTATATTTTTTCACACCTCTGGCTTCTCAAACTTGTCTTCACGCTGCTGCGCCGTGTCCGTCCCATCTCGATCTTTGGCAAGCTCGTCGTTCTCACCAAGATGAGCGATGTCCGCGAGGTTCTCGGACGCTTTGATGACTTCACGCTCGGCGAGGTAATCGAGCCGGGAATGCCGTGGGGGCCGTTCCTGATGACGGTTGACTGGCGCGAGCAGCACGCGCGCGAGCGAGGGCTTCTCCAGAGTGTGGTCAAGCGGGAGATCGACCCGCAGACAATCAGGAAAGCTGTCGCCGATGAATGCCGCGAGCGGATAGTCGCTGCCAAAGACGGCCGGATCGACATGGTTGCCGAGATCACGGAGCCCGCCGTCATTCGCATCGCCAATGACTATTTCGGCGTCGCTCCGTTGAAGAACGACAAGCGCCGCATGGCGCGCGCCACGCGTAATCTGGCCGGTATCATTATGGTCAATCCTCCGGTCGGCTCACAGCCGTGGATCGACTCGCGTGACGATATGGTCGCCCTGACGCAACAGCTGCTGGAGCAGATTGAAGCTGTAAAGTCGACAATCGACGCATCGCGCCAAAGCGAGCTTCCCGACAACTTGCTGACGCGGTTGACTGTGCTGCTACACGCCGGAGGCACACCAAAGTGGTTTGATGAAGACTGGATACGACGATACCTGACTGGCCTGGTTGCGACCGGCCTGGCGACGGTCGTCCGCGGGACGTCGCAGACGGTTGACCAACTCGTGGCGCATCCGGATGCCTTGCAGGAAGCGCAGCGTCTGGCCGCAGCACTCGATGACGCGGAAGCGCATGAACAGCGCCTCACGAGTAGCGCGTCGGAAGTCGAACGGCGCTCTGTCGCAGAGCGAGTGGCAAGATCGCGGGATGCGCTGAGACACTACATCTATGAGGCTCTTCGGTTCCGGCCGATGCTCCCCCTATTGGTGCGCGACTGTCCGCGCGAAACAATCATCGCAAATGGAACAGGGCGCGTGCGTGTCGTGCCGGCCGGCGCACGCGTTCTGGCCGCACCGCTGGCCGCTATGTTCGATCCGGACGCAATTCCACAGCCGTGGCGCTTCGATCCTCAACGGCCGCTCGAGAAATACATTCATTTTGGCGACGGGGAGCGTCGCTGCTTCGGGCGGTACGTTGCCGAGTGCGCGCTTATGGAAATGGTACGGGCGGTGCTGCGTATTCCCGGTCTTGCGCGCGCACCTGGAGCCGATGGCCGGATCCGCTATGAGGGGCCGGCGCCATATTCATTTGTACTTACCTTCAATAAGCAAACCACCGGGGCTCAGGAGCGGTGAACCCGAACTACACGACCATCATTACGCCGCTCGAGCCCGGCCGTGTGGATGCATGCCGGAAGTATCTGCGCAACAAGGCCGAGCCGCGTCTCGTCGACGATCTCATTGAATGTCAGCCACTGTTCCGGTTCGACAAGATCGCAAGCCTGCATTTTTGCAGCTTTGTCATTCTCGATGCAGACGGTGAATTTGCTCCAAGCCTCGTGTTCGAGGCGACCTTCGACGGATCGAGAGAAGATTTTCTGGATGAGTTATTGGAAATTGCGTCAGAGGGCATGCATGAGGTCTATCGGAATTGTGCGGATTATCCGTTTTCCAGTCGCGCCGCGCCTCAATTGATCGAGGAGTACCTTGCGAATCATGATGTCGGCGCGAACACCTTTTTCAGCGGCAGTCCGGGGCGATCCGTTGCGCAAGTTAAAGGTGAAAACCTTCTCCGCCACGGCATTCTCACGTTTCTTTCGAAGCGGTGCCAGCCGGGCGATGCTATTCCAGCGCGATCGGCCGGATTTCTGGACGAGGTGCGGCGGCATGTGATCCGCAGCCAAGACGATAATCGTTGGGCCGAGCAAGTTGCGCCGGTACCCTGGGAAATACGACGGCGTTCGGGGATTGTGGCTGCCGCTGTTATCACGGCGTTCATCGTGGTCTGCGCGACAGGCATTGCCGTAGGCGCGCTGTTCGGGTGGGGACCGTTTGTGCTGCACGGGCATATCGTCCGGTCCTTCGAGCAGGTGAGTCACATCGGGGCCAGGATCGGCAACTTTGTGGTCTCCTGGTTTCCCTGGATTGCCAGCCATATCACGATCGAACCTGCGATCCTCCATATCCTGATTGCATTGACTGGCGTGTGGCTGATCGTTCGCATCTTTGAACTCGTCCTGACCGGCTGGACGAAGAATCCTCACGATCAGCTTTTCATCAATCGTTTTCCGCTCCAGATCGCGGTTATCGTCAGATACGCACTGATCGTGTTTCTTGTCGGCTCGGTCGTGCTGGCCATCATTTCAGGAATGATTGCGACCCGATCAGCGGGTGTTGACGTAACTCAATCCGGCTTTTGGCCGTCGGTCGTAACGGCGGTATCAGTCATCGGGCGTCTGATCGTTGCCGGCTTGATCTTGGCTGTTCTAAACTATTGGGCAACATCCCTGAAGCTTGCTGTGCAGCTTCGGCCTTATAGCGCTGTTCGCGAGAACGTCCGGCGGCTGCTGCTGGATATTGACAGGTTTGCGATGGTTATCGTTACGGCCATCGGCGTTCTGCTCGTCGCCCGTCTCCTGCCGTTCTCCGTCAGTGAGCAGATCGCGGGGGGCGCGCGCTCGTTCGTCTTCGCCATTCTTGTCACTGTGGCTTACGGACTCATCGGCATCCTGGCCTTTTATGCCATCGGGCTTTTCATCTTTGGGTTGATACGAATTCTCGAAATCAGCGACAAACGCAGATTTTTGGAGCCCGCTGAACTCATCGCGCGAGCCAGGGATAATGCCAGGAAGTACGATCGAGAGGAAGGCGGCATCAACAAGTATCAAAACCATCTGGCGAGCATCACGTCTGTGAAGCCGGGCTTCATTCGTTGCTGGCTGCTGCGCCTCGCGCTCTTTGCCATCAACCTGCTATCCCGATTCTGGTTTAACCGCGGGGAACTTGGTGGCATACCGACGATCCTGTCGGCGCGGTGGGTGATGATCGACGGCGGGAAGAGATTGCTGTTTCTGGATAACTATGGCGGCGCCTGGGAAAGCTATCTGAATGAGTTCATTGATCTCGCGGCAGTGAAGGGCCTGAATGCCATCTGGTCGAATACCTTCGTCGCCGCTGGGGGAAAATCTTACACCTTTCCTGCATCGAAATTCCTCTTCTGGAAAGGCGCTCAGGCGGAACAACCATTCAAGGCCTATGTCCGCCAAAGTCAGGTCGAAACGATCGTCTGGTACAGCGCCTATCCCACGCTCAGTGTCATCAATATCAACGCCAGTACCGATCTGAGACAGTCGCTGTTCAAACCGCTGAACTATGGCGAGATCGACACGATATTTCGAAGCCTTTGATTATGGGTAGCTGCCATGGAGAAGATTGAATGGGATGACGTTCAGAGGCTGGTGCTGAGCGGGTATCCGAAATTGCCGTTTTCCGCCTATGTCTTCTGGCACTTTGTGCCCGGCGAGGTCGATGCTGCAAAGAAATGGCTGAGGTTGTTGTCCGATCGTCTGACGCGCGCGACGGCCCGCGGCGATAAACAAGCGATCAATCTGGCGCTTACGGTGCATGGTCTTGAGCATCTCCACATCAGTGACGACGCGCTTAACAGCTTCTCTCTCGAGTTTCTCGAAGGCATGGCCCCGAAGCCGACAGCGGAAACGAAGTTTCCGCGCCGGTCGAACGTTCTAGGAGATACAGGTGACAGCTCGCCCGAGCACTGGGAGTGGGGTGGCTGGAAAGGGAATCAAAGCATCGATGGAATGCTGTTGCTCTACGCTGCTGACAAAACGAAGCTGCGATCATTCATTGACGCCGAGATCGAGGCAATGGCCGGGGTTGCGGCGCCGGCACCGCGACAGAATGGAGAGCCGCTGATTATCGACGGTCGGATCTATGACGATCGGAAGGAGCATTTTGGATTTACAGACGGCATTTCCCAGCCTTTGATTGAGGGCTCGCCCAAGGCGGAGGGAAATGGCAGGAAACGCAGCAGCGACGCCGATCACAACAAAAAGCTTACACCGGAGGAAAGGAGGATTCTTCTCGTTAAGCCCGGTGAGTTCGTACTCGGCTACCAGAACGAGCGCCGCACCAGCATTGCGGATGTCTCTGGTGCGAAGACTGGCGGGAACACTGTGCCACGCGATATCCGGCGCAATGGGACATATCTTGTTTTCCGGCAATTGGAACAGGATGTGCCGGCCTTCCATGAATTTGTTGCGACGACGGCTGAACGTATCTATGGCCGAGCCGATGAGCCCGCGCGGGAAAAGATTGCGTCGCAGCTCATTGGGCGAACACACGGAGGTCATCCTCTGGTTCCGATCGATCAGCCCCCTGGGGGGACTCCACGCAACGATTTTCTCTACCACTTTGAGGATCGTTTCGGTATGGCTTGCCCGATCGGTGCTCACATCCGCCGCGCGAATCCGCGAGATACCATCGGGCCGGACGCCGATACAGCTTTGCGTCTTTCAAAAATGCACCGCATCATCCGGCGTGGGAGGCCGTATGGAGAAAGATTCGACGCCGCGAAGGAAAATGCGACCGGCAGGCAAGCGGTTCGTGGAATTTCGTTCATCGCTCTCAATGCGGATATCGCCGGGCAATTCGAAATGATCCAGCATTCTTGGCTGAACAACACTCACTTCGGTGGTCTCTACGCCGGTACGGACCCGCTTGGACATTTCAGTTGCACTGGAGATGTAGTCACCATTCAGGACAGGCCAACGAACCATCATATCGAGCGGCCGCGCCCGTTTGTTCGGGTCCGCGGCGGTGCCTACTTCTTTCTGCCCGGTATAGAAGCAATTCGCTCGTTGGCTGGATAATTGCAGGCGCGGAGAGCGGGTTATCTGCCCGCGATGCTGGGCTCTTTGTTTCGATTTTCTGCGTTATCCATTGCGCGGCGACAAGTCGCCATCAGAGTTAGCATGCCGCATTTTTCTGCAAGCCCGAGCGCGCGCTTGAAACAGGCTTCTGCCGCGACGCGGTCCTGCGGATTGCCTGCCCGTGCGATTTCACCGAGCAAGTATGCCGCGTAGGCCTGCTGCGGCAGCTCTCCGCGCTGTTCGGCGAGCGCCAGAGCGCGCTCACCGGCAGCCTGCGCCTCGGCAAGGCGGCCGGCGGCGAGCAGGGCCCGACCTTGTGCAACGAAAAGATAGCGCCAGCCGAACGAATGCTCCGCCAGCGGCACGTCGAGCCGCTCGGGCACCGACAGAATATCGAGGGCAGTTTCGACATCGCCAGCCGCGAGATGAGCCTCACCCATACGGGCTGCGAAGACGGGATACATCTGGACCATTTCGAGATCCAGACAGGTCTGCCAACTTTCGCGCAACAGGAGAAGCGCCTCGACATGTCGTCCCTGGAACGTCCTCAGGCGACCGAGCACATGATTGATATTTGCACGCGAGTAGGCGTGATCCAGGATCTCAGCGCGCCTGCTGGCGTCCTCGGCCACGGTTTCCGCTCGGTCGAGGTCGCCGAGTTCAATCAGTGAGTCCGCCATGAAGGTTCGCAAAAGAACGCTTGGATAGGCGGCCCAGCCAGCCCGCTTCTGGTCAAGCTCCGGTGTTTCAATCGCAATACATTTCTCGTGCATCTCGATCGATGTCACGAAATTGCCGAGCTCATGATGGATAATGCCCACGATGAGAAGCGCGGCGAACTGCAGTGATGGATTTCCGATTTTATCCGCGATGTTGCTTGCGGTTTCAGCCGCGGCCATCGCAGGGGCGTGCTCTCCGAGCCGCCATAACGCTACAGCAAGCTGACAATTGACCGCGGCTGTGCGCAGGGAATCTCCGGAGGTATCGGCCAGACGGCTCGCTTCGCGCAAAACCTCCGCAATCCGGCGATGTTTGCCGAGCGGTTCGAGCGCGATCACCAGTGTCAGGTGGAAATCAATCTCGGTTTTGATCCTTGCGGGAGAGGCTGGCAGATGTGACAGGGTTTCCAGGCCGCGCTCGAAGATGCTGATGGCGTCTTGATTGGCGCCGCGCTTTACGGCTCGCCGGCAACTGCGTAACTGGTAGGGGACGGCCTTTTCCCATAGCTCGGCCTTAAACGCGTGGTCGGCGAGTTGGTCAATGTACTCGTCAAGGCGATCGAGAAAGCGCGACTCGATAATGTCGACGGCTTTAGCATGAAGGGAGCGCCGAAGGCCCAGCAGCATCGTGCCGTAGACAACTTCACGCGTGAGCTCATGCTTGAAGGAATAGTCGGCCGATGTGGTGCTTCTGATTTTCCGAAGAAAGTCGGCAGCCTCCAGGGTTCGAAGCTCACTGGAGATTTCCGCAGGCGTCACGCCCAGCATTTCCGAGAGCAGGGTTACGGATATCTCCATGCCGATGACGGCCGATGTCTGAAGCAGGGACTTTGGAAATCCGTCCAGGAGATCGATGCGAGCCGCGAGTACCGAATGAATGGTCTGCGGAATTTCAACCCTTCCGGTCCGTTTAACGGCCCGGTAGCTGCCTGGCGGTCCTTCGAGAAACCCTGTTTCCTTGAGCGTCTGGACCAGTTCTTCCATGAACAAGGGATTACCTTGGGACTGCGCCAATATTTTCCGCTTTAAAGGGGTAAGGCTGCTGTCGTCCCCCATCAGCCAGTCCATCAACTGATGAGATGTCACATCGTCAAGTGGTGACAAGTCGATACCAATTGTGCCGCGATCCAGCGGACCGCCCTCGGGACGCTGCGTTCTGATAAGGACGGCCCGCGTCCCTTCCAGCGCGCCAGCCAGATTTTGCAGAATGAGCTTCGTTTCGGCGTCGGCCCAGTGAAGATCTTCGACCAGAATGACAGAGGGATTCAATCGCGTGTAATGGACCACCAACGACCTGACGGCTTCCATGGTTTTGAGCCGGCGCTCCGATGGCTCCAGCTTTTTCCACTCCTGATCGTCGGCGTTGACGTCCAACAGCGAGAGAATTGGCGGCAAGAAAGCCGACAGATTGCTATCCAGACGGTCGATCCCACCCTTGACGCGGCCAACGACCGTTTCTGGATTGTCATCAATGCCAATCCCGAACATGGCTCTGATCAGTATGCCGATGGGGTAGTAGCTCGAGCTCGTGCGCTGCGAGGGGCAGGCGGTTTCAAGTACGGTCCATTCGTCGGAGAGGTTGCGGATGAAGTCGTGTATCAGCCGGGATTTTCCCAGCCCCGCTGCGCCGACAATGCTCAGCGACTGTCCATCTCCCGCTGCGGCACTCTCGAGCGCGCTTCTCAGGCTGCGCAGTTCGTTTTGCCGGCCAACGAGGACGCTGAGGCCTCGCGCGGATCGGACCTGCCACCGCGTTCTCATCCGTATTGCCGTGAGTTCGAAAACTTCGACCGCTTCCGAGACGCCCTTTACCTCCAGGAACCCTCGCGGCTTGACCGTAACAAAACCTTTCGCAAGATCATGCGTTGCTGCGGTCAGAAGTATCTTTCCTGGCGCGGCTGCTTCTTCCATTCGCGCGGCCAGATGGACGCTCTTCCCGACGGCGTCATAGTTCATCGCCAGATTGTTGCCGATCGAATGGATGACGACCTCACCGGAATTCATGCCGATGCGGATGGCGATATCCCTTCCGGTCTTTTGATTGAGTTCGTCGACAGCGGTTCGCATCGCAAGTGCCGCGCTGCACGCTTGAACCGCATGATCCTCCCTGGCGATAGGGGCTCCGAACAGCGCCATAATCCCGTCGCCGAGTGTCTGGTTTACAAAGCCATCGTGATGATGGACTGCATCCATCAGGCTTTTGAGGACAGGACCAAGAACCTGAAGCGCTTCCTCCGGATCGAGCCGGTCGATCAGCGCGGTGGAATCGCGGACATCCGCAAAAACGACCGTGACGTGTTTGCGTTCACCGAGCATCGCTCCGCCGGAACGCCGGATGCGATCGGCAAGGTCGGCGGGGATGTTCGATTGCAGAAAGGAAAGTGCGTGCGACGCTGTCTCGTTGGAGCGGGCCCTCGGGCGTCCGCAGCCACCGCAAAATCTGGCTGTCGGTTCAAAAAGGAAACCGCAGTAGCTACAGCGATGATCTATGCTGCTGACCAAGCCACGCTACCCTATGCTTATGGCAGCCCCGCAGTTTTCTAGTCTAAGTTAGGTTTAAGGGTTCCTTTGACAATAGCAAGACGGATTGGCCTCAGGGATCGAGGTTGGACGCAAAAAATAGCTGCAAGCCAAGGGGGTACCGCGAATGTATTATGGGCTTCGCCGCGCCGGACCTGCATTTGATTGAAATCTCAAGAAGTTTGTATTGTTTTGTTCCCGGCGTGTCGCGAGGATCGCCGAATAGGAACAAGTTTAGTTATTTCGCAACCGGGCCAAACGCCGATGCTTCAAAACGACAAGCCGACAGTAGCCCGATCCGCTGGCGACAAGACGCGTGTCTTGCGCAACCATCTTCTATTTCGCGACCTTGGCACTGATGCGCTGGATCAACTGTGCCATTACGCCAAAAAGAGAACCCTCAAACGAGGCGCGACAATTTTCGCCAAGGGTGACCCGGGCCAGAGCCTCTTCTTCATTATCAGCGGTACGGTGAAAATCGGCGTCTCATCCGCCGACGGCCGAGGCGCCATTTTCAATATGGTCGACGCGGGAGAAATGTTCGGTGAGATAGCCGTTCTCGATGGCCTTGCCAGGACTGCGGATGCCATCGCGAATTCGGATTGCGAGTTGTTTGTCATCGATCGACGCGACTTTATGGCCTTGTTGGCCAATCAACCGACGCTGGCAACAAAGATGATAGAGCTGCTTTGCGTGCGGTTACGCTGGATCAGCGATCATGTGGAGCAGGTCATATTTCCTGACCTATCAGGCAAGCTGGCCAAGGCACTCATCCGTCTGATCGACAGGCCGGGCGCTGCACCGGATAAGAAAATCACAATCACACAGCAGGAAATTGGCGAGATGCTTGGCACGTCGAGAGAGAGCGTTAACAAGCAACTACACGAATGGGCCGACCGCAATCTGGTCCGTCTTCAGCGTGGATCGATCACCGTTATCGATGTTGATTCGTTGAAGGGTATGGCGGAGCGCTCGCAGGATTGATTGTACTGGAACACAGGCAAAGCGGCCTCAACCGGACAATCACCGATTGGCCATTAGAGGCTTTGTGTCTTTTGGAGACTAGCCAACGGGCACGCCCTGCGGTTGTCGGCTGGGTTTTTCTGCGTCTGCTCAATCTGCGCGGATGTCTTTATGGGCGAGGTTGATCGGGAGTTTACGGCGAATCCGATCAAGGCCATCACGAGAGCAAATTCGACAGCCAGGACCGAAACCGACCATCTCCAGCATATCGTCCAGTTTCGCCGGCTGCCCACGCCGTATTGGGTAAATTCTCCTATGGGGCTTTGCATGAAATGCCTCCTTTGAAGGGTGGCGATTTCTGTAGCTTGGATCGGTATCGACGTATGTGAACCAAGTCACAGTTCGATGGCATTATGCGCTATTAAGGAATGTTGGGTTGTTGTCCGTTTTGACCGGCTATTGCGAGCCTCTTGTCTGAGCGGACGTTATTATTCGGGCAGAGCCGCCACGATGCTCCGGCGAAGACATTCGCGGTCGTTAGAATGGAGGCGGATCATGTGTCCGCTGCAAGCAGGCTATGTCACGCGGCTTGGCAGAAGTGCTCCGGTGCGCTCGAGAACCGGATATGCGGCGGCGGCGATGATGTATGAATTGATCTGCTTGATATCGCGCAGCAGGTCGAGATGGATCGAACTGGCCTGAGCGGACTGAAGATTGCTATTCCGAAGTCTATGGAAATGCGAGGCGGTGGCTTTCGACTCCGCGTCCCGGAATGCAGCTTTTTCGTCGGCCAGCAAACGAGCGGTTCTCGGATCCTCTGTGACGAACAGAGATGCCGCGGTTTTGAGGTTGGCGGAAAGACGCCCGATCATCGTGGACAGATCCGTTTGCTCTTCGTCGGAGAATATCAACCCGCGCTTCAGTCTCTTGGACGCATGCGGTAAAAAATTACGGTCCACCACGTCGCCGGCTTGCTCAATGTTCATTGTGAATGTCAGAATTTCGTTCAGGCGGCGGTGGTCAATCGGGCTCAATTCTTCCAGATCAAGCGACGTCAGATATGCCTTGATGGCAATATTCAATTTGTCCAGCACGTCTTCGCGTCGCCTGGTTTCGACGAGTATTCTGCGATCTCCTTTCGCTAGTCCGGCGCTCATCCCTTGCAGCATTTCTTCAAGAACGTCTGCGAGACGCAATGCCTCGCGCGACGCCGCGCCGAGCGCGACGATGGGTGTCCCCTTCGCTGCGGGATCGAGGTAGAGCGGGCGCGCCGGGTCTGCCGGATCAATGCGTTCCGGAAACCATCGGCGCAACAGTGCCGCATAGGGCGTTAGCAACGGCAACGAGATTGCCGCGACAGACACATTGAAAAGAGTATGGAAATCGGCGACAGCGCGCGCGCTGTTTAGCTCTATCAACATCAGAAAGTGACTGATCGGCTCCAGAAAACCTATTGTTGCAACGACGCCCAGAACGCGCCCGAGAAGATTCCCGAACGGCAGTCGTTTCGCCGCCGGATCGTCACCGCCGGGGCCCTCGATGAGAGGATTGATGGCCGTACCAAGATTCGCGCCAAGTACCAGGGCAAACGCAGTGTCGGCGGGCACGATGCCCTTGGTCGCCAGCGACATGATGAGCAAAACAATGGCGACACTCGAGTGGGCGGCCCAGGTCAGCGCTGCCGCGAGGCAGACGTCCGAAAACCATGACGCTGACACGGCGTTCAACATCATGCTCAGGATCGGGGAATTCTCATAACCTGTCATCAGATCGAGAAGCTGGCGCAACGCAAGCAGCATCAGGCCAAGACCGATGAAGACACGACCGAGATCGTGAGACTGTGTGCGTGTATCCCTGCGAAACATCAGCATGCCGATCAGGATCAGCGCCGGCGAAATCAGCACAACATCGAACGACAGGACCTGAACGATGAGCGTTGTTCCCAGATTGGCGCCCAGCATAACCGCGAGCGCTGGAACAAGGCTAACGAAGCCTCCTGCTGCAAAGCCAGCGGTCATGAGCCCGGTCGCGGTGCTGCTCTGGAGCACGGCGGTTACGCCGACGCCCGCCAGAAAGGCGCGAAAGCGATTACGCAAAGCGCTGCCGAGGATCGAGCGCAGCTTCGATCCAAATGCACGCTGGATGCCTGTTTGCACCATATGCGTGCCCCAGAGCAGCAAGGCGATCGCACCGGCCAATTCGATCAAGGAGAAAAACAGGGGCATGATCGAATCCCTCTCAGATGTTCCGACCGCACGCGGTGGTGCAAATAGCCTTGCCTAAGCCGCCTGCACGCGGCTATCGCGCGGGATGTGGATACTGCCGGCGTATTGTTCGGCGATCGGCTCAAAACCAGCCGGCACGGGCTTGTCCGTGAAAAAATGATGGCAATCGTTGAGATGTCCGCCGCGCACTGTGGCGTTTCGGCCAAACTTGCTGGCATCGGCGACGAGCAGGGCTGTTCGGCAGTTCGCGACGATGGCCTGACGCGCCTGGACTTCGCCCACGTAAAAATCGAGCAGCGTGCCATCCTCATCAATGCCGCCGACACCGAAGATTCCGATATCAGCCTTGAAATCGGAAAAGAAACGCACTGCGGTGTCGCCAATGATGTCACGATCGAAGGGGCGCAGCGTGCCGCCCGCAATTGTAATTTCCACCTCGGGATTGCGGGCGCATGCTGCCGCAACGTTAAGGTTGTTGGTAATGATGCGCATATTTTTGCGATAGGACAGCGCCTGCGCGATATACTCGGGTGTCGTGCCGAGTCCGATCATGAGGGAAGCGCCGTCAGGAATGAATTCGTAGACCGCCTGTGCAATGCGCCGCTTGGCGTCGGGGTTCAGGCCCTGCCGGCTTCCATAGGCAAGATTTTGATTTTGCACCGGAAGACTGACGCCACCGTGGATGCGCCGCAACAAACCTTGATCGCATAGTTGGTTCACAACCCGGCGAACTGTCTGCTGGGTGACGTCGAAATGCGCGGCGAGATGCTCGATCGAGGCGAAGCCTTCTTCGCGCACGATCTCCAGAATACGGGCCTGTCGTTTGCTGACGATCTTTAGCATGGCACCCTGCGTGTCATATTTCCTTATCATTCGAACGTTAAACCTGCAATTTCTATTTCATACGGTCATAGAATATGTTCATATGAACATGGGAGGAAGTTAGTGTCGTTGCTGTCCGGACAAAAACAAAAGCCGGTAGTAGCGCAGGCATCGACGTCCATACCGCCAGCAAAGGTCCTGCATCACAAAGGATCGCCTCGCGGTTACTGGCCGGACGCACATAACGTCGCGCGAGAATGAAGCAACGGACTAGGATGATCCTGCACGACGACGCGTGCCCTTTCGGCACGTCACAACGAACCGGGTAAATCATGTCGGCGATCACGCTCGATCATGTCTCAAAGAATTGGGGCCCCATGCGCGCCGTCGATGACGTGAGTCTCACGGCGGATGAAGGATCGTTGCTTGTCCTGCTCGGCCCATCGGGATGCGGCAAGTCAACAACACTACGGTTGATCGCGGGCCTCGAACAGCTCGACGGCGGCACGATCAACATCGGTGGCAACGACGTCACCCATCTCACGCCGGCCCAACGCAAGATCTCCATGGTGTTCCAGTCATATGCATTGTTTCCGCATCTGAGTGTGGCTGAAAATATTGTCTTCGGTCTGCGCGTGCGTGGCGTGTCCCGCGCCGAGCGCGACGCGCGGCTCAAGCGCGTTGCGGATATCGTCGGCCTCGGACAACTGCTCGAACGTAAGCCTTCTCAGCTCTCCGGCGGTCAGCGCCAGCGGGTGGCACTCGGACGCGCAATCATCGCGGAGGCGAAGGTTTGTCTCATGGACGAACCGCTCTCCAACCTGGACGCCAAGCTGCGTCACGAGATGCGTACCGAAATTCGCTCCCTGCAACAGCGTCTCGGAATGACGATGGTTTACGTGACCCACGATCAGACCGAGGCAATGACGATGGCTGATCGCGTTGTGCTGATGCACAATGGCCGTATTGAACAGAGCGGTACTCCGGAGGAGCTTTACAATCGTCCGGCAACGGCGTTCGCCGCACGTTTTATCGGCACGCCGCCAATGAACATCATGACGCTGGGCGATCGGCTGATTGGCATTCGTCCGGAGCATATCCGTATCGTGTCGCAAGACGGTCATATGGCTTGCGTAAAAGCTGTCGAACATCTTGGCGCCGACAGCATCGTTCTTTGCGAAATTGACGGCCAGCAGATTTCCGTTCGGCAGAATGGCTTCAACAAGTCTTCGCCGGGCGAGAGTATTCAGCTCGCCTGGGATGCCAGCTTCGAACATCAGTTCGACAAAAACTCGGGCCGGCGGATGGTGTCCGCTTCCGGAGAGATGAGACTTGTTGCATCTGGGTAAGGCCACGACGGCGGATCGGCGCGCGACAAATCATAGTAGGGAGGACAGTATGAGATTCTTTGGACGAATGATGATGGCAGTGGCTGCGCTTGCAGTATTGTCGTTAAGCCCGCGCCCTGCGGCGGCGGTGGATCTTACGATGTACTATCCGGTCGCGGTCGGTGGGCCGGTAACCAAGATCATCGACGACATGGTGGCGCGTTTCGAGAAGGAGAACGCAGGCATCAAGGTGACTGCAGTCTATGCCGGCAACTACACCGATACGATGACCAAGGCGATGACGGCGATGAAGGGCGGCCAGCCGCCGCAACTGTCGGTCTTGCTGTCTACCGACGTCTTCACGCTAATGGACGAGAATGCCATCGTGCCCATGGATGGTCTCGTCGGCGACAAGACGTGGTTCAAGGAATTCTATCCGGCGTTCATGGCGAACGGACAGATCGGCGGCAAGACGTGGAGCATTCCATTCCAGCGCTCGACCATCGTATTGTACTGGAACAAGGATGCATTCAAGGAAGCCGGCCTCGATCCGGAAAAGGCGCCTGCGAGCTGGGACGAAATGACCGAGATGAGCAAGAAGCTCGTCAAAAAGGATGCATCCGGCAACACCATACGCTGGGGTGTCGAAATTCCGACCACCGGCTACGGCTACTGGATGCTTCAGGCGCTCGCAATCGAGAATGGCCAGAAATTGATGAACGAGCCGGGCAATGAGGTCTATCTCACGGCTCCGAAGACCGTCGGCGCCCTGGACTATTGGGTCGACCTGTCGCGCAAGCACGCCGTGATGCCTCCGGGTAGCATCGACTGGGCGACGCTGCGTACCGACTTCCTCGAGGGCAAGACTGCGATGATGTGGCACACCACGGGCAATCTGACCGCAGTGAAGGATGGCGCGAAGTTCAATTTCGGTGTCGCAATGCTGCCCGCGAAGGAGCGTCGCGGTTCGCCGACCGGCGGCGGCAGCTTCTACATCTTCAAGGGAGCGTCACCCGAGCAGCAGAAGGCAGCGGTGAAGTTCGTCCAGTGGATGACCGCACCCGAGCGCGCTGCTGAGTGGAGCATCAAGACCGGTTATGCCGCCGTCTCGCCTGCTGCTTACAAGACCCCGACAATGGAAGCCTATGCGAAGGGTTTTCCCGCGGCTCTTGTTGCCCGTGATCAACTCGAACATGCGGTGCCGGAACTCTCCGTTCACGAGAATGGCCGCATCTACAAGTTCGTGAATGACGCCATTCAGGCGGCGGTGACGGGCACACAAAAGCCGTCAGAGGCGCTTGCCGCTGCCCAGCAGCAGGCTGACCGCGTGCTGCGCGCGTACAAGTAAGGAGAAAGCCGGGTGGCGGTTCGCCGCCATCCGGTCAACTGTCCGATGACGGGACAAGCAGCCACTATGTCAGTCGCCACACGCAAGCCGAAGTCGCATGCATGGTGGAACGCTGTGAACGCGTGGCTGCTGCTGTTGCCTGCCGCGTTGCTGCTGGCTGCATTCACTCACTATCCGATTCTTGCGACAATCCGGCATTCATTCTTCTTGATCCGCCGAAACGGCACGGAGGTTTTCGTCGGCTCCGAAAGCTATCGGTCGATGTACGCTGATCCCATTTTCTGGAAGGCGCTGATCAACAATTTCTGGTTTGCGCTTGGCACCATTCCGACATCGATCGCACTGGCGCTGTTGATGGCGATCTGGGTTAATCGCAACATTCGCGGGCGCGGCTTCCTGCGTCTCGCTTTCTTCACTCCCACTGTGCTGCCGATGATCGCCGTGGCGAACATCTGGCTGTTCTTTTACACCCCCGACTATGGGCTGCTCGACCAGTTGCGCGGGGTCTTCGGGTTCGCGGGCTGGAATTGGCTCGGCGATCCCAGCACCGTGATGACGTGCCTGATCGTTATGGTGATCTGGAAGGAAGCTGGCTTCTTCATGATCTTCTATCTGGCCGCGCTTCAGCAGTTGTCACCGGATCTGGAGGAGGCGGCGGCAGTCGAAGGCGCGAGCCGCTGGTACATTTTCCGGCGGATTACATTTCCGCTTCTGATGCCGACCACGCTGTTCGTGGCGATCAACGCGGTCATCAATTCATTCAAGCTGGTCGATCATCTGGTCATCATGACCAAGGGCGGACCCAACAACGCCAGCACGCTGCTCCTCTACTACATCTATGAAGTTGCCTTCACGTTCCAGGATTCGGCGTATGCGGCGACCTTGACGGTGGTGCTTCTGGCTCTCCTGAGTACGCTTGCGCTGCTCAAATTCGGCTATCTCGACCGCAGGATTCATTACCAATGAACGGTCGCACTCATCCTCTTGAAGCGACCGCGGCCTGGGCGCTGGCGCTGCTCTGGCTTGCACCCCTTGCTTATGCCTTCTGGAGCGCTCTGCATCCGGCGGCCTATGCGACGTCCTTCAGCCTGTCCGCGCCATGGACGCTGGAGAACTTTGTTCGTGCGTGGAATCAGGCGCCATTCGGGCGTTACTACATCAACACCATTGCGCTGGTCGTTGTCATCCTGATCGGGCAGCTCGTACTTTCGACTCTGGCGGCCTACGCTTTCGCGCGCTTCAAGTTCAAAGGAAGCGGGATCGCGTTTGCGCTGGTGCTGCTGCAATTGATGATCATGCCCGATGTCCTGATCGTTGAAAACTATCGTGTGATTGGAAAGCTGGGATTACTGGATACCATCCTGGCGATCGCGCTACCTTATTTCGCCAGTGCGTTTGGCATCTTCTTGCTACGGCAGACATTCAAAAGTGTTCCGCAGGAGCTGGTCGAAGCAGCCCGTGTTGAAGGGGCTGGGCCGCTCCAGATTCTCTGGAAAGTCTATATCCCATTGGCCCGGCCGACCTACGTCGCATTTGGCCTCGTATCAGTCAGCTACCATTGGAATAATTTTCTGTGGCCTCTGATCGTCACGAATTCCGTCGAGAGCCGGCCGCTCACCGTTGGATTGGCGGTATTTGGGGCGCCGGAAACTGGGGTCGATTGGTCGATCATCACGGCTGCGACGGTGATGACCATGGCACCGCTTCTGATCGCGTTCCTGCTGTTTCAGCGGCAGTTTGTGCAGTCCTTCATGCGGGTGGGCATTCGCTGATGCGATTGCTGACATGGAACATCCAGTGCGGCAAGGGTTGTGATGGTGTAATCGACCTTGCGCGCATTGTCGCAGTTGCAAGAGAGTTCGCTGATGCGGATGTCTACTGCTTCCAGGAAGTGTCCGACAATTTCACCAAGCTCGATGGCGGCGCGGATCAAAGCGCGAAGCTGGTGTCGCTGCTTCCCGGATATCGGCCGGTATTTCGTCCCGCGATCGAAGCGATAGGCGACGACGGAAGGACGCGTCGGTTCGGAAACATGACGCTGTCACGCCTGCCGATCGTGCAGATCGCCAACCATTTGCTGCCGTGGCCAGAAGCCAATGTCCGCAGCATGCGGCGTCAAGCGCTGGACGTAACGGTTCAGGCCGCGTTCGGTTTGTTACGTATCGTGAATACCCATCTTGAATATCATTCTGCCGCTCAGCGTGAAGCGCAGATTACGCGGTTGCTCGATCTGCAAGAGGAAGCATCAACAAATCCGAGAACGGGTGGCTCTCAGGTCGAACCCTACGCTGCGCAGACGCTTGCGGCGTCGAGCTTGCTGTGCGGCGATTTCAACTTTGATATATCAGATCCGCAGCATGCGCTGATCCATGAATCGAAACGCCCCGGGCTGAACTACCGTGACGCATGGTCGATCTGTCGTTCCAGCGAGCCTCATGCGCTGACCTGCGGGCTATATGATCACGAGCAATGGCAGGATGGCCCTGATTGCAGGGATTTCATATTTGCGACAGACGATCTGACCGACCGGATTCGGCATGTCGACGTCGATGGGAAAACCGATGCTTCCGATCATCAGCCCATTTTTATCGAACTGGCTGATTGAAACACTGCGATCGTGAGTGGTCGTTGACGTCGGTTACAGGCCGCGCTTCGCGCCGTGGATTGCCTCAGGCACCCGGCTCATCGGATAGGTCTTCGCTGCTGAGAAAGGGTCCGTGTCGCGCTGACCTGCTTCGTGGAAGCAGCAAAGCTGGCGCAATCGCACCAGCTTTGCCAACGCTCTCGGAATGCTCGCTGCTTTACGGCTTGTCGCGCCCCCAGGGGAACAGAGAGGCCGGAAAGTCCGCCGCATACCTCCGTCCTTTCGGTTGGCGAGGTTGTTCCTGGTAGGGATTTGGATCGGGCTCCAGCACCTTGCGATAAAGGTGCCAGGTGGCGTGACCGAGTACGGGCAGAACGACGGCGAGACCGAGGAACAGCGGAATCGAACCAATCACCAGCAGCGCGGCAACAATCAACCCCCATGTCGCCATGGCAACGGGGTTCTTCGCCACAACCCGCAGCGAGGTCCGGATTGCATCGATCGCACTGGCGTGCCGGTCAAGCATCAGCGGAAACGCCACCACACTGATGCACAAGGCGATGACAGCGAACAGGAAGCCGACACTGCATCCCACAACCATCAGCTGCAGCCCTTCCTTGGTCGTGAAAATGCGTGAAGCGAAATCAGGAATGCTTGCAGCAGGGGTGTTGCCGAAGATGGCAACGTAGATCGAATCCGCGGTAGCGACCCAGACAACGAAAAGAATGAGCAGGATCACGCCAAGTCCGAGCATGGCTCCGAAGGACGGCGATCTCAGCACGGCAAATGCATCCCATGCGGAAGGTTCTTCCCCGCGCTCGCGGCGGCGGCTGAGTTCATAGAGACCAAGTGCCGCAAAGGGGCCAATCAGTGCGAAGCCCGCCGCCAGCGGGAACAGGAGCGGCAATACCGAATAGCCCAGCACTGTCCTCGCGATCACAAGTCCAAGTACCGGATAGATGACGCACAGAATAATCGCGTGGCTTGGAATCGCCTTGAAGTCCTCCCAGCCCAGCCGCAAGGCCTCAAGCAGATCGGAGGTTTTAACGTTGCGAACGACAGGGAGGGCGGCGCCATAAGACGCGCTTGGTACTTGTGGAATGTTGTCGGAATATGGTGTGGCCATGGCCGCGATCTCCCATGCGTTCGCACCGGCGAGATTGGGCGTCTTTTTCAAGCGACGTTCAATCGCCTTCGTGCGCAGAAATAGCGACCAGACAAGACGGCCAAGTTCACGAAAGAGCTATGCCGGACAAACCGGTCGCGACCTGTAGTGCTAATATAGCGTATCCTGACAAGAATAGCACGCGCTGTTAGATCCATTGTGCAACTGCAAAATCTTTGCCGCTGCAAGCCCGTGGAAGACGCGGCGCGCTTCAGGCACTCAGATCGCAATGCGGTATCGTGCGCGACGCCATAATGTTCAACAAGCATCGTCTGTTCGCATAAGCCGGTCTATTGACAATCCAGCCTGCCGGGGAACATCCTGTAGTGGTAAATGCCCATAGTTCAATGACACCAGCGATCGCAACATCTTCGCTGAATTGAACCCGACCGGCTTGCATTGCTCTTGAATTTCTTACGTCGGATTCGATGTTGCGACCGGTAAAAGGGGGCAAGGCGGCCAGCATTGCGATGGCTAACTTTAGGCATGCCATCCCATGTCGACTTGAGCCGTGCCCCTTAAGTCTTGTCCGTAGCCTCTAAAGGCAAGGATGAACAAGGGATGGCTGTCGCACTCATATTGCTTCTGGTCGCGGTCGCTTCCGTGTTGTTCCACCTCTGGAGTCCGTGGTGGTGGACGCCGATTGCTTCAAACTGGAGTTACATCGACGACACGATCACGATGACGTTCTGGATCACCGGAGCGGTGTTCTTCGCGGTCGTCGCATTCATGGCCTATTGCGTCTTCCGCTTTCATCATAAGGAGGGAAGGCAAGCGGCCTATGAGCCGGAAAACAAGAAGCTTGAATGGTGGCTCACCATAGGAACAGCCGTGGGTGTCGGCGCCATGCTCGCGCCAGGTCTGGTTGTCTGGCACCAGTTTGTTACCGTGCCGGCCAATGCCACCGAAATCGAGGTTATGGGCCAACAGTGGCGCTGGAGCTACCGCCTTCCGGGAAAGGATGGCCGGCTCGGTACGTCCGATGCGCGCAACGTCAGCGCCGAAAATCCTCTTGGACTGAATCCCAACGACCCGAACGGACAGGATGACGTCGTGATTGAAAACGAAGATCTTCACCTGCCGGTGGGAAAGCCGGTGAAGGTGTTGCTGCGTTCGATCGACGTCCTGCATGATTTCTATGTGCCAGAGTTCAGGGCTAAGATGGATATGGTGCCGGGCTCCGTCACCTATTTCTGGTTCACTCCAACACGAACCGGGACGTTTGAGGTTCTTTGCGCAGAACTGTGCGGCATCGCGCACGCGCAAATGAGAAGCAAGGTCATCATTCAGGAAGAGAAGGACTATCACGCGTGGCTGGAGAAGCAGCAGACGTTCGCGGAGCTATCCGGTCAGCGCAACATCACGAAGGCGACTTACAAGACAGGCAGTGAATGAAAAGTATTGGCGAAGAGACCTGCGCTTCATGAGGCAAACTCTTCCCTGATGAATGGAAGACCATGGAGGACATTTCGATGGTTGATGTCCCGTCTGACGTACTCGCAGGAATCCCGCCGGCTGAAGTGGGTGAGGTCGACCTCTATCATCCGCATAGTTGGTGGACCAAATACGTTTTCTCGCAGGATGCGAAAGTCATCGCGATTCAGTACTCGCTCACCGCGATGGCTATCGGCATGGTCGCGCTGGTGCTCTCGTGGCTGATGCGGCTGCAACTCGGATTCCCCGGTACGTTCTCGTTCATCGATCCAAGCCAGTATCTCCAGTTCATCACCATGCACGGCATGATCATGGTGATCTACCTTCTCACCGCGCTGTTTCTCGGAGGTTTCGGAAACTATCTCATCCCGCTGATGGTCGGCGCGCGCGACATGGTTTTCCCTTACGCGAATATGCTGAGTTACTGGATCTATCTGCTAGCTGTGCTGGTTCTGGTGGCAACTTTCTTCGTGCCCGGCGGGCCAACTGGCGCTGGATGGACGCTTTATCCGCCTCAGGCAGTGCTCTCCGGAACGCCGGGACAGGAGGCGGGCATCATCATGATGCTGCTGTCGCTGATCCTGTTCATCATCGGCTTCACCATGGGCGGCCTGAACTATGTGGTGACCGTGCTGCAGGCCCGCACGCGCGGAATGACGCTGATGCGGATGCCGTTGACGGTATGGGGTATTTTCACCGCGACTGTGATGGCGCTGCTCGCCTTCCCCGCTTTGTTCGTCGCCTCGGTGATGATGCTTCTTGATCGGCTTCTCGGCACCAGCTTCTTCATGCCCACGCTGGTGGAGATGGGGCAGCAGATGAAATACTCCGGCGGGAGCCCCCTGTTATTCCAGCATCTATTCTGGTTCTTCGGTCATCCCGAAGTCTATATCGTCGCGTTACCGGCTTTCGGCATCGTCTCCGATCTCATCAGCACTCACGCCCGCAAGAATATTTTCGGCTATCGCATGATGGTGTGGGCGATTGTCGGGATCGGGGCGTTGAGCTTCGTGGTGTGGGCGCATCACATGTATGTCAGCGGTATGAACCCGAAATTCGGCTTCTTCTTTGCAACGACGACGCTGATCATCGCGGTGCCGACTGCGATCAAGGTCTACAACTGGGTTCTGACCCTGTGGCGCGGCGACATTCATCTCACCATACCGATGCTGTTCGCGCTCGCGTTCATTGTCACCTTTGTCAATGGCGGCTTGACCGGCCTCTTCCTTGGCAACGTCGTCGTAGACGTTCCGTTGTCCGACACGATGTTCGTCGTCGCGCATTTTCACATGGTGATGGGCGTTGCGCCGATCATGGTCGTGTTCGGTGCGATCTATCACTGGTACCCCAAAGTCACTGGGCGGATGCTGAACGAGTCGCTCGGGCGTTTCCATTTCTGGGTGACGTTCCTTGGAGCATACGCAGTTTTCTTCCCGATGCACTATCTCGGGCTGCTGGGCATGCCGCGCCGTTATCATGACATTGGTGAGACGGCGTTCGTCCCAGCATCCGCCCACGATCTGAATGCATTCATGAGCGTCGCGGCTCTGATTGTGGGATTCGCGCAACTCGTGTTCGTGTTCAATCTGTTCTGGAGCCTGCGCAAGGGCAAGGAAGCCGGCGGCAATCCTTGGCGGGCGACCACGCTCGAGTGGCAAACGCCTGAAACTCCGCCGGCGCATGGTAACTGGGGCAAGGAACTACCCGTCGTCTATCGCTGGGCTTACGATTACAGCGTGCCGGGTGCCGCGCAGGATTTCATCCCACAGAACGAGTCGCCGGCTGCCCTTGCACCGAAGGGAGCCCGCGCATGACTGCGATTGTCCTGTTCATGGCTGGACTGGCGGCTATTGCAGGATGGTGGCTGTCGCAGCAACGGCTGGCAGCGAAACCCTGGTTGGAGGAGGGCATAATCGGTGATTTTCCTGGTGGAAGCGTTTCATCGCTGCCGCCGGCGAAGATTGGATTGGGTGTGTTTCTCGCTGTCGTCGGATCATTGTTCGCCCTCTTCATCAGCGCATACTCCATGCGCATGGAACTGATCGACTGGCGGTCGCTGCCGGTACCGAAGCTGTTGTGGTTCAACACTGGCGTGCTGATCGTAAGCAGCGCAGCACTTCAATGGGCGCAAGTCGCAGCGCGCCGGGACGATAGCGACAATGTGCTGATCGGCCTGCTCGCGGGGGGCGTCTCTGCCGTCGTTTTTGTGATTGGCCAGTTGCTGGCGTGGCAACAGCTCAACGCAGCGGGTTATTTTCTGACGGCTAATCCGGCCAATGCCTTCTTCTATCTCATTACCGCGGTTCACGGGCTGCATGTGCTGGGTGGTCTCGCGGCGTTGGGCAGAACCGTCGCCAAGGCGTGGCGTGGCGTCGATGTCCCGCGGCTGCGCCTGAGCGTCGAACTATGCGCCATGTACTGGCACTTCCTGCTTCTGGTTTGGCTGATCCTGCTTGCGCTTCTGACTGGCTGGGCGGACGATTTCGCCGCGATCTGCCGTCAGTTGCTGACCTAGGGAGATTGGGACGGATGGCAGAGGCTGTGCTGACGAACACCGGGCAATCCCGCGCGCGAGCCAAGGGCTGGCGAGGCATTACGGCCGACTGGTCGTCAGATCAGCGGGCGTTCAAGAATGTCTCGTGGGGGAAGGCCATGATGTGGATCTTCCTCCTCAGCGACACCTTCATTTTCGGCTGCTTCCTGCTGTCGTACATGACGGCGCGTATGTCGACGACCGTGCCTTGGCCGAATCCCAGCGAAGTGTTTGCGCTGGAGATTGCCGGCCATCATATGCCGCTGATCCTGATCGCCATCATGACCTTCGTACTCATCAGCAGCAGCGGAACCATGGCGATGGCCGTCAACTACGGCTATCGCCGCGATCGCCGAAAGACAGCGATCCTGATGCTGGTGACGGCTGCATTCGGCGCGACATTCGTCGGCATGCAAGCTTTTGAATGGACCAAGCTGATCATGGAGGGCGTTCGGCCATGGGAAAATCCGTGGGGAGCAGCGCAGTTCGGCTCATGCTTCTTCATGATTACGGGTTTCCACGGAACGCACGTCACCATCGGAGTGATCTTTCTGATCATCATCGCGCGAAAGGTCTGGCGCGGGGATTTCGACACCGAGCGGCGCGGCTTTTTCACGAGCCGGAAGGGACATTACGAAATCGTCGAAATCACCGGGCTCTATTGGCATTTCGTCGATCTGGTGTGGGTTTTCATCTTTGCATTTTTCTATCTGTGGTGAGGTGACGCATGGCTGAAGTCACGATGAACGGAGTTTCTCATGCGGCACCCGCCGCAGCGCCGGCTGCGGCACATGCCGAAGGACAGCAGCATCCGATCAAGCTGTATCTTGTGGTCTGGGCATGGCTGTTTGTCCTGAGCGCCTGTTCGTACCTCGTCGATTATTTCGGCGTTCACGGATATCTCCGCTGGTCGCTGATCCTGCTGTTCATGATTCTGAAGGCAGGTTTGATCGTTGCCGTTTTCATGCATATGGCTTGGGAGCGTCTGGCGCTGAGTTATGCCATCCTGCTGCCGCCGCTGGTGCTGCTGGTGTTCGTGGCCATCATGGTTCTGGAGTCGGACTACACGCTGTTGACCCGAGTCTTGTTCTTCAAGTCAGGAGCGTAGAACAAGCGGAGACCGGTTTGCGTTCGATTGCGCTCTAAATTGTAAGCTTGGCGCAAAATCTTATCGCCGAACAGCTCACACTTCGGCGGATCATGCGCTGGGGGGCCTCGTATGCACGGAGGACTGCCATGACGACATATATCATGTTGGCAAACTGGACCGAAAAAGGCATCCAAAACGTGACAGAATCGCCACGTCGCTTGGATGCGGCGAAGAAAGCCCTCAAGGATATGGATGGTGATTTTAAGCTGTTTTTCCTGACCATGGGCGACTATGACATCGTCGCCGTTTACGAAGCTCCGGATGATGCGGTCGCTGCGCGCTTCAATCTGCAACTTGGAATGATGGGGAACATCAGGACGCGCACGTTGAAGGCGTTCCCCGAAGCAGCTTACCGGGAAATCATCAACTCGCTGAGCTAACCCGCCAACAGCGCGTTCGTTTCAGATTTGATTTTCTCAGCCGTTCTGTTTGTCAGACATGGAGTGGTCGCATGCGCATTTTCGTTCTCGTCGTCGGAGCGGGATTCCTCTCGACCGTTCCCGTTACCGCCCAGGAGGTCGCCGCCGGGGAGAAGGTTTTCGCTCAGTGCAGGGCGTGCCACCAGATCGGCGAGAGCGCGAAGAACGCGGTCGGCCCGGTACTCAACGGATTGTTCGGGCGCAAGGCCGGGACGATTGAAGGTTTCAATTACTCGCCCGCAAACAAGAACTCCGGCCTCACTTGGGATGAAGCGACCTTCCGTGAATACATCAAGGATCCGAAAGCCAAGATCCCCGGCACCAAGATGATTTTTCCGGGCCTGAAAGATCCAAAGCAAATTGACGATGTCGTCGCCTATCTCAAGCAGTTCGACTCCAAGGGAAAGAAAGCAGAGACAGTTCGCGGCGTCGGGCAGGCGAGCGTGAAATAAGGCCTGTCTGGTAGTTCCTGAGAGCGGCGAGGGGACGGCCCCGGTAGGACGGTCCCTGCGCTCATGACTGCCTTTGTCGGCACATGCGTAGGGCGTCAGGCCTTCATCGCAACGTGAAGATTGGTGGCGGCAGGTATCCGGCTGCCAGCCCCACAGGCGCTGTCACACTCGGAGGCATTCCGGAGCCAAGCGGCTAAATATTGCTGGCGCACGTCGTCATCCCGACAGCGGGCTTTTAGAAATTAATTCGTTAAATCAATGGCTTGTACATGTGTTACCCAGCGGTAAACGCTGTCACAACGCTGTCATGTGGATTTCATAAAAAGTGCAGGCTCGGCCTTCTAAGAAGGCGGCCTCGAAGCGCGATAACGATCCCGAACGGTCGGGCGCTTCGCTCACACGATGGAGAGACCCAGTGAATTTCATTAAAAAAGCGATCGTCGCTGCCGGCCTTGTTGCCGCATCGACTTCGGCGTTTGCTGCCGACATCACCGGCGCGGGTGCGACGTTCCCGTTCCCGCTCTATTCGAAATGGGCTGACGCCTACAAGAAAGAGACTGGCAATGGTCTGAACTATCAGTCGATCGGTTCCGGCGCCGGCATCAAGCAGATCCAGGCCAAGACCGTGACTTTCGGCGCGAGCGATATGCCGCTGAAGCCAGAGCAGCTTGAGAAGGACGGCCTCATTCAGTGGCCGCAGGCAATGGGGGCTTTGGTTCCTGTCGTGAATCTCGAAGGCATCAAACCGGGCGAACTGGTGTTCTCGGGCGAACTGCTCGGCGACATCTATCTCGGCAAGGTCAAGACGTGGAACGATCCAGCGATCGTGAAGCTGAATCCGAAGCTGAAGCTGCCGTCGGAAGCCATCACGGTGGTGCGGCGTTCGGACGGCTCCGGCACCACGTTTATCTGGACAGATTATCTCTCGAAGGTGAACACCGAGTGGAAGGCGAAAGTTGGAGCCGGAACGGCAGTTGAATGGCCTGCTGGCGTTGGCGCCAAGGGCAACGAAGGCGTCGCCGGCAACGTCAGCCAGACCAAGAACTCGATCGGTTATGTCGAGTATGCCTATGCCAAGCAGAACAAGCTGACCTATGGTGGAGTGATCAACAAGGCCGGCAAGACCGTGCAGCCGACCGTTGCTGCATTCCAGGCGGCGGCGTCTAATGCCGATTGGGCGGGCTCCAAGAATTACTACGTCATCCTGACCGACCAGCCGGGCGAAGCTTCGTGGCCGATTACTGGCGCGACCTTCATCCTCATGTACAAGACTCCGATCGACAAGGCTGCGTCCGCGGAAGCGATCAAGTTCTTCACTTGGGCGTTCGCGAAGGGCGACAAGCTGGCTGAAGAGCTCGATTACATTCCGATGCCGGATTCCGTGGTCAAGCTGATCGAAAAGACCTGGTCGGCTGACATCAAGAGCTAAGCAAATGTTCCGGAGGAGAGGCCCACCTCTCCTCCGTTTTCTTGGACAACGCCGGCGCAACAAAGTGTGTGGCTGGCGGACGCGTAAAATGAATGGGACAGGGGACTAGCGTGGCAGAGATGGCGGTTCAGAGCACCTCAATGGAAGCAGCCGGGCCTTACGATCGCGCGAAAGCTCTGGGCGCATTCAAGTTTGGCGACAAGGCATTCTACTGGACCACCAGGGCCTGCGCGATCGCGGTCTTGCTCATTCTCGGTGGCATCATTCTTTCCCTGATCGCAGGCGCATGGCCGGCGATAAAAGAATACGGGTTTGCATTCCTTTGGACGCAGCGCTGGGCACCGTCCGCCGATCCTCCAGTTCTGGGCGCGCTTGGTCCGATCTACGGCACGCTGATAACGTCAGTGATCGCGATGATTATCGCAATTCCGGTCGGTATTGGCATCGCGGTCTTCCTGACCGAGCTTTGTCCGCAGTGGCTTCGCCGTCCGATCGGCATTGCGGTCGAACTGCTCGCAGGCATTCCGTCGATCATCTACGGCATGTGGGGTTTCTTTGTACTTGGCCCGTTCCTGGCGAATACATTCCAGCCCTTCATGATCCGGGTATTTGACGGGGTACCGATCCTCGGGACGATTTTCGCGGGCCCGCCGTCCTATCTCAGCCTTTTCAATGCGGCGCTGATTCTGGCGATCATGGTGCTCCCGTTCATCACCGCGATTTCTGTCGATGTGTTCAAGACGGTGCCGCCGGTTCTGAAGGAAGCGGCCTACGGCGTCGGCTGCACCACATGGGAAGTCGTCCGCAACGTCGTCATTCCCTATACCAAAGTCGGCGTGATCGGCGGCATCATGCTTGCTCTCGGCCGCGCGCTTGGCGAGACGATGGCAGTGACCTTTATTATCGGAAACTCGTTCCGGATATCTTCGTCGGTCTTTGCTCCGGGTACGACAATTTCAGCGGCTATTGCCAGCGAATTTGCCGAAAGCGACGGGCTGCATCAGTCGGGCCTTATTCTGCTTGGCCTGTTGCTGTTCGTGCTGACGTTCTTCGTGTTGGCTGCGGCGCGGCTGATGCTGATGCGTCTTGAAAAGAAGGCGGGGAACTGAGCCATGAACCCGATCTATGCCTCTCGCCGCCGCTGGGACATCGTCATCAGGTTCCTCTGCCTTGGGGCAGCCGTCTTCGGCGTGACCTGGCTTGCGCTTATCCTGTTCACGCTGTTCTACAACGGCTTTGCGGGCCTGCATCTTGGCATCTTCACCGAGAACACACCGCCGCCTGGTTCCACCGAGGGTGGGTTGCTCAACGCCATCGTCGGCTCGATCATCATGACGGTACTCGGCGTCGGCATCGGCGCTCCGATCGGATTATTCGCGGGCACCTATCTTGCCGAATACGGCAAGCATGACCGCCTGACGTCGGTGATCCGCTTCATCAACGACATCCTGCTGAGCGCGCCGTCGATCATCATTGGTCTGTTCGTGTACGGTGCGATCGTTGTCCCGATGGGTGGCTTCTCGGCGCTGGCCGGCACGCTGGCGCTCGCCGTGATCGTGATCCCGGTTGTTGTGCGTACCACCGAGGACATGCTTGGTCTCGTGCCCAATCCGCTTCGTGAAGCAGCCTCCGCACTCGGCTTGCCGCGCTCGCTTGTCATTAAGCGGATTGCTTATCGTGCCGCACGTTCGGGCCTCATCACGGGTGTGCTGTTGGCGACAGCGCGTGTTGCCGGCGAAACCGCGCCACTGCTGTTTACGGCGCTGAGCAACCAGTTCTTCAGTCTCGATTTGACCAAGACGATGGCGAACCTGCCGGTGACCATCAACAACTTCGTTCAAAGCCCCTACGACTACTGGAAACAGCTCGCATGGACCGGGGCTTTGCTTATCACCTTGACCGTACTTGCCCTTAACGTTGGCGCGCGCATTCTCGGCGCCGAGAGGACATCGAAATGAACGAACAGCTTTCTGTCAGCGTAGATCTTTCCCGTGGACCCGTGCCGGGCAGTGCCGGCCGGCTTGATGCGCGGCCCAAGGTGACCGCGCGTGACCTGAACTTCTACTATGGTGAGCACCATGCTCTGAAGAACATTAATCTTGTTCTCGGCGAGAACCGAGTGACCGCCTTCATCGGTCCGTCGGGCTGCGGCAAATCGACGTTGCTGCGCATCTTCAACCGTATGTACGATCTTTATCCCGGTCAGCGCGCCGTCGGTCAATTGATGCTGGATTCGACCAATATTCTCGATCCGAAGCTCGATTTGAACCTGCTGCGCGCCCGGATCGGAATGGTGTTTCAGAAGCCGACGCCATTCCCGATGACGATCTATGAGAACATCGCGTTCGGCATCAGACTCTATGAGAAGATATCGAAGTCGGAAATGGACGGCCGGGTCGAGGCCGCGCTGAAGGGCGGCGCGCTCTGGAACGAGGTCAAGGACAAGCTGAACGCCAGCGGCCTCAGCCTGTCAGGCGGCCAGCAGCAGCGCCTGTGCATTGCACGCACTGTCGCGGTTCGTCCCGAAGTCATCCTGTTCGACGAGCCTTGCTCGGCGCTCGATCCGATTTCGACCGCCAAGGTTGAAGAACTGATCCAGGAACTCAAGGAAGACTACACGATCGCCATCGTGACGCATAATATGCAGCAGGCGGCGCGTGTGTCTGACAAGACAGCCTTTATGTATCTCGGCGAACTGGTTGAGTTCGACGATACCAACAAAATCTTCACCTCGCCAACCGATCGGCGCACGCAAGATTACATCACCGGCCGCTTCGGCTGACGCGCATTCGCGGGAGAGACATACCATGGGTTCAGATCATACCGCCAAGGCGTTCGACGAAGACCTTCAGGAGCTAAACCGGCTTGTTGCCGAGATGGGCGGCCTGGCCGAACGGCAGATCGTCGATTCCGTCGATGCATTGATCCGGCGCGATGTCGCGCTGGGCAAGCGCGTTGTCGCCGCCGATCTCGAGATCGACAAGTTGCAGCATCTGATCGAAGAGCGTGCGGTACTCACGATCGCTCGCCGCCAGCCGATGGCGGTCGACCTACGCGAGATCGTCAGTTCGATGCGGGTTGCGACCGATCTGGAGCGCATCGGCGACCTGTCCAAGAATATCGGCAAACGCGTCGCGGCGCTCGATAGTGATTTCCATCCGCTGAAATTGATCCGCGGCCTGGAACACATGACCGACCTGGTGCAGTCGCAGGTCAAGTCGGTACTCGATGCTTACGCAGCGCACGATCTGCCGGCCGCGATGATAGTCTGGAAGGGGGATGAGGAGGTCGATGCGATCTGCACCTCTCTGTTCCGCGAACTTCTGACCTACATGATGGAAGACCCGCGTAACATCGGTTTCTGTATTCACCTGATGTTCTGCGCCAAGAATATTGAACGTATCGGCGACCATGCGACCAACATCGCCGAGACGGTTTTCTACATGATCGAAGGCCAGCAGATGCTCGATCAGCGCCCGAAGGGCGATATGACGAACTTTGCAACGGTCGCGTCAGGCAGTTAATTTGTACGAAGAACTGAAGGACTGGAAATGAGCGCCCGAATTCTTGTGGTCGAGGACGAAGAGGCGTTGACTACGCTGCTTCGCTACAACCTGGATGCCGAGGGCTACGACGTCGAAACGGTCGCCCGCGGCGACGATGCTGATACGCGGCTCAAGGAGCATGTTCCCGATCTTATTGTACTCGACTGGATGCTTCCGGGCCTATCTGGGATCGAATTGTGCCGTCGGCTGCGAGCGCGTCCCGAAACCAAGCAAATCCCGATCATCATGCTGACTGCGCGCGGCGAGGAAAGCGAAAGAGTGAGAGGGCTTGCGACCGGCGCGGACGATTATATCGTCAAGCCGTTCTCGGTGCCCGAACTGCTCGCTCGCGTAAAAGGCTTGCTGCGCCGCGCCAGTCCGGAGCGCCTCGCGACAGTTCTCGCCTTTGGCGACATCGAGCTTGACCGGGACCGCCGGCGTGTTGCCCGTTCCGGGCGTCCGATAGATCTCGGTCCGACCGAATACCGGCTTCTCGAGTTCTTTCTGGAACATCCGGGGCGTGTGTTCAGCCGCGAGCAACTGCTTGATGGCGTGTGGGGACGTGACATTTATATCGACGAGCGCACGGTGGATGTGCATATCGGCCGCCTCAGGAAACTCCTGAATCTTGGACGCGAGTCGGATCCGATCCGCACGGTCCGTGGCGCGGGCTACGCGCTTGACGATCGTTTCGCCAAGGCTGAGTCACAAGGTTGAGTCACGGGCTATCTGACCTTCACCTCGCATGCGCGGGGTGTTGGTTAGCGATGTGCCGTCAGACCGCGTTGATGATTTCGCCGTCTTCCTTGACGAATCTGCCAATGTGCGGATTTGGCAGAACGTCGAGCACAGCCTCCGATGGTCGGCACAGCCTGACGCCCTTGGATGTCACGACAATCGGCCGATTGATCAGAATTGGGTGTACGAGCATCAGATCGATCAGCTCGTTATCTGTCCACCTCGGGTCGCCGAGTCCAAGTTCGGCATAAGGCGTGCCTTTCTCGCGCAGAAGTGAGCGCACCGAAACTCCCATCGCCGCAATAAGCTCGATCAGCTCTGCGCGGGTGGGCGGTTCCTTCAGATATTCAATGATCGTCGGCTCGGTGCCGCTTTGCCGGATCATAGCCAGCGTGTTGCGGGACGTTCCGCAGTCCGGGTTGTGATAGATGGTGACATTCATGGCTGCATCCGTGCTTTAACCCGGCCTATTCAGTTTTCGACCGCAAGCCTTGTACATTGATCGTCGGATTGCGTCGAGTCCGCGCCTGGGGATTGCTTGTTTTATCAGGCCTCCAAGTCTACGCTCGCCGCGCTGGTCGCCGCTTGGGATGTTGGAATCGATGAGGCCAAGATTAGCCGATGTTGCGCGTATGGCGGGGGTCGACGTATCCACCGCTTCGCGGGTGCTGCGCGGTGAGGAGAGCCAACGCATTCGCCCGGAGACGCGCGAACGGATTCTCGAAAGCGCTCGTAGCCTGGATTATTCACCAAATACGCTCGCGCAGAGTTTGCGGACGTCGCGCAGCCGGACACTCGGCCTTATCGTTCCGCAACTCGACAATCCGGTGTTTGCGTCCGCCATTCGCGGTGCCGAAAAATCTTCGGCGCGTCATGGCTATTCGTTGCTGATTGCGCACCGGGAATCAGGCGCGACCGACGCCGTTTATCATCGACTGTCGCATGGCAACCGTGTCGATGGGCTGCTGGTCGCAAGCCTTGATGATGACAGCCTGCTGCGTGAGGAACTTGAATCCACTCACACGCCATTCGTGCTGCTCAACCGGCAACTGTCGGGCAGCTCTTATTGCGTCGTACTGGATAGCCGCGCCGCGGCGGCAATTGCCGTCGATCATCTGGCGCAGATGGGCCACAAGCGGATCGCGCATCTCGCGGGCCGTCCCGGCGGATTCAATGCTGGTGAACGATTGGCCGGCTATCGCGATGGACTGAAGCGGCACGGTATTCCGTTCGATCCGAAGCTGGTCGCTGTCGCCGGATACACGGCGGAGGGCGGGGCGGATGCGATGCGCAGTCTTCTTGCACTGAAGCCGACGGCTGTTCTGGGCGCCACGCTGGTGACCGCGGCAGGTGCGATGGCTGTGTTGCATGAGGCGGGTCTGCAAATTCCGCGCGACGTGTCGGTGGTGGGTCTGCACGATGCGCCGGTCGCGACAATGCTCTATCCGCAGCTGACATCGGTGAAGATGCCCACGGAATTGATGGGCGAAATTGCGTCCGACCTTCTGATCGACCTTTTGAACGGCGGTACGCCGCAACCCGTCGCGCCGCTGGCGCCGGACGGTCTTGTCATCCGCGCTTCCACAGGCCCAGCCCCGCGCTAAATTTTCACTTGACCGCAGGGGCGGTTTGTACGACGTTTGAACAAACGATTGTGCAAGCCACTTGTTCAATCGTCAGAAAATGCAATGCGATCAGGGGAGTGCGCCGAGTGAGCGTGGCGAATTCGGCCTCTGAAAAGGGCCTGTCATGACTGCAACCACCATCGCTGCCGTGCGTGAAACCGATCATGTCGATGAAAGCCTCGTCTCCGCTTTCGGCGCAATCGTAGGCAACGCCAACGTTCTGGCATCATTCGAGCAGCGCCTCGGCTATGCGCGTGATCGCCTGCCGTTTGCGGTTTTCCGTGAGCGCGCCGGCGCACTTGCGGGCGCGGTGCCGCGTCTTGTTGTGCGTCCAGCGAACGAGGATGAGGTTATTCGCATCGTTCAGCTTGCGAAGGCGCGTAACGTTCCGATTATTCCTTATGGTAACGGCTCGGGAGTTCTGGGCGGCGCGATTCCGCTCGGCGGCGAAATCATGCTGGACACGCGCCGGCTCGACAAAATCGTTTCGATCAATCCGACCGATGCGGTTGTGACCGTGCAGGCAGGCATGAATGGTGCCGAGTTCGAACGTCAACTTAATGAGGCCGGATACACAAGCGGTCACTTGCCGCAGTCAATCGAAATTTCCACTGTTGGTGGCTGGCTCGCATGCCGAGGCGGTGGCCAAGCCAGCAGCCGTTACGGAAAGATCGAAGACATTGCTGTCGGTTTGAGGGCTGTGCTGCCGGACGGTACCCCGCTTGAAGTCCGCCCGGTCGCGCGGCGTTCGGTCGGTCCATCGATCCGCGATCTGATGATCGGCGGTGAGGGGGCATTCGGTATTATTACGGAAGCGACGCTGCGAATCTGGAAAAAGCCGGAGATCGAGCGTGGCGTCGTGCTGGCCTTTCCGACGCAGCAAGCAGCCTTGGATTGCGCGCGTCTCATCATGCAGGCGGAGCTGCGCCCGGCCATCGTGCGGCTTTACGACCGGGTTGAGAGCGATGAACGCACCAAGGACATCGCGTTGTTCAAGATCAAGCCTTACTTGGCCATGATGATGTTCAGCGGCAGCGAACCGCTGATTACGGTCGAGCAGGACATGGCCCTGGCGATTGCCAAGAATCTCGGCGGCGAAATCGGGCCTGACGCGCCCTTCCATCATTGGAAGGAAAACCGCTATGTCGCTTATTCGCAGAAATGGCACGATGCGGGTTATTTCAACGATACCATCGAGGTGACCGGCAACTGGTCGGCGATTCCCGCGATGTATGAAGCCATCGGCAATGCCGTGCGTAAAATTCACCCCGGCATCCACTTCGGCGCGCACTGGTCTCACGTTTATCCGGAAGGCGCGTGTCAGTACATGACGATCCGTCTGCCGCCGATGGCGGATGATGTGGCGTTGCCGATCCATGCCAAGCTTTGGGATGCGGTTCAGAAACTGACGCTCGATCATGGCGGCTCAATCGCGCACCATCACGGCGCGGGTCTTTTCAGAAATCCGTGGATGCAGCGCGAGCTTGGCGCAGGCCTTGGTGTACTCCAGACAATCAAGGATGCGCTCGATCCCGCCAATCTCCTGAATCCCGGAAAGCTTGGGTTGCGCGCCGGCTCGAACGCGAAAGACATTCGCCGTGATTGAGATGGCGCGCAACGGCGCGGCATTCGGGGAGGGCGCGCATGGCCGTGTCTGATCCTCTACTGGTCGGCATTGACCTCGGTGCGGGTTCGCTCAAGATCAGCATCATCAAGAGTAATGGCTCGTTGGTCAGCGAGGCGTCCGCACCGGTCGCGACATCGTCCCCGCACCCGGGCTGGAGCGAACAGAACCCCGATGACTGGTGGCTGGCGGCGTGTGATGCGCTACGCCGCGGTCTAAAGGCATCCGGGCGTCCCGCGTCCGATATTGCCGCGATTTCATTCTCCGCTGGCGCCCATACACAGGTGCTTGAGGATGCCGATGGCCACGTGATCCGTCCTGCGATCTTGTGGAATGATCAGCGCAGCCGCGACCAGACACAGCAGCTTCGCGACAAAGCTGACGCGCGTATTCTTGAGATCGGAGCCAATCGGGCCAATCCGACCTGGACGCTGCCGCAGATGCTGTGGCTGCGCAATCATGAGCCGGAAGCGTTCGCGCGCGTCACAAGGCTTTATGTCGCCAAGGATTGGCTACGCGCGCGGTTCACGGGAACATGGGAAACCGACACCATCGACGCGCTGGGCACCCTGATGCTGGACGCGCAGACAGGGGAGTGGTCTAAAGAGCTCTGTGGAATGATCGGCTGGCCGATGGCGACATTGCCGCCGATCGTCAAGCCGAACGCCGTTGTCGGCAAGGTAACGGCCAAAGCCGCGCAGGCGACGGGCCTAGCCGAGGGCACACCGGTAATTTGCGGCACGTCCGACACCGCAGCGGAGACCTTTGGCGCCGGCATGGTGCGCGAGGGTATGGGCGTTGTGAAACTCGCGACGGCTGCGACAGTGAGCGTGCTGTCGCCCAAGGCCCGGCCCGATTTCTCGCTGATCAACTACTACCATGTCGTGCCGGACCATTGGTACGTCATCGCTGCCACCAACTCCTGCGCGTCTGCGCACAAATGGCTGCGAGATACGTTCTTCCGCCGCGAGGGCGAGGACGGGAGTGCTGTATTCGACGCCATGGACGCGCGTGCTGCTGCGGTGCGCCCTGGCTCGGAAGGGTTGTTCTTTCATCCCTACCTTAATGGCGAACGCAGCCCCTATTGGGATCCGCTGTTGCGAGCGGACTTTGTCGGGGCGGGATTCAACCACGGCGGCGGTCATTTCGTCCGCGCGCTCTACGAGGGCGTGGCCTACTCCCTGCGGGATTGTCTTGAGGTCATGAAGTCCAAGGGCCTTGGTTTTTCGACGGCGCGCCTCACCGGCGGCGGCGCGCGCAGCGCTTTGTGGAGGCAGATCGTCGCTGACGTGCTGAACATCACGGTCGAACTGCCCGCCGTCGCTGATGCCTCGTATGGCGCGGCATTGCTGGCAGGCGTCGGCATTGGCGTGTTCAAGGATGAACGTGCCGCCGCCGGTGTTGTTCAGATCGTCTCGCGGGCGGTGCCGGATCCGGCGCGAACCGCTGTCTACGATCAAGGTTTTCCGATTTACCGCGATATCCAGAAGGCGCTCGCGCCGATCAATCATCGCATCCACGGTTTCGTGGCCGGTCAGAGCAAGTGATGCATGTCAGAGATTAGGCTCGAAAAGGTTCGCAAGGCTTATGGTCCGGTCGTCGCCGTTCACGGTGTCGATCTGACGATTCGCGACGGTGAATTCGTGGTGTTCCTGGGGCCATCAGGCTGCGGGAAGTCGACGACGTTGCGGATGATGGCGGGTCTTGAGGAGATTACCTCAGGCAGGCTTTTCATTGGCGACCGCGACGTCACCGCGCTGGAGCCGAAGGACCGCAATATTGCGATGGTGTTCCAGAACTACGCGCTCTATCCGCACAAGACGATCTACGAAAATCTCGCCTTCGGTTTGCGGATGCGGAAGATGGATACCGCGCAGATCGACATGCGGGTCCAGCGTGCGGCGAAGATGCTGGGCCTTGATGAGTTCCTGAAGCGCAAGCCGAAGCAGCTTTCAGGCGGCCAGATGCAACGCGTTGCGCTTGGTCGTGCGCTCGTGCGTGAGCCTGAAGTGTTCTTGCTGGACGAGCCGCTGTCAAACCTGGACGCCAAGCTGCGCGTCCGGATGCGAGAGGAAATCGCTCGCCTGCACCAGGACGTCGGCACCAGCATGGTGTATGTGACCCACGATCAGGTCGAGGCGATGACGCTTGCCAATCGCATCGTTATCATGCGCGACGGTCACGTGCAGCAGGTTGGGGCTCCGCTCGAGGTCTACGATCGTCCTGTCAATCTCTTTGTGGCCGGATTTATCGGTTCACCGGAAATGAATCTCGTAGAAGGCCGAGCGCTCAACGGCGTGTTCGAGAGTGGCGCGCTGCGGATTGCTTTGCCTGAGCAATACCGAGTGGCCAACGAAGATATCGTGCTCGGTATCCGGCCCGAGCATATTGCGCTTGGCGAGGGACCCGACGCGCTCGCATTCGAAGTCGGCGTCATCGAGCAGCTGGGTGCGCAGACCCTGACGATCGGTGAGGTAAGCGGGGCTCGTCTGCGCATTCTGACCGACCGTGTCGATAACTGGAAGTTCGGCCAGCGAATTCCCGTCCGGCTCCTGGCTGGACGGCTCCACCTGTTCTCGAAGTCAACGGGACAGCGACTTTAGACGACCAAGAAACCAAAACAAACATTCACAACAGTGAAATTTCTAGGGGAGACAAGGGAAATGGCTAAAGACGGGATATCGAACATCGATCGCCGTAGGCTCATCAAGGGCGCTGGTGCGGTCGGCGTGGGTCTTGCCGCAGGCACGCTCGGCGCACCGGCAGTTTGGGGGCAGGGCAAGAAGACCCTGCGTTTTCTCAACACTGAAACCTCCATCGACAGCATCCGCGCGCTGAAGGTTGCTTGTGCCGAATACGAGCGGATGACGGGTACGCAGGTCATCGTCGACTCAGTCCCGCTCGACGATGCCTTCACCAAGGTGACGACGTCTCTGCGCGGTGGTCAACCTTATGACATCGCGACATTTGCATTCGTGGGTCACGTCCTTCTGCTTCAGGCGGAAGGGCATTTGATGCCGTTGACCGAACTGACCGGCAAACATAAGTGGGGCCCGAAGATCCTTTTCCCCATCAAGGGCGAAACCTATTGGTACCCCTACGATTACAATCTGGCTTGGATCTATTACCGCAAGGATCTCTACGAGAAGAAGGGCCTGAGCGTTCCCAAGACCTGGGCTGATATGCTCAAGAACTCGCAGGCACTGAACGAGGATGGCCGCTCCGGCTCGCTGTTCCCGATCGGCAGCAACGGCGCGACCAACTGGCTGTCGCCGGGCTTCATGTGGGCCGAGGGCGTCAAGTTGTTTGACGACAAGTGGAATGTCGCCGTCGACAACGCGGCGAACGCGCCGAAAGTCGCGGCCTATCTCGATTTCTTCGCCGATCTTTACAAGACCATGCCGTCGGGCACCAGCCAGGCCAGCTTTGGAGAGGTCCTATCGAACTTCTCCTCAGACAAGGTCGGGCACACCGCCTATGCCGGACGCATCGTCGAAGCGCTAGAGCGCACGTCGCCGGCTCTCGCGACCAAGTACGGAATCATGCCGTATATGGACAGCGCGGGGAAGGCGAAGGCCGTCAACCACGGCTACGACGGTTGGGTTGTGCTGAAGACGCCCAACTCCAGCGAATCGATGAAGTTCATGAAATGGTTCACCGAAAACCAGTACATCAACTTCCTGCACACCGCGCCGCTGCACTTCCAGCCGCCACGTCTCGACGTTTACGAGGACGCACGCTGGCGCGCTCACCCGCTGATCGAGAAGCACAAGGACGCGGTGGAAACGATGAAGAATTTCATCGTCGACAAGTCGATGATCCTGACGTCCGTCGACACCGAAGGCCCGGTGCCGGATCTGCGTCCAGGTAAGGTGTTCGAAGGCTTTGTGATCCCCGAGATGTTACAAAATCGCATCCTGAAGAACATGCCGGCGGCCGACTGCGTCAAGGCGGCTGGCGACAAGATGCGCAAGCTCACGACATCATAAGAAACGCGTGTGCCAACTGCCCGGCCGGATGCTCCCGGCTGGGCTCTTCCCCGGAAAGACGAAGTTGAGTTCGAAGGCGACGATATACACCTTCCTGGTGATCGGACTTCTTGTGACGCTCGTTTTGATCGTTGCGCCGGTGGCGTATGCGATCAGCTTGAGCTTTTACAAGCTCGATTCGTTCGTTGGCGAAGCCAAGTGGGCTGGCTTCGATAATTACACCGCCATTCTGAAGTTACCGGAGTTTTGGCGCGCACTCTGGAACGGTGTGCTTTATTCCTTCGGGTCGATCGTCCTTCAGGTCGTACTCGGTATTGGCTTTGCCCTGATCCTCAATGAGACATTCCCAGGCCGCAACTTTGTGCGCGGATTGTCCATCCTTCCGTATCTGTTGCCGACCGTGGTCGTTATCCTGACATTTAAATGGATGGTGGATGGCAGCATCGGCATCATCACCAAGGCCATTGCGGCGATAGGGCTGCCGCCGGTGAACTGGTTCGAAAGTTCCGGTGCGGCGATGGCATCGGTCATCCTCGTTAGCGTCTGGATGTGGACACCCTTCGTCACGACCTGCTTTCTTGCAGCATTGCAGACCGTTCCGACCTCGTTGTATGAAGCGGCGCGGGTCGACGGCACCACGGCAGTTCAACGGTTCTTTCACATCACACTACCGATGCTTAAGCCGATCCTTACGGTGGTGGTGCTACTGCGCGCGATCTGGATGTTCAACAAATTCGACGTGATCTGGCTTCTGACCCGCGGCGGCCCGGTCGGGTCCACCGAACATCTGGCCATTCTATCCTATCGTCATGCGTTCAGCTTGTTCGACATCGGCGGAGGGGCTGCGATTGCGACGATCTCGTTCGCGATTCTGTCGGTAGCCGTGTTCTTCTACTTCCGCATCTTCCCGCTAGAGGACGATTGATGGCCGCCGTTAAATCGCTTCCCGCCCGGCTCAGCCTCTATGGCGCAGCGATCGTTATCGCGATCTATTCGGCGTTCCCGATTTACTGGATGTTTATTTCCAGCTTGCGCGAGCCGACGAGCCTTCTCAGCACGGTTTCGCTGATGCCGGGTCCGTTCACGCTGGAGTACTATCGCAACCTGCTCGAACTAACCGACTATCCGACCCATTTCATGAATAGCGTTGTTGTGGCGGTGGTCACGGTCGTCGTGACGATGATCTTTTCGGTGATGATTGCTTACGCCGTGACGCGCCAGCGTATTCGCGGCAAGAAACTCATCGTCGGTGCGATGCTCTATGCCTACATGTTTCCGCCGCTCCTGATCGCGATTCCGATGTTTACGATCTTTGCGCGGCTCGGTCTCAGTGACACGTTGATCGGGCTAATCGCCTCGCACTTGACACTGACGCTTCCGCTTGGGGTCTGGTTCCTGTGGGGCTTTTTCAAAGGCATGCCGTTCGAGCTGGAAGAGGCTGCGATGGTCGATGGCTGTACGCGGCTGGGTGCATTTTTGCGGGTTGTTCTGCCGCTGTCGCTACCTGGACTCATCACCGTTGCGATCTTTTCTTTCCTGCTGTCGTGGACCGATTACACGTTCGCGCTGATCATGATCGGAAGCGATGAGAACAAGACCCTGCCGGTGGGGCTCGCCTCGATGGTCGGATCATTCGACCTGCGCTGGGGCGAGATCATGGCGGGATCGACGCTGATCGCGTTGCCGCTGTTCGCAGCGTTCGCGCTGCTGACGCAGTACTTCATTCAAGGCCTCGGCGCTGGTGCCGTGAAGGGTTAATCATGGATCTTGGACTGAAAGGTAAGGCAGCGCTGGTCACCGGTGCGGCGCGCGGCATAGGCAAGGCTGAGGCGTTCGCGCTGGCGGCGGAGGGGTGTTCGATCGCGATCAATGACGTCGACCGCGAGGCGGCGGAAGCCGCAGTGGCTGAACTGAGAGCTGTAGGAACGAAGGCGGTTGCCTCTATTGGTGACGTATCGGAAGAAGCAGGCGCGGAGGCGGTCGTGCGGGAAGCGCATCGTGGTCTCGGGCAACTCGATATTCTGGTGAACAACGCCGGCGCCGGCGGCCGCCATCTCGGGAGCCTTGCCGAGAACATGTCCCTTGACGACTGGGATATCATCGTCCGAACTCACCTGCGCAGCACGTTCCTATGCAGCAAGCATGCATTGCCCTTGATACGCGGGCGGGGTTTCGGACGGATCGTGAATACCTCGTCGATGAACGTTACCGGCGGTGGTCGCCCGGGCGTGACGAACTACTCCGCAGCGAAGGCGGGGGTCATTGGCTTCACGCGGACGTTGGCCAAGGAAGTCGGCAGCGCCGGGGTTACCGTGAGTGCCATTGCGCCAGGTTATGTTGAGACCGCGTTGATTGCCGGGTTTTCCGCCGAGAAGCGGGCGATTATCGCTGGACAGAATCCTCTTGGGCGGTTCTGCCAGCCTGAAGAGGTGGGTTCGCTGATCGCATTTCTATGCTCAACTCAGGCGGCCTTCATCAACGGCGCGCTTATTTGCATGGATGGCGGCAAGCGTGACTTCTTCTGGGGTGACCAATGACCATTCGAGCCTTTGGCGGCCCGCATCGCTATGTTCAGGGGCCTGGCGCCCTGAATGAGCTTGCAACGCTGGTTCCGCTTTATGGTCGCCGTCCCTTCATTGTGGCGGACGTGGCAGTGATGGGCGCCCTTCGCGAACAGCTCAAAGCGCTGCTCCAGCCGTGTGCCGATGGTCTGGAATTCGCCGAATTCTCGGGTGAATGCTCCGCTGCCCAGATCGATGCGATGACGGGCAAAGCGAACGAAGCAAAGAGTGACGTCATCGTCGCCATCGGAGGTGGCAAGGCGATCGATACCGCAAAGGGTGTCCGCATCCAGCGGGGCGGAGGCATTATCGTGGTGCCGACGGTCGCCTCGAACGATGCGCCAACCAGCCGTCTTGCGATCATCTACACCGACGATCACATTCTGAAAGAAGTCAGGCTGATGCCAACCAACCCGGACGCGGTCGTCGTCGACACATCGATCATTGCACGTGCCCCGCGTCGTTTTTTCGTTGCCGGCATCGGCGATGCGCTTTCGAAGAAATTCGAAGCGGAGCAGTGCTTCAATTCGGGCGGCATGAACTTCTACAAGGCCCGGCCAGCCGCGCTCGCGGTTTCAATTGCCAACCAGTGTTATCAGGTAATCCGGAGGGACGCGGTTGCATCTCTCACGGCAGTCGACCGGAAGGAGCCTGACGCTGCGTTCGAAAATATTGTCGAGGCGGCGATTTTGCTCAGCGGACTTGGTTTCGAAAGTGGTGGTTTGTCGATCGCGCACTCGCTGACGCGTGGCTTCTCAGCGATTCCGTCGCTCAACGGCGCGCTGCACGGTGAGCAGGTGGCGTTCGGTCTTCTGACGCAGCTCTGTCTCGAGCAGAGATCTCCTGAATTTCTCGCCGACATGGTGGCGTTCTTCAAAACGGTTGGTCTGCCGACAAGCCTGAAAGACCTAGGGTTTTCCAGCAACACACAGGATGGCATCCGGACAATCGCCCAGCGCTCCATCGCTGAAGCACCATACCTCAGGCAGTTTGTCGGGACCGTGACCGAGCAAAGTCTGATGGCCGCGCTTGACCGGGCGAACCGTTGCGCGAAATCGGAAAAGTAGACCGCCGTTTGGCTAAAGACGCACCAGATGGCCGGACACCTTGACTGGCTCTCCGGCGCAGAGCCTTGCGAGCGACGAACCAATCAGCGGCCTGCCGAAGCTCGGCGATGGACTTCCAATCCGTGACCGGCTGTACGCGATACCAGCGCTTCAATGTGATGAATGCGCCTCGTACCCGATCGCAGTAGTTTGTCCTCTTCTGGACATATGTGCTGTTCTGATTCACCCACGAACGGCAGAAAGCGTTGCGACTTCGTCCGCCTGATTTGATAGCTGGAAACCTTCGAGCCGAACTCATATGCAATCAGGAAGACTGAATATCCTTATGGCCGATCCCAGAATCCAGCCACCTGTGTTCGTTTGTTTTTTCAAAAAAGTCCTTGGTTAGGACGGCGACTTCGGTCCTGTTCCTGACCTTTAATTTTCGCATGATATGGCGAAGATGAACTTTAACGGTATGCTCACTCATACCAAGCTCATAGGCGATTTGTTTGTTGGCCATTCCCTGGCAGAGAGCTTCCACGACCATCATTTGCCGTTCTGTCAGAATCTCATTTGTTTTCGAAGTCGCCGGCTGTTTGTTGCGATCGAGCTCAAGGCTGCTGACAGGCACAAATGTTCCGCCGGCCTCCACCAAGCGAACAGCTTCGACGGCAACATTGAAGGGCAGGCTTGTAGGTATATAGCCGCGGGCTCCATTCTTCAATGCGTGCATGACATAGTTCGTGTCATCGATGTCGGACATGATGATAACGGGAATGTCCGCGGCGCTGGATTCCAGGAATTGAAGATCGGCAACGCTGGACGATCCGCCGTCGACAAAGAATACGATCACCGCCGGGTTCAGAGCATTTTGTTCGGTGGAGTTTCTCCATTCGAAGATATTTGTGAATGCGAAAATGCCGTGACTTCTGTAGGAAACTTCAAGACAACGAACGAAACAATCGCGAAAAAATGCGCGTTGATGGATAACGACGATCCCGGGTTTCTTCACCGCGGAAGGCTTGTGATCTTTCTCATTGACGCCGTTGAGGCGCGAAATCTCATTAGGCTTGTTTTGGTTTGGGGCTTTGGTATCTGCGTGATTACGCGGAAGGAGAGGGCGCGCATCTTGTGAGCTTGTTACATGTCGGCCCGCGGAAGATGGACCGGCATGAGAGCGGGGCGCGGCATGGTGATCGCCAGGAGCCCGCATGAAAAGGCGAACTCTATTCGGCGATGACCGTTTCAAAAGAGACTGCTTGAGTGTGAATTGCTGAGAATGACCGTTGTGCTGCTGGATCGTATTTTGGTCGCCGCGTACATCTGGAAGTTCGTTATGAAAAAACTGTTCAGACAAATCGTCCAAAGCTTGCTGGCGTTTTCGGAATGAATGTGAATATGAATAGCCGCTGATACTCATAATACGCCCCCTACTCGTTACTTCGGTGGTCGCACGCGCCCTTCCATTTCAAAACCGCAACGTTTGCCGAGTACGATCAATTTGCCTTTAATGTTTAGTATAGTCCTCCTTTTTTGCAATCCTGCAACGCTTTTTATGAAGGAGCTCGTCGCGCTGCACAAAACTTGCGATTTGAAAGCTGATTGCACGCCATATGTGTTTTCGCACCGGTTCCATGAGGGAACTTAGAGGGCTATCCGACCCGGCTCTGACATGATGTCGCAGGCATGCATCGAAATGTGCGCATCGAAGAAGCGCTCCCACGCGGCTGAGACGTCGTCTCGTTCGGCGATTGACGAATTCGCTTCCTCCAGGTCGTTGTGCCGATCCTCCCATCGCTTTCCTGCTCCTGCAAAAAGGATCGAGTTTCCGACAAGCAAAGAGCCGAATGCCAGCGCATTCCGGCAGCCAGCTTCGAAATCCTGATTGCATGCAGTGCTCAGCAAGAGTACCTCTTCGCCGATTATGCCGGATCGCACTGTGGTGATGTCTTCCCAGGATTTGGCTTGCACGCGACACAGAGCTTCGCCTTCGATCTTGCCGGTTTCAATCCTGGCGGCGATGGTGATCAACATGACCATGAAGCCGATCATGTACGGGTCTGACCAGATAGGGTCGGATATACCGCCAAGGCGGCTACGGCTTTTTTCGACCATGGGCGAGATCACAGCGGTCGCAGCCCGGTGGGCTCTGCGAACTTTGGACAGGTCAAGGACCCAGCGCCACATGTCGCTGCTCTCCGCAATTTCTCCAAAAGGGGGGCAGAATGCCAACGCTGCCCTTGTTTTGTTCCAAGACCTGCTGGATCATATATCAATAATAGCGCGGTACTCCAGACCAGTCAGGAGTGGGACCTGTCCATGGCGTCCAGCAAGCTTCCGCCAAAACCCGATTTTGAGGCGCTTGCGGCATCGGCACCCGCGTCGGCCGACCGGCGTACACTTATTCTGGCGTTGATTGGAAACCTGGTTTCAAGCTGGACTAATAACGAGAGTCTGTTCATTTACGTTCTCATGCTTCTTTTGCGAACGGATCAAGCATCGGCAGCGCTGACCTTTGCCACACTCAACACAACGCGCGCGCGTCTCGATCTCATCCAGCGCCTGGCGAAGATCACCATCCGGGACAATAATCTAGAGAAGGCGCTTTCCAAGATCATCGAACGATTCAATGAATCGACTCATGTTCGCAACGAATTCAATCATTGCATGTATATCGTCGATGCCAGCGGCCAGATAACCCATACGCAATCGATGCGGATCGTGCAGACAAAGGATAGTCTTCAATTCGGTGAAATGAAGCCCATGGATGAAGCGCGGCTGAAGAGCATGGTGAAGACGACAAAGGAAATGACGCTCATCAATCGCGATATCTGGGATTTCCTGCCGCGCCTGGAAAGCCACTTGGGCTCGACTGATAAGCCATCGCGCTGATACTGCTTGCTGCCTTTAGCGAGATTGCAGGCGAGGACAACAAGCTAATTCCGGTGGATAATGTGCCGAGAGGTTCATTTTGCCGGCGCGTTCCGGTGTTCGTGCGCGTAGGCTTACCAGTGCAGTTGTTGTGTTGCGGAAACCGATTGCAAGCCAGCTCACCCATTCGAGCTATCCATTTGAATGATTCGGACTAGCCGAAAGGATTAGCCTGTTCGTGACCAAATGACGTATGGGCCTCTGAATTCTTATCGAATGGTGACGTTCGTCTAATGCTTAAGACGATGCGCAATGCTCGAATGTGCGGCTAGTCCCTGACTTCTACATAAGCAACGTTGATCATGCGGAGTCTCGCAAACAATTGCGAGGGGATCGCAGTCGGGAGACCGACATCAACCGCATCGTAGCGCGTTGACGATCGCAGACGTAGAAGATCAGCGATTTTCGAGGCGACGGCGATGCTCCTTACCCAACAGGAGTTCGTCATGGGTCACTATAAGCCAAGGCGGGACGATCAAGACCAGAAGCAAGATCAGAAGCAAGACCAGGATCAAGATCAGAAGCAGGCCGAGCTTCAGGCGCAGCTTCAAGGCCAGGGTCAAGCCCAGGGTCAGGGTCAGTTGCAGTTCGCTGTTCAGTCGCTCGATTCCAAGAGCGAGAACGATAACGAAAACGACAACAAGAACAGCAACAGCAACGACAACAAGATCGATAACGACGTTGACAACAAGGTCGATAACAGCCTCGACAACAAGGTCGACAATGATCTCGACAACAAGGTCGACAACAAGATTTCGAACGTCGTCGACAACAAGGTCAATGTTGAGGTTGACGTCAAGATCGATCTCGATCTCAAGGCCGATGGCCTGAGCAGCCCGGTTATAGACCTCTCATGTCTGAGCGATGTTCATGGCTCAGTGATCATGCCAGACGTGGTGAACCAGAAGCTCGATGGCGACGGCAATATCTTCAACATCGATCAGGTCAACAATCTGGTTGATCGCGATTATGTTGAAGATCCGAAGGTTTCGTATGATGGCGGCGACTTCCGCATGGATGCGAAGGGTGAAGGCGGCGACGTTAAGATCGATTCCAAGATCGATGATATCGCCGGCAACAGCGCCAGCGGCGTAACGGCAAGTGCCGATGCGATCCTCTCGCAGGATGCATTCAACCAGAACATCACCCAGGGTGCGAACATCCAGTTCAACAGCATCACGATGAATGTCGCCGGTGATGACTGGACTGACTCCCATAATTTGGGTTGATCTCAAGCATTTCCCCGCGCGGCATCCGCCGCGCGGGCTTTTCCTTGAACGCTCACATGATTGAAACGATCTGTTCTCGCGGCTAGCCTCGCAGCATCGTCGCTTGCTTGAGCCTGACATAGGAGGCTCCCATGGTACCCGGCGGCATAACCGAAGTAGTCTGGCATTTCGCAGGATACCTGCAGATTATAAATGACATCGCGCGAGACCGTATCGAATACGACCCGTCTGCGTTCCGGAGCTTGAAAGACGATTACGTCACGCTGCGCCCGAACTACGAGAGCAGTCCAAATCTGGATCTTCTCGACAGCAGAGGCCTGAAAGTGCCGGAGGCTGCGCCGTTTGCGGAATTTCATATCCCCCGGATTCTCCCGATAAAATCATTGAGCCCGCCGCCGCCGCAGCCGGATCTGGATTCTGACGGGCAGGGTGGCCTTCCCCGATTGTTTGCGCCCCGGGGCGCCGCTGGCGGAGGTGGAGGCATAGAGTTCAAGATCACCGTTCAGTATCAGGAAGGCGGCCAGCAGACCGAGCTTGAAATCAAGCAACACAACTTCATGTTGGACGACGACAATCTTCTCGCGGGGGCTTGCAGTGACAGCATCGCATGTGACATTGCGCGTATTGCAGCCGACGCCGATACGATCCTGCAACGGATGGCGGAAAACGCCAACGATCATATCCCCGCTGAATGGTCGATGCCGCAGGGCAACGCGGGCGCGATTGAGTTTATCAAGGCCTATGATGATGGTTTGGTCTCCCGGGACGGCGCTCCGGATTCTCATTCCGTTGAACCGGGTTACTATCTGAACGGCGCGCTTCAGACTCCCGCACCAGAGCCCCCCGACCAGTCGCCGCTTCCGGAGCCAGTACCTCCGCCCGATCTAGGTAACGGCATCGGGCAATGGGCAGAGGTTGGCGCGAACGACAGCTGGAACGCCACTTTGATCGTCGACCTGAGCGAGTCTGGCCGCTCCATGATCGTGATGGGGGACTATTTCAAAACAAATGCGATTTTTCAGACCAACTCGCTGATGGATCACGACCATATAGACGTTGCTGGCGGCAACGCACTGCCCATCGCGAGCGGCGACAACAAAATGGATAATATCGCCGATTTCGTTCAGCATCCCGGCATTTATGCTGAACTGAAAGCCACGTTCGCCGGTCCGCATTGGAACGTCGATGTGGTGGACGGAAATTACTACAGCATCCACACCATCGTGCAAATGAACTATCTGTCTGATAACGACATCATCGTTCAGGAAAGCTCGGACACGCACTACGAACTCTATAGCGGTGGGAACGAGCAGGGCAATCTGACCGAGATATTCGACGGCTCGATCCACTATGATCTGATTATTGTCGCCGGCGCCTATCATGGCATGAACGTGATTTTCCAGAACAACATCCTGTTGAACAGCGACATGATCAAGTTGCTGGCGGAGGGTTCCGATCCGTCACAATCTGTTGTCTCAGGTCAGAACGAGCTGACCAACTCGGCGACAATCGAGAATTACGGAGATGACAACTTCCAGCCGATGAGTGACAAGCTGGAAAGTCTCGTTGCCGCTATGGGAAACGGTTCGACTGTACTCGATCCCTCCTATGGCACCTTCGTGGATGGATCCGGTGGTGTCTTCAACGTGCTATATGTCAAGGGCGATTATTATGACGTCAACGCGATCTGGCAGACCAATGTAACGTCAGATGTCAACGTCATGCTTCAGCTTATCGGTGCCCCGTCCGCAGCCGCTCTGGATCTTCATCCAGACGGTGCCGAAGCGCAGTCCGTAGTCAGTGGCAAGGATCTTCTAACCAACGATGCTGCGATTGTCGATGTCGGCGCGACCAATACCTACGTGAACGGTCAGGTGTACGGCGATACGATCCTTGTGCAGGCAAATCTCTTGCCGGACGACAATGGCAATATGCTGGTTCACGATACGCAAAGCCTGGTTCCGGAGCTGATTGCCTTCGTCAACGACAGCCAGGACGAGACGCCGGAAGCGCAACCCCTACCAAGTACGACGGTCCAGGAAGACCCAATAGCAAGCGTCTTGCACTGAACGGAGGCGGCTCAACGTGAGAATGAAGGCAGAATCTGATCGGCGCTGTGGAGGTTGGGGCTAATGACGCGGGGCGACAATGAACCTCACGACGAAGCCAGCGCATCCGCGCATTTAACCGACGAAGAGTGCGCGAAACTGCGTACAGCGGAGGTCGTCCCGTTCCCCGCCCGGCACGATACGGACGGCACGCACAACGACGTGCCGAATACGGAAGTTCTTGAACCGGCAGAAGATCAATCCGGAGTGGCCGTTGCAATTCGGCAAGCTCTGTCTGCGGCAGATAGTGCTGCCAGGCGATCGGATGATCCTCCTCAGACAGAAGTGGCGAAGATACCGCCGGAACCACTAAGTGATGCGCGACCGCCGGGACGCGAGTCGCTGACCAGTACCGGTGCGCCGGTCCCGTCGGTAGTGAATGGAGGCGGGGGTGGAGGCGGTGGAGCGTCGAATGGCGGAGGAGGCGGTGGAGGGGGCGGCGGTTCTCCGCCTTTGCACAAGCGTTCCAGCGACAACGAATTCCGCGATGTTCTCGGCAAAGGCCTGGCCAATGCCCGGCGCAATCTTGTGACCGTCGGGATATTCTCCGTCGCCGTCAATCTTCTCGTCCTTGCGATCCCCGTCTATCTTTTCAACATGTCGGATCGCGTGATGACGAGCAGAAGCACCGACACGCTCGTCATGCTGACGATGATCGTCGTGGTGGCTATTGCCGCGCATGTCTTGATGGACATGATGCGCCGGATTATCCTTATGCGCGTTGCGGTCGAAACCGAAGCGCGGCTGGGTGGTCCTGTTCTGAGCGCCGCGGCGAAAGCGGCGCAAGGCGGATCAAGCCGCGAGTTTCAGACGTTGGCTGACCTTCAGCATCTCCGTGCATTCATTACCGGCCCGGTCCTGCTTACGATGTTCGACGCGCCGGTAGCTCCCGTGTATTTCGCTGTGGTCTTCCTGATTCATCCGCATCTCGGGCTAATCGTTCTGTCGTCCGGCCTGGCCCTCATGGTTGTCGCGATACTCAATCAGAAGGTTACCGCCATTCCGTTTACGCGGGCGAATGCCTTTGGGACCCGCGCCAACCTTCAGGCTGAAGCGATGGCGCGTAATGCCCAGGTCATCAATGCCATGGGGATGATCCCGGAGGGCGTTCAGGTTTGGGGCCACGAAACGGTCGAGTCCTTGAAGGCGCAGGTTGCGGGGCAAGATCTCAACATCATGATGACGGGAATCTCGAAATTCCTGCGCCTCTGCACACAGATCGCAATTCTAGGCTGGGGCGCCTGGCTGGCTTTGGAGAGTCAACTGACCAGCGGAATGATCATTGCGGCTTCAATCGTGGCAAGTCGCGCCCTTGCTCCAATGGAAGGTACCATCGAGGGTTGGCGCGGCTTTGTTCAGGCTCGTTCCGCATATGGGCGTGTCAAATCCCTTCTGCATAATTCTCCACTGAACATGGACCGGTTGCGGCTTCCGCGTCCGCAAGGCCACCTCAGCGTGGAACGCATTCTGTATGTTCCGCCGCCCACCAAGAAGGTTATTCTGAACGGCATAAGTTTCCAGCTGCAACCAGGAGAGTCGCTCGCGATCGTTGGCGACTCCGGAACGGGAAAAACCATGCTTGCGCGCATGCTTGTGGGCTCAATCATCCCCACAGCTGGCAACGTGCGTCTGGATATGATGGACCTTCGCAACTGGGATACGCGGCAGTTTGGCGAAAGCGTCGGCTATCTGCCCCAGGACGTCCAGCTTTTCCCGGCGTCCATCAAGGCCAATATCGCTCGCATGCGCAAGGATGCGATCGATGAAGACATCTTTGATGCGGCAGAAACGGCCGATGTTCACGAGATGATATCGAGTTTCGCGCAAGGGTATGAAACCATCATCGGCATGGATGGAAGCCCGTTATCCGGCGGTCAAAGGCAGCGAATTGGGCTCGCGCGAGCCTTCTATGGCAATCCGCGTCTGATGGTTCTCGATGAGCCTAATTCCAATCTCGATGCGAACGGAGAGCGGGCGCTGGCAAAGGCGCTCATTCGTGCAAAAGAAAAGCGAATGACGGTCGTGACGATTACGCAGCGAGCCGCGCTTCTCAGAAGCGTCGATAAGATCATGATCCTCAATAATGGCTCGGTTCAGGCGTTTGGCACGCGCGACGAAATCATCCCGCTCATTACCGGACGCAAGCCGAATGGCGGGGACGGGCCACCGATGCTGAATTCTTGATGAGGACTAAGACCGGGCATGGCGAGGCGCGATTTGAGTTAACAGAGCTATCGAGGTGTTGTGGTGTCAGGCAAAAAGCTCATTGCGCAGGGACCGGTACCTGAGGGTACTTGGTACGATACGCTTCCACGATCGACACGGGTGCCGACAGTTGCCGGCATCCTTATTGTGGCGATGACCGTCATGGGATTTGGCGTATGGGGCAATATGGCTCCGATTGCCGGCGCCGTTGTTGCGTCGGGTGTATTCGTCGCGACCGGACAAAACAAGATCATTCAGCATCTTGAAGGTGGTGTCATACGTGAAATCTACGTGCGCGAGGGCGATATTGTTGAGCAAGGACAAGTGTTGGTTGATCTTGATGAAACCGCGCCGCGCGCCGAACTGCGCCGACTGTTTCTCCGCCGTACACGTTTGACAGCGATGGATGCCCGATTGCAGGCCGAAATGCGCGAAGCCAGTGAGATCACATTTCCCGATGAATTGAATCAGACCCTGAATGAACCTGAAGTGAAGGAAATTCTGGAGAGTCAAAAGCTCACCTTTACCGCTCGCAGGAACAACATGAACAGCGATATCGCGGGCATCAATGAGGGGATCAATGCGCTAAACGAAAGAATTCAGGGTTCGAGGGTTCAACTGGGTGGCGTTCGTCGTCAGATCAAGTTCATTGAGGAAGAAATTGAGGCAAAGGAATATCTCCTGAAGACCGGACTGGTGAGGAAGCCGGAGGTTCTATTGCTGCAAAGAGCACAAGCGAATCTTGAGGGAGAGGTCGGTCGGATCATGGGCGATATAGGCGACGCCAAGGAGCGCATCGCTAAATCTCTTGAACAGATCAACGGCGTCAAGAAGACCGCGATCAAGACTGCGGTTGAGCAGATGCATGAGGTGCGCGGTGAACTCGTCGATGTGCGCGAACGAATGCTGAGTGCCAAGGGTGTGTTGGATCGCATTCGCATTTCGGCGCCCGTCAGAGGCGTTGTCGTCAAGCTGCGGTATCATACGCATGGCGGTGTGATTGAAGCCGGCAAGAGCATCATGGAGATATTGCCGCTCAAGGATGAGCTTATCATCGAAGCCCGTGTGCGCCCGCAGGACATTGACAGCGTCAAGCATGGGCAGCACGCAACGGTTCGGCTCACCGCGCTCAATCAGCGCATTACGCCGATGGTGTCGGGAGAGGTCATCTACCTTTCGGCCGATACACTCGCCGACGAGAAGAAATCCCAACAGGTTGGGCCGACCGACATTTATATTATCCGCGTCAAGCTGAATACCGAGGAGGCCGGGACTATCCCGGGGTTCAGCCCGACGCCGGGGATGCCGGCAGAAGTCTACGTCAAGACGTCGGAACGGACTTTTTTCCAATACATCGTGAAGCCGATCCACGACAGCATGACACGCGCGTTCCGCGAGCGATGAGGAATGATTTTACGGCCTTGATAGATGTCGGCATGGAAAGGTTTAGACGTTGATTTGAGATGTCGGGCATCACAAGTGAGGGTCATACCGTGCGCATTGACGTCATAAATACGTTGCCGGATTTTGCCCGGCTGGAAGAGAACTGGAACGCTGTCTATGACGCGGATCCGGACGCCCAGTTGTTTATTTCCTGGAAATGGCTTTCGGGCTGGCTCGCGCAGATATCCAGCCCCTGGCTTGTCCTCGGAGCGAAAGCGGACGACAGGGCAGACGCTCCATACGTGGCCTTTCTGCCGTTACGGATTCAGACGAAACTGGAGAACGCGCGCTTTCACAATGAATTGAACATGGCCGGTAATTTCTCAGCCGACTATACCGGCATTCTTTGCGCGCCAGGAGCGGAACATCAGGCCATCCCCGCATTCGCCCGGCACCTGAAACGAATGAACTGGGCGCGCCTTAACCTCGAGAACATTCGCATGTCGGAGCCGCGCATCCGGCTTCTGCTGGCGCATTTCCCGAAAGCCAATTTTCAGACCAGCGAGATCAACCGTATCGGAAAGGTCGACAACATAGACAATCATCTGTGCCCGTTCGCAGCGCTTCCGCCGAATTGGAATGCATACCTCGATACGTTAAGTGCCAACACCAGACAGAAGATCAGGCGCTTGTTGAGGCTTGTCGACGAAACCGGCGAGTATCGCATCACCGTGGCAACTCCAGAAACGATTGAGCGGGATCTCAATACGCTGCTTCGATTCTGGGAAACAAAATGGACACCGCGTAAAGGTGACCTCGTCCATACTCTGGTGCGCTCGAACCGGGCCATGCTGACGCGAAGCTTCAGGGCGGATCTCTTGTTCTTGCCGACGCTCTGGAAGGAGGATCGGCCACTCGCTGCGCTCGCGACACTGATTGACAAGCGCAAGCACTCCTTCCTGTTCTACATGACTGGACGGGACGAAACTTTCGACGGTTCGCCGCCGGGTGTGATTTTACATGCCCACAGCATCCGGCATGCAATCGCCAGCGGATTCACCGAGTATGATTTCTTGCGTGGTAACGAATCCTACAAATACTCATTCGGCGTGAAAGAGCGCCGCATCCGGTATGTTCTTGTGGGCACCAAGAATGGACTGAATCTCGGCGGCAAGCTCGATCAGCGAACCATTCCCGAGGTCTTGAAAGAGGCAACCGAGCTTCACCAGAAAGGTAAGCTTGTGGAGGCCGAACAGGGTTACCGGCAAGTTATTGATACCGAGCCGAGAAATCCGGACGCAATTCATCGGCTCGGTCAGTTGCTGGCTAATAAGGGCGATCACGCCTCGGCGAAGCGGCTCTTCAAGACGCTGACGACGATCAGGCCGGATATTTACAAACCGTGGCTCTGTCTTGCGCAATCGTGCGATGCGCTTGGACAGCATCTTGAATCCGCCAACGCTTATCGGGAGGTCATCCGGTTGAGGCCAGATCTGCCTGAGGCTTTTGGGTGCCTGGCGGCGATACTCGTCAAGCTTGGGCGGATCGAGGATGTCAATGCGGCGCTGGTCGTTGCTCTCGGACAGTCTGAAAGCGCACCTAAGCTGAATGGTCGCAAGCCGAAAGCACGGCGTGCCGTCAACGGCGGAATGGAGCAGGGCGAAGCAGCAACAGCATAGTCACGGATAATGTGAAACTGAGGCACGAGGTCCACATGAGTAGCGATCTCAGTATGCAAGGGTTGGTCGGGACCACGATCTCAGACGGCTTTGTATTCGCTGCGGGAGAGGCAGGATGCCATGCCGCATGCGCTCCAGCAACTTTTGTCAATTCCGGGCTGTTGTTTTCCGGACACTATGACCGTGTCGGCATTGATCTGGTTATTTCCAGCGAAGCTGAAAGCGTCATTGTTCAGGAATACTTCAAGGGCGAGTATCGCGCGTCGTTGATGTCTCCGGAAGGAGCAGGCCTTTCCGGGCGCGTGATTGAAGCGATGACGGCGAGGGCCCAATACGCCCAGGCCGACCAGATCGCCGGCGCAGTACCAGCTGTGGGCAACGTCGTGAAGGTGAGCGGCACCGCGGTGGTTACGCGCAATGGTGTTCCTGTCGAATTGAAGCAGGGCGACAGGCTTCTCAAGGGAGACGTCGTCCAGACCGGGCCGGATACCACGATTGGTATCAGCTTCGTTGATGGCACCGCGCTGGGCCTTGCATCGAATGCCCGCATTGTTCTGGATGAGATGACGTATGATCCAAACGGGTCGTCCAACTCGTCGCTTTTGAGCCTGATACAGGGAACGATTACCCTCGTTGCCGGGCATACCGCCAAGTTCGGGAACATGCGCGTCGAAACGCCGGTCGCCACAATGGGTATCCGGGGCACTGCTATTATGGTGGAAATCGCCGCCGATGATGGACCGAGCAAGTTCTCCGTGCTGAAGGAACCGGATGGAAAAATCGGATCGTTTCAACTTTACGACAAGGCAACTGGTGAACTTATCAAGGTGGTATCTCACTCCGGCCTCGTGACGATTGTCACGCCGATTGGTGCGGGACAGCCAGTCTCCGCTATCGATCAACTCAAATCGCTCGCCGATATCCAAAGCGAGAAAAGCCTCATTCAGCAGGTTTTTCAGATTTACTATCCCAACTACAATCCGGATGGCCCGGGAGGTGATAAAACTGGTTCCAGCGTGAACCCGCTTGCAGGTTTTGCCAGCAACTCCTTTGGCCGAGGAGTTGAATCCGGTGTGCCAGGATTAATCGCGCTTGCAAGCGGTGTCGCCATCATACCGATTATCGCGACGGCGCAGGATCTCTTGATTTTCCCGGAAGCCCCCCCGGCTCCGGTGGTGCGAGCGATCGCAGTCGCAAACGTGGTGGACGTCCAGGCGTCGCAAGGTCCTGTCGAACGAAACTTTGCCATCAGTGATCAAGTCACGGTTTCAATCAATGGGCAGGTCGTCGATCAATCGGCGGGGCGATACGTGCCGGGCACCGCCACCGTTAGGGGCGTGGAAAGCACGGTGCCGACACCTCAAGGCGTCGATCTCGCCAAGCTGGTGTATGTCGATCCCGCAACTGGCGTCGTGACCTATGATGCGAGCCAATTCGCGTTTCTGGGTGTTGGGGAATCGGCAATCTATACGATTGGCTTCGATAGCCAGCCCGGAACATCTATCGTTCCAGAAACGCTCACGCTGACCATCAATGGATTGAACGATAAGCCAACTGTCGAGCATCCGATTCCGGATCAGCGGGCCAAGGAAGGCTGTAGATTCGAATATGTTATTCCGGCTTGTGTATTCGCCGATCTTGATGCCAACGATACTTTGACGTTTCGCGCGACATTGGCGAATGGCGATCCGCTTCCAAACTGGCTCACATTCGATCCTGTATCGATGACGTTTTCCGGAACGCCACCGAAGGGCGAGGAATGCGTTATCCATATCAAAGTTATCGCAAGCGACGAGCACGACGCCACGGCGGTTGACCAATTTGACCTCGTTATTGCGGATAGCCACCACCATCACCATCACCATCGCCATCATCATTTCCACGACGACGGCCCGAATGACGCAATTGCCGCAAATGATCAGGATTTCTTCTTGGCAAGCGAGGGCCGTGAGCTGACGGCAGGAACCAGCGACGTCGCTTCGAATGATCAGGGGCAGGACAACCACAAATCCGAGGCGAGAGGTTCGGATTCAGCCGGGTGTAATGAAAGGTGTTCCCGGGATCCTGATCGCTCAGTTTCGTCAAGAGACATGGCTTCGGCATCTCCGGGAGAACACGTTTCGCATGAATCGTGGTCGAGCGAGAGGCACGGAAGTAGCGCGATTGACGCGCGGGCGATCGGATCGGCTCAGGTACCCACTTCGACAGACTTCGATTCAGGCCGTTCTATCTCCACGGATCTGCAAACAAGCCAGTCACGTATGATGACCGACTATTCAAGCCAGAACAGCTCATCTCACCATAGCCACAGTTTTTCAAGCATCGGCCACACATTTTCGTGGAACGGTACATCGCACCAGTACGACAGTTCAGGTCGAGAGAGTTTCGATTTCAGATCGGACCTCGGCTCCAACACCGATTACAATGTTCGGTCGACATCCGAGCTTATGCAGTCCGAAGGATCGTGGTCTGGTAACGAGGTTGATGTGGCCGCTCTTGTTCAAACCATGACAAGCTTCGACCTTTTCACCAGCCATGATGATCAAGGGATAACGGCCCGGCTCAGTTCATCGATAGAACTTCACACGCATCAGAGCGATTTTCACTTGGCCTAGGCAGGTATTTGAAAGCAAGACGGCTCGGGTCGTTAAGGTCCTGCTATGACCGGTTGTGAGGCGGCTTTCTTCGCCTTACGCGCGGCAAGCCAGTTCTCGAGCCGCTGTATCATGACAAAGAATGTTGGAACGAACAGAACCGCGAGGCAGGTGGAAGCGAGCATTCCGCTGAACACGGTGATGCCGATTGACTTGCGGGCGCTGGCGCCAGCGCCCGTCGCGAAAACCAGCGGCGCCACACCGAGGATAAAGGCGAACGATGTCATCAGGATTGGCCGGAACCGCGCCCGTGCGGCTTCGACAGCGGATTCCAGCAGCGGTTTGCGATCCCGGACGTGGAGTTCGAGCGCAACTTCCACAATGAGAATAGCGTTTTTGGCTGACAGGGCGATCAGCAAAATCAGCCCGATCTGTGTGTAAAGGTTGTTTTCGATTCTCAGCCCCGTAAGGACCGCCATCGGCCCGAGCAGGGACAGCGGCACGGCTAGAATGACTGCAATCGGCGCAAACCAGCTTTCATACTGCCCGGCCAGAACCAGATAGACTAGCAACAGGGCGAGGCCGAACACGTAGTAAATCTGGCTGCCGACAGCTTTCTCCTGGTACGACATCGCCGTCCATTCATAGCCCGCGCCAGGCGGCAGGGTCTTGTCGGCGATTTGTTCCATCAGCGCGATAGACTGGCCGGAACTGTAGCCTTGCGATGGCAGTCCGATGATGGTCGCGGACGGGTAAAGATTGTAGAGGCTGATGAGAGAGGGGCCCACCGCCGGCGTGATCGTCGCGATCGTGCCGAGCGGGATCATGGCGCCCTGCTGGTTGCGTATTGTCAGGTTTTCGATGTCCTTGGTGGTTAGGCGAAACTGCGAATCGGCTTGCGCATAGACCTGAAAGGTGCGCCCAAACTTGTTGAACTGATTGACATAGGACGACCCGAGATAGGCGGCCAAAGTCGAAAACACCTGATCGGTTGTGATGTGCAGTGTTTGCGTCTTGATCCTGTCGACCTCGACGTCGAATTGCGGAACCATGGAGCGGAACGGTGAACTGACGCGCTGCAACGCACTCTGTGTCTGGGCGTTGGCGACGACCGCCTGGGTAACGGCCTGAAGTTTTCCAAAATCGGAATTTCCGTCGCGCAGTTCAACCTGCATGGCGAAGCCGGCGGCATTGCCGATGCCCTGAATGGGTGGGGGCGGAAGCACAAAGATCCGCGCCTCCGGTATCGCTTCGAGCTTCTGGTTCAGCCCAACAACGAGCGATCGCAGATCTTCTCCGGGACCTCGCGTATCCCAGTCTTTCAGAATGAGGTATGCAACACCGGCATTGGCAAGACTTGAGCTATTGTCGAGTGCCGATATGCCGGAGATACCAATGACTTGTGCCACGCCGGGTGTTTTGCCGGCGATCTCGGTGATCTGATCCAGTACGCGCTGGGTGCGGTCGAGCGCTGCACCATCCGGCAATTGTACCGCCGCCAGCAGATATCCCTGGTCCTCGATCGGGATAAATCCGGTTGGCACGCGGGACAGGCCGTAGCCACCGATAACAATCAGGATCAGTGCAACGATTAGCGAGACATTGCTGTGCCGGACCATCCGATCGATGACTGAGGTATAGCCTTTCTCAATCCGGTCATAAACCGAGTTGAAGCCGCGATAGAGCCAGTTGCGTTGCTCCGGCGAAACCGGGCGTCGAAGCCAGAGTGCGCATTGCGTGGGCTTTAGAGTCGCAGCGTTGATCGCGCTGATCAGGGCGGTTGCAGCGATCACCAGCGCAAATTGTGCATAGATGCGGCCAGTTAGACCGGGCAAGAAGGCAGCCGGCAGGAACACCGATACCAGGACCAGCGTGATCCCGACGATCGGCGCGAACAACTGATCCATCGCCTTGATCGCGGCATCGTGGCCGGACATACCTTGCTCGATGTTGTGGGCAGCTCCTTCAACAACGACGATGGCATCGTCGACCACGATTCCGATCGCGAGCACGATGGCGAACAGTGTCGACAGGTTGATCGTGAAGCCAAGCGTGGCCATCGCAGCGAAAGCGCCGATGATAGTGACTGGAACAGTCGTCGCTGGAACCAGCATGGCTCGCCAGTCCTGCAAGAACACCAGAATAACGATGAGGACGAGAAAGCCAGCCTCGATCAGTGTCTTGTAGACTTCGTGAATCGACGCCGAGACAAACGTCGTTGTGTCGAACGGGATGTCGAACTTCACATCCTGCGGGAATCCGCGCGCTAACTCGGTCATCTTCCTTTTAACGGCTTGTTGGACTTCGAGCGCGTTCGCGCCGGGCGACTGGAATACGCCGACGCCGGTTGAGGGCTGTTTGTTAAGCGAAAATATCTGGCTGTATGTCTGAGCGCCAAGTTCGACGCGTCCAACGTCGCGGACTCGCGTGACATCGCCATTATTGCCTGTCTTGACGATGACATCGGCGAATTCGGTTGTTTCATCCAACCGGCCTTGCACATTCAGTGTGTATTGGAATGCTTGCCCCTGCGGCGTTGGTGGCATTCCGACCTGACCGGCGGTGACCTGCTGACTTTGCTGCTGAATCGCCTGAATCACGTCCTGCGGCATCAATCCGAGTGCCTGCAACTTGTTCGGATCGAGCCAAACGCGCATTGAATACTGGCCTGCGCCGAAGACGTTCACGCTCCCTACGCCGGGCAGCCGTGACAGCTCGTCCCGGATACTGATCGTTGCATAATTGCTCAGGTAGAGGCTGTCGTATGTGGCATTCGGTGACGTCAGCGTCACAAATAAAAGGATCGCTGTCGATTTCTTCTGGACCGTGACGCCTTGAGTCTGAACAGATTGCGGCAATTGCGACAGCGCGCTGGAAACCCGATTCTGAACCAGCACCTGCGCGAAGTCGAGATTGGTGCCGATCTTGAACGTCACCGTGAGACTATAGCTCCCGTCGGCGCCGCTGTAGGACTGCATGTAAAGCATGCCCTCGACGCCGTTGACCTGCTGCTCGATCGGCAATGCTACGGTATCAATGACGGTTTTGGCGCTGGCGCCGGGATATCGTGTTGTGACCTGTACCGTCGGCGGCACCACATCGGGATATTGTGCGACGGCAAGGCCAAGCAGGGCTACGCCGCCGATCAGGATCATCAGGATCGCGATGACGTTTGAAAGCACTGGCCGTTCGATGAAGAATTTCGAGATCATGGCCGTCGTCGGTCCTAGTTCGCCGAAGCGCGAGGCAGATCTGTCTTTTGCAACTGGGGGTCTACCTTTTGGCCGGGGATTGCGCGGAGCAGACCGGCGATGACGATACGGTCATCGGCCTTCAGGCCGGTCTCGATCACACGCAATTCACCGTCGAGAGGTCCGATCTGAACCTTGCGTTGCTCAACGACATTTTCCTTGTTGACGACAAGGACATATCGTCCCGCCTGGTCACTACCCAATGCAACGTCAGGAATAAGCAGAACATCTTGCTGCCTCTCGAGCGGAACGCGAACTCGCACATAATATCCAGGCAGCAATATCCGGTCAGCGTTTTGCAGAACACCGCGTACTGCAAGTGTACCTGTGGATTGATTGATCGTCGGTGCGGCGTAATCGAGCTTACCTTTGTGCGGATAGCCGTTCTCAGTTTGCAGGCCGACTTCGATCGGAGTTTCCCTGAGATCTTTCGGTGTCAACCCTTTCTCTGCGGCGGCCGCACGTATCCGCAGAACATCCTGTTCGTTGACGTTGAAATTCACGTAGATCGGATCGAACTGGACGATTGTCGCAAGCTGGGTTGGCGACGCCGCGCCGACCAGTTCGCCAACCGAGACGAGGTGCGCGCTAACGATCCCGTCGAAGGGCGCTGCCACATTGGTGTAGCCGTAGTTCACTGCCGCGATTTTGGTGTTGACCTGAGCCTGCTGCAGATTGGCCTGGGCATTGTCACGTGTGGAGGTGGACTGATCAAGTGTCGCCTGCGAGACGACCTGACGGGTAACCAGATCCGACTGACGCTTGAAGTCGGACTCGGATTGCTTCAACGAAGCCTGCGCGCCGGCTTCGGCAGCCTGCGCCTGTTCGAGTTTCAATTTGTAGGTTTCAGGTTCGATCGTGAATAGCGATGTGCCTTGTTTCACGAACGCACCGTCTTCATAGCTGATCGACTGGAGAACACCTTGAACACGGGCTACCAGATCAACTGACTTGAAGGGGGCAGTGTTGCCGGTAGCTGTCAGGTAGCGTGTAATTGTGCGCTGCACTGGAACGCTAACATCAACCTTCGGCGGCGGCGGTGGTACAAAACTATTCTGTTCGCAAGCGGTTAGCGCGGCCAGCGAAAATATGACCAGAGGAATACGCTGGATAGAGGATGCCTTGTGCCAAGTGGCACCGGAAAATTGAATACCGACCGGACACGAAGCTTTCATTTCGATGCCCTATTCAAAATTTCTTTTCGCGGAAATTATTCCGCTTCGGGAACGACGTCCGCCACCATGGTTATCAACAATCCACTTGCGGTGGAACCTAAAAGAGAAAATGATGCCGCCGGGTAGGAATTTTCCGACAGTTTTTTTGAATTGACTTTTATTGCGAGCGCTGTCTCTCCAATAGGGGTTTCTTTAAATGATCGACACGTTGAAACGTGCGGCAGCGCTATTGTCGCTCACTGTAATGATCGGTTTGGTAACGGCAATATCAGCCGTCTCTCAGGAGCCTACCGATGAACAACGAAATGCCATTCGCTCTGCGTGTCGATCAGACTATGAAGCGAATTGCGCCAGTGTGCCGCCGGGTGGTGCCGCGTCGTTGCAGTGCTTGCAGAAGAACATGCCAAAGCTTTCCGGATCCTGCCAGCAGGCGATGAAGGCGATTGAACCGGCTGCTGCATCTAAGGCGGAATCCGCTCCGGCACCTGCCGCACCAGCGAAAGCTGCTGCGCCGGCCGCGGCTACAGCTCCTAAGACGGCCGCGATCACACCAACACAAAAGCCGACCGACGCACAGACCGCAGCAATACGCAGCGCCTGCCGTTCCGATTATCAGAAGAATTGCGCGAGCGTTCCACCCGGCGGAGCGCCGGCATTGAATTGTCTGGAAAAGAACAAGTCGAAACTTTCGGAAAGTTGCCAGCAGGCGGTGAGCGCGGCGAGCGGTGCTGCCGCTACTCCGGCTGGAGGGAGTACGCCGGCGGCGTCAACGGCAGCGAATCCTGCGGGAGCGGCTGCGGCGGCTTCAACGCCTGCACTTGTCTTGCGGCCGATGCGGCCACGCGAGGAATTGTTTGTCTTGAGATCCGCATGCGGCGGTGATGTTCGTGCGCTTTGTGGTGGCGTCGCGCCCGGCAACGGCCGCATTGTGCAGTGTCTGGCCGTGCGAGCTGGTTCGCTCTCACCCGCGTGCAAGGATGTGCTGGGCCAATTCGCGGCGCAGTAATCTTCGCACCGGCGCGATTATTCACCACGAAAGGCAAGGATCAACTGGACCAGCCGGACGCTCAAGACGATGTAACAGAGCGACATGACGATCTGGTAAGCGATATGCCAGCTCAGCTTTGAAAGCTTGTATAGACCGTCGAGAAAATTGAGGAAGAGAAGAACGATACCAAATAATTCGACACCACGGCCGATGAGACCGTGGCGCAAGTAACCGAACAGAAGTATGGCCGGGTCAGTACTGGAGACATGGGCACCCGCCGATATGATCAATGTCGCCACGATCATTTTCTCGACATGACCAAACATTTCTTTCGAGGCTTGTTCGATATGTTCAGCGTAGAATGTAAGCCACTTGGCTCTGATATTCTCCATGGTTTCCCCCTGCGGCTGCAGTCGGCATTTGACGAGCTGGCTTTGAGCGATTGTCTGATCAGAGAGTCTAGGCCGCCTCAGTACAGCGGCTCCCTTATCAGGAAGCAAGAACCCCTGCTTGTCGTTTCCCCAAAGCAGTGGCGGCATGGCGGTAGATTACGCCCGCTGCATATGTCTTCTTGTAATCGAAAAGGAGTATGCACATGCGATATGCCATATTGATTGCCGCCCTTTTGTGCGTTTCCGGAGCTGCGTATTCGCAGGATTTGACGGCCGAGCAGCGCAGCGCTTGCATGGGTGATTATGAAAAATTCTGTAAGGGCATTGAGCCGGGAGGAGGGCGAATTATCGCTTGCCTGTCCAAGTCAAGCGACAAGCTCACCGCTGGATGCAAGAAAGTATTGGTTGCTGCGGAGAAGAAGTAATTTGCGCCGTGTCAACTCGCTCTTGAGAAGATTACGCCAAGATCAACCAAGATAGCTTTGGGAGTCCGCCGTGCGCTCATTCCTGCTTATTGCTTTTGCCGTTCTGGCATTTTCCGGAACAATGATTATCGAAATGACGGACGCCAACGCGGTTGTGTGCGCGTGCGGCGTCTATCGTGCGGGCTGTGCCGGGGCCCGGGGAGCGGTTGTTGTGCGCCGTCCGCCGGCGGTCGTCTGCCGCACGGTGTGGGTTGACGGTGTGCGTGTGCGCCGCTGCAGATAGTACGGGCCGGGCTTGTTGCTTCTCAGTCTCTCGCCGTCGGTCGGTTTGATCAGAGGATCAAGATGATGAATTGCCTTTTATCTTCCGGCAAGGCGTCGATGCGGTGGACGAAATTCGCACAATGTTTGTGACAGACAGGGCCTGAAGAAGATCCTTGCGGTTGAGAAACCGCAGGGTGCCGCGCGGATAGGCGTCGCAGAATGCCGAAAGTGTCGCAGCTGTCGCCGCTACGTTATCCTGCTTCGGGATCACGGCGATTCCGCCATCTTTCAGAATGAAGGCGTCCTTGACATTCGACATCCTGACGGTCGCAAGGCAAATCTTGAACAGGTTTTGGTAGGCTTGCGGAGATTGCGTTAGGTCTCCGCCAAGATTCCCAAGCAGATAATCCCGGCTCTTGGTGCAGCTTTCAGCATGCGCGGATCTGCCCGCAATCAGGATCATGGCAATCGCCACTGTAAGTGTTCGCATTGTTAGCGGCCAGCGACCGCCGCGTGCGGCGCGGGATCTTCGCGAGATACCGGCTTGGCTATGGGAGGTGGCCCCATCTTCCCGATATCAACTCGCCGACTGGACCGCGGCAAGCCGTAAGTTTCGGCCGCACAACGTTCCCACGACAGCGCGCGGGCATGTGCCGCCGCGCCAGCCGCGAGAATTGAGCGGGTATTGCTGTCTTCGGCAAGTTCGACGATTGCCTGAGAAACGGCTTCGACATTGGGGTCAATGAGCAGTCCCGTCTCGTCAGCAAGAACGGCATCGGAAACTCCACCGATCGCCGTCGCGACGCTTGGCAGGCCGCCCGCGCCGGCTTCGAGATAGACCAGACCAAAACCTTCGACGCGTCCAAGCGAATCCGGAATGCCGGTCAGACAGAAGAAATCGCTCGCGCCATAGATGTCGCGGATTTGTTCGTTCGGCAGCGATCCGAGAAGATGAACTTCGCAATCCGTCGTCTCGACCATGTCGCGGAATTCATCGACATAGTCCGCTTCGCCGTTGGGGCCAATCACGAGCCAGGTGATGCGCTGGCGTAGTTCGTCTGGCAGGCGCGACAGGGCCGCAAGGGTCATGAGATGTCCTTTGCGGCGCGTAAGACGGGCGACCGTCACCATGACTATCTTGTCCAGCCCGACACCATAGGCGTGACGTGTCGCTTTGCGGCTTTTACGCGGACCGAACCAGAAATCCGAGACGCCAAGCGGAATCGCGGAAACGCGTTCGTCTTCAATTGTAAACCGCTCGCAAAAGAGCTCTCGTGTAAACCGGCTGTTAGCGGCGATCTCGGTTCGCGGTCCGAACACGCCCGCGGCGCGAATCGCGAGCCGTTTGAGCGGCGTCTGTGTTTCATTGATTTCCGAACCATGGACGGTCATTAGCAATCGCGCCTGGGTCCGGTGCCGCGACAGCGCGAGTGGAATGAAGAACGGCCAATCCGCGGCATGGATGACATCGTAGTCCTCAATGCAAACCCGGTCACGGGCGATAAGAATCTTCGCGGGAAGATTCCGCATCGAATGCAGTCCACCGTGAAAGCGATGGAGTTCGAATGGAAGCGACTTATCCATGTCCAGCGAGTGTTCGGAGTAATCGGGAGCAACCACTGTGACCCGCGCACCGAGTTCGGTGGCCGCCGCTGCGATTTCCCGTGCATAGGTACCAATTCCGCCTGTCGCCGGCGCGAATTCACTCGTCAGCAAGAGGATGTTCATGCGCTCACCCCAAATAGGCTTGCGGAGTCACCAAGCCCCTCGTGTTCTGAATTTCCTGGTGATAGCGAAAGACGCGAGCGAGCTGCGTACCCGGCGTAAAGGTCCGAATACTGGTTGCGATACGGGTTGAATCCATTTCACCCTTTGCAATGGCGTTACGGACATCGATAAACCTGTGGACGAGGCGCTCCACCATGTCGTCCTTTGAATCACTCCGCGGGACCAGATGCCCGGCCTCGCCGTCACGGATCACCGCCTCAAGTTGAGGCAGATGCACGGCAACGACAGGGCGTCCCACCCCAAGGGTTTCAAGAACAAATCGCGGCATTCCCTCGAACTCGGATGTCAGGATGCCGGTATGGACTGACGCGAGCGTTGCAGCCATTCCAGCTGCGTCCTTAAAGCCGTGGCGAACAGTGATGGATTCGATCGCCGCGAATTCGGAGAACCGGTGTGGATCGCTTGTCCCTATGTAATGGAACTCGACCTTGTCCTGCATTACCTGGCGCAGGCGGTCGATAGTTCTGAACATTAGTGCCGGGTCCTTGAACTCATCGAGACGGCCCGCAAAGACAACACGGAACGGTGTCGTGTCGCGGGGTAGAGGCTGGGGTTTGAAGATATCGGTATTGACCCAGGTCCACAGCGTGTCGATCTTTTCTTTCTGCCGGGGATAAGTTTTCTGAAGGCGTTCAGTGATGTAAGGGTTCACGCACAGGAATTTCGCGCTCGTTGCTATGGCGAATCGCTCTCCCGCGTTGTGGACGAACGAGTATCTGCGAAGTAGTGAGTCCATCTGGAGCTTTGGAACACCTTCGCCGTGAAGCATCTGGACGAACGGAAGGCGGAGGACTGCCGGCAGCCACGAAAATTCGACGCGGCGCAGGTCGATCGAGCATCGCCTCCTGCGAATCAGCCTGGAAATCAGGCCGAAATTACGCAAAAGCGCGACAAAGAACTGTCCCGTCAATGACGAGCGGATTGTTCGGGCGGCCTCCCGCGCCTGACTGTCAGAGTAGTGCAGAATGGGCAGAAAATCGAACGAGCGGCTTCTAAAGGTGAGCTTATGGATCTCTCCGAGCTTCAGGTCGCCGATGGAATCGGTGCCGATGAAAAGCAGGTCGGTATCGGTCGGGTGAAAGGTGATGAAATCCCTGATATAGGTTTCCAGGCCGCCGACTTTTTCACCGCGTGGATCGAATGGATGAATCAGGCAGATCTGATATCGCGTGCCGGCGTGGCTTGCATTGCGGGCGCGCTGCGCCAGTGTGACTGTGGATGTCATGCCGCCTTCCTTGTCCATGCACTTACGATTTGTGGAATGCTGCGCGCCACCAACCGTGGAACGATAGCTATGCAGCGCGCGTAGCGTGGCCCGAGCCGGCGAGGGTTCCGCAGCATTCGCCACGCCCACTCAAGGCCTGTCTTCTGAGTGATTCGCGGTGCGCGATCCTGTGTATGAGCGATGAAGTCGAGTGCCGCGCCGGTGCAGAGCAACCCAACTCCTGGAAGTCTGTCGAGACAGCGCGCGGCGAAGACTTCCTGCCGGGGTGCGCCTAGCGCGATGAAGCAAAGTCTCGCTCCTGATCTTCGAATGCCGTCGATCGCGCGGTCAGCTTCGTCCGAATAAGGATCGAAACTTCCACTGGGCGCATAGTATCCGGCGATCTGAAGCCCGCTGAAGCGGCGTGATAGCCGCCGCGACGTTCTGTGAAGTGTGAGCCTATTCGAGCCGAGCAGATAGACAGGAATTCGGTTTCGGTTGGCTTGCTCACAGAGAGGCTCCACAAGATCGGCGCCGGTTGTTCTCTGGATTTGCGCACCCGCGAGACGGCCAAGTGCGACAATGGGAAATCCATCAGCAGTTACAAAGCGGGCACGGCGATATGCGGCGCGAAAGTCCGACCGTCGCTGCAATTGTACCACGTGATCGAGGTTGAGCGTACAAACAATGAAGCTGTCACCGGCTTGGGTTGCCGAGACGATCGACGAGACGGCCTGTGGCATGGAGAGAATGTTGATGGCGATGCCATCGACGGTCACATCGCTCGATCGATGCATCTCCGACTCCAGCATGTCTATCCCCCTGATGACAATGTGGTCGAGTTACGCCTGCACAAAACTTGAACGTCATTGGTGACGGAACTCTGCTTACCAAAACATCCTTCTTGATAAGCATCGTCACGAAAACGCACCAATGCGTCGCAACGATGGCGTCTCGTTTAAAGACCACGATGACGATGAAACTAAATCATTCTCGCGATGGAGATCTGCCATGCACCAGAAGTTGTCTCGCCGAGAAGCGATAACGATCCTCGCTGGTGCGGGAGTTACCATGCATGGCAGTAAGGCATCAGCTGCGACGAATGACAGTCTTGGCGCAATTGCGGCAGCAAATGGATTCGTATTTGGCGCTGCTGCGGGGCCTGTCATCGATAAGGATCTTGCTTATCGCGATCTCTATAAGACACATACACGAATCGTCACGACTGACATCGCCATGAAAATGGGCACTATCGCGCCGCAATCTGGACCAAAGCGGTTCGAGAGCGCAGATCGTTTGCTGCAATTCTGTGCAGGAAACAAGATTCCGATGCGAGGGCATTGCCTCATTTGGAACGAGTGGGTTCCATCATGGATCAAGAGTATGAGCGTGCCGGAACGGATGGCTTTCTTCGATAGGTACATAGAAGACGTCGTCGGCCGTTACGAAGGAAAGCTGCAGTCATGGGATATCGTCAATGAGCCATTCTGGCCGGGACACAAAACGCCGGGCGGATATAGGCTCGGCCCGTGGTATGAGGCATTCGGAACTCACTATGTTCAACGTGCGTTTGAACGCGCGGCGCTGGTCGATAAGAAAACAAAATTTGTACTCAACGAAGCTCAGACTGAGCGCGACGATGCCGTCGGCCGTGCCGTGCGCGAGGGGCTACTGCGTCTGGTGGATGAGCTAAAAGATTCTGGCGTACCGTTGCATGCCATCGGTCTCCAGGGCCATCTTCAGCCACGCTATCCATATGATGCCGGGCGCTTTGCCGATTTCGTGCATGCGCTCGCCGAACGCAAGGTCGACATCTACATCACGGAATTCGACGTGCGTGACGATACCTTTCCGGACGACGTTCCGACCCGCGACGCCATGATTGCGGATGCAGCCGAGAAGTTTCTCAACAACGTTTTAAGCATACCCGCTGTTAAGATGGTGATCACGTGGGAGCTTGCCGACAACTACTCGTTCTATACGGATGTCGCCAGGAAAAAGAACCCCTTTGCCGAGCGCCTGCCGCGACCGTTGCCGTTTGACGATGCCATGCAGAAGAAGCCGTTGTGGTTCGCGATGGCGCGCGCCTTCAAGAATGCGAAGAGAGCATAATCGCTTTCGTGCATCGTCAAGATTCGGATTGTTGCGGGCGGGTGCGCAGTACTCTGAACATCGACGGCGCATAGAGTGTGGCGAGCAGAGCGACATAGACCGCCGCTCCACTGGCGATATGTGCCGCCAACGACAAGAAATTTAGAGCTTCCGGCATCAGGCGAAGCACTGCGCTCATGGTGGTGGTCGCAACCGCAATGCGGATGAGGTGGCCAAGCGGCAGCGTCAGCCCGAATTGGGAGAATCCGATGGTGAAGCTCGCGATTGCCGCCGCCGCGGCAGCAACGACAGTCGCGATGGCGCCGCCGAAAATCCCCCAATAGCGGACGAAGACGAAACCAAGAGCGACGGTCATCACCGCGTCGATGCTCGCGACGACGATCATCAAGTGTGTTCGACTATGGAGGAGAAAAACCTGATCGCCAAAGTGGGCGCGCAGATTGCGGATCGCGCCGGCCAGAACCGAAAGCGGCAGAACGGCGAGGGTCACTTGCTGAAAAGGTGCTGCAATCAGCAGATGGACGATCTCCGTACGCAGCATGAAAATTCCCACGATGCTCGGGGCGAGAATGGCGACAAGCAACGCACTATTCTCCGAAAGTTGCTGCATCGCGGCTTTGCTGCCGCTGCTCTCCATTCGCTTCACCGCGATCGGAAAAGCCGCGGCCGTCACCAGCATTGCGGCGACAGCTGCTGCTCTTTGACCGAGGCCGTAACCGACAGCGAACAGGCCCGCCGCAGCGACGCCCAGCATATCGTTGACGATGAAACGCGACGCATTGAGGCCAATCCAGCCAAGCCCGCCGCCGACAATGATCGGAATTCCGTAGTGCAGCGCATGATTGACGATCGCGCGATCTATTGGCCAAAGGCTGCGCCCAATGCCAATCCTCGGTAGTACAATCAGTACGGCAATGAGCTGTGCGACGGCATAACCGGCAAGTGGCCATTCGGGATTCTGGCCAAGCAACCTGATCATCAGAAGCCCGATCAGAAAGCCAATTGCGGGGCCGACTATCTGCTGAATTGAGTATACGCCGATTTTCTGCTGCACGCGAGCGCGCTCGCCGATGTAGAGATTGAGCGACCGGGTGATCACGTAGGCGACGGTGGCTGCCAGAAGTCCGACTTTGGCATCGGGTGCAATCACCAGAAGGAGAATGCCTAGTATGGCGGCGATCTGGATGACGACGGAGACCAGTAGGATAACATTTTCCGTTCGGTGAAAGCGTTGAGCCTCCTCAGCACTCTGGAATCGCCCGAAGAAACGTAGCGCATATTGTGACCACCAGGCGAGAAAGCCTATCTGTAGGAGTTCATGGGTGGCTGTCACCAAAGTGATCACGCCGAGGGTGTGTTCATTGACGACATGAGTCCAGACGATCATCGCGATCAGCTGAAACAGCGGGCCGATGATCTGCGCCGGCATATAGAGTAAGGTATGACGCAATAGCATGGTCAGGCCCCCAGCCAGCTTGAAACGCGAGATGGAAGAACCCGCCGGATCAACATCAGGGCAATGATGCTGACCGACGCTGATACGACAAAAGTGATCGCGAAATCTGTGGCGGCCTCGAACGAGTGTAGCGATGCGTGATCGCGCAGGGCCATCACCACGAAAATGTGCCAGAGATAGATAAAGTAGCTGCCCGAGCCGATGGCCGCGAGAAACGGCGTTCTTAGGTGAAGGACGAACAGCAGGATGCTGAACAGCGCTGCATATCCGAAGAAGGCGACCGAGTCGTAGTCGGCGGCATCGCCTATACTGAAGATCCGGATCGCCGCGTAGATAGCGTAAGCGGCCAATGCGGCGCTCATGACCAGCGCACGCATGTCGCGTAGCGCCAAGCCAATACCGGTCGTCCCGACAAGAGCGCCTAACGCGGCGAAACAAAACCAGAATGGAATGTCGCGCAGACGAACTTCTTGAACAAATGATTCAGAGAAGCCGGCTTTTAACAGAAGCGGATCGAGGTAGCTCCCGGCGACGAGACCGAATGCAATCGAAAGCGCGATGAAGACAACAAGTCGCTGCGAACTGTCAGGGGTGCCGGAGCCTGCCGCTCGAAAGATCAACCACAATCCGATCGTGCAGCCGACGTAGACGAAGACATAGTAATAAACGAAGATGTAGGCGAGAATGAAGCGAGCAATAGTGGTGACGAGTCGATGGTCCATCGCTGGATTGTGCCAAGCCATATAAACGTAGGCAGCGACGAAGGCGATCGCGTAGGGAATGAGCGCGGTCTTGATTCGCTTCCACAAAATGACCCGCCCGGAGAGAGCAGTCAAATATCCGGACACAAACAGGAAAATCGGTACGCAAGGACGTAATGCTGCATCGATCAATTTCGCCCATGAAGTATCCAGTGGCTGCTGAAGCGAATGGATGCCAATCACCATCAGAATGGCGATTCCACGCATGGTATCGATTCCGGAATCCCGGCCGGCGACGCGCTCGCGCTTGTCCTGATGCGCAATCCAGGTTCCCGGCATTCGGACGGCCATTGTCATCGCGTTCCCTCCGACGAGGAAACTGCGGGGATGGTCGTGCGCGAGGCAAAATGCCGGTCACATACGTCGTTGAGGGCGCGCCGCACCGGTGTTTCAAAGAAACGGTAAGACAGGATGCTAGCCCCTGCGAGAGCAGCTATCGCGACGGGCAATAGCGGCAGCTTTCCTCCAGGTAAGTCGGTCAGCGCACGCGCCCCGAAGGTCAGCACCACAGTGGCAACCGGGATGTGCAGCATATAGCAGGAATAGGTATATGCCGAAGCGCGATCGAATTGCAGGCGTGTCAATAATGTTGTTGCGCCGGAATAGTCGCATTGGATAGCGAGAATCGCAATCGCGTACACCGCGACAAGCCCCGCCATTTCTGGAAGCAGCCAGCCAAGCAGGACGAATGCGGATAAGGAGGTGGTCAGCGCCCAAGGGGCGACGGGCCAACGCGCGATCTGGTCGCGGAAGAAATAGCAGGCAACGCCAAGATTGAAGCCCGGCAGCGCCCTGAAAACGCCGCCCTTGTTGATCCATTCAGCCCACGGCTCGGCTCCCGTCGCTGCTCCATAAATGCTGTTTGCGAGTGCGGGAAGTATCACAAGCCCGATGGCCAGTGCTCTGCGCCGCGCCACAAGAAGAGCAGCGAGCGGAAAGAGGAGATAGCAGAACATCTCCGCGGAAAGCGACCAGCTTGGAAAGTTAAATGTTAGCCGCTGTCCATCAAGAGCATGGAGTAACAGAAGCTGAACGAGAACATCCGACAACGGGTAGCGTGCGGGGTTGTCGGTCTTTGCGAGACCGGAATACAGCGCGAAGGCGATGACCAGATAGAACATCAGCGTCGCCAGATGGAGCGGGTAGATTCGCGCCAGCCGGCGCCAAAGGAAACGTCCAATCGAAGGAAGGTCATCAACCTTATCGAGATACTGGCTAGCGATTACAAAACCAGACACCACGAAGAAGAGGTCGACAAACAGGTTGAAATGCAGCGTATGCTCGACCATGAACCGCCCAGCGGAATGATCCTTCGCATAGTCCGAATAGTGCAACACAACGACAGCGCTGGCGGCGATAATTCGCAGTCCATCCAGATGACGTGTGCTGTCTTTTGCGCGCAACAAACCAATCCTCATATTTTCCGCCGCATCGCTCAATTGTTCAGAGCGTGATGTTTCGATCTTTCTGATTGAGCGGTGCGGGTGCGGTCACAGGCCGGGCTTTCCCATGAGCGAGGCGTGCGATGAAGTCGATAACCGCGTCGCGATCCGCTGAAGCCAAGGCATTCCAGCGAGTAAGGTTCTGAGCTGCTCGTGCAGCGTGCAATACTCGCCATTCCGGAACAGAAATCGCCGCGATGATCGTATTTGCAGCCGAAGCGGGATCGGCAGGGTTAATGAAGATGCCGGATTGATCCAGTACTTCCCGGAAGACAGCCGCATCGGGCGCAACAATCGGAAGGCCCGCGTACTGCGCCTCGAGCAGCGGCAGGCCCAAACCCTCTTCGTGAGATGTGCAGATGAACACGTCTGAGTTCTGTAAAATCTGATTAACGCGGTCGCCAGCTTGATATCCGTGCAGGATTACCCCGGGACATTTTTCGAGCTTATTCCAGTCGTCGCCCCAGCCTTGCCGACCGACAATCTCCAGCGTTGCATCGGGGAAACCGTGTGCGCGCAGAGCGGAGAGGATTTTCGTCGCCGCGGCGAAGTTTTTACGCGGTTCGATAGTTCCAAGCGTTACGAGTCGCAACGAGGGCGGCTTTTCTTCGCGTTCACTGCGGCTATCCGGACGTATGTTGAACACGTTCCGTACCGGTGGGCGGTATAGCATGATCTCAGCATCGCTTCGGCAGCATGTGGCGAGCTTGCGTTTGGTGTCAGCCGAGTTAACGAGAAAGCGGGGATAGGTTCGCACCGCAAGCCTGAATGGCTCGGCCATGTACAGTCTGGCGCGCCGGTTGAGATCGTCCCGGCGTGACAGCAAGAAGATATCGTGAATGTACGGAACGACGCGCGTCGCGAACGGCCACAGCAACGGACTTGGCGGAAAGCCGGGACAGAGAAGAATCGATGATGAGTTCAACAGGCGCGCCGGTAACCCCAACGTCTGTGTCGCCACCATTCGCCCGGTACCTTGGGCCAATACCGGAGTTACGTTGAGCGGAGCCAGCGCCTCAGGTGAGAACAACTCGAGCGTAATACGTTCGAGGCCGGTGACGTGGCGTCCGAGATGAGTATGGTCGACATAGATGGTCATTTGAATCTCAATGTCATCGCGGATTTGGATTGATTTGCGGGAAGGTTCGCGCTTTGCGGTGGCGGCTCGCAGGATCTCGCGGCAGCAGCAATGTGATGAGAATGATAAACTGCGCAAATTGTATGTTCTTTGATGAGAAGCTCACCGAGCTTGCTGCGATCACCAGTATCAGCAGAACAATCGCCCACGCTGCGGGATCCGCCCGTTTGAGAACTTCCACAAAAAAGCCGATCAGCCCGATCGTGAGCAAAATCGTGTGAATGATGCCGAATTGCACGATGCAGGAAATCCAGAAGTTTTCGATTCCGTAGTTGAGGCCAAGTTGCGCCTGAAGTGCATTCACGCGGGTAGGATTCGGGCCCATCACCAGTTCGTGCCAATCGAAGTGGGACAGCAGATCGAACGTCGCGAAGCGCGCCAGGGCGCTGCCTTTGTCGGAGGAAAATCGCAGTAGCATTTTGTCGAAGATACCGAGATCGAACGTAGCGAAGATTCCTGCACCCGCGACAAACAACAGGCAGATGGTTCTGATGACCACCGGAAGCGAGACACGCTTCCCGCGCAAGATCAGAAACGCCTCCATCGCCCCGAGAAAACCCATCATCAGCAAAACCGTGACGAGGGCGGTCCGTCCACCGAACGCCATCAGCGATCCGAGGCAAAACGCGATAAGTGGAATCCGGATCATGACGGGCGGGCAGAGAGAAGGGCGAAGGATCAGCGCGAGAATGTAAGCGCCGACAACGCCCGATGCGGTGAGGGGATGTCCGAGGAAAGCTGAGGAGCGCCATTCCCCGATGACCAGCACATCACCGAGGGTTAAGGGTATGAGCCGGTGGCCGGAGAAATATTCATAGTATCCTGCGCAGACATTCAACAGGATAGTGAAGTGAACGGCCCACACCAATGGTTTCCGCTGCGCTGAGGTCGGTTGCCAGATAACAAGACAGAGAACGACCGGCAGCAGGAAGGTATCGATGATAACCGTGAACGGCCGCGTCAGCACGAACATCTGGACGAGCAGGAACGACCAGCAGGCCAGATAGACCAGAATAAGTTTCGATTCGGAAAACATGCGATCGATCTCACCGATCGGATCGCTGTTGCGCACCAGCAGAAGGCCGAAGGCGAGGAACGTAGCGTACGTTGCGGGATGCAGCTTTTCGTAAAAATTACCGCCGGCTGTCAGATAATGTATTTTCCAGTTGGTCAGCATTGCTGACGACAACATGAATGTTGCGACTACTGCCACCAGCATCAGAGCGATGATCATCCGATCGATGATCGAGTTGGCCGCAGCCGGTGCTTGGCCTCGCGTGTGCGGCGGCCAGCGAAGTCCGGCGGTGACGGCATGTCCGCTACGATGTGGCGGAAACGGCCCATTCGTTGAAATTGCGCGCGTGGATCTATTCATCGGCCCACGCACCCTCATTCCGCCGGCCTGGGCTTCAGTCCTGTGGTGCCGTACGGCTTGAGATAAGCGGAGCTGCGGTAGTAGTCGTAGAAACGAAGGCGGCTGAGATCGACACGCGTCAGCACCGTTCCGAGAATCCGGTCATGAACCGGCGACAGCAGGTTGATCGTGTGGGAGACGACCTCCTGAGGTGTCTGATCCCACCCCATAGCCAGGATGATGCGATCGGAAAGTTCGGCCAGCGCGCGACCATCAACCAATGGAACGAGGGGCGGAGAGTCGATGATGATCAACTCGTAATGTTGGCGCAGGTGGTCGAGAATATCGACAATCCGCTCGGAGAACATCAACTCGGTTATTAGATCAACATCCTTCGCCGCAGGTGATGGCAGAATCGAAAGCCCGGAACTCCGGTCCAACAGGATCGCCCGATCTAGCGATGTTTGGCCCATGGCGACTTCCATCAACCCGGCGTCGGCGTGCGGCGCGAGCGCGCGCGTCAGTTGAGGATTGCGGAGATCACCATCGATCAGAAGCGTCTTGATACCAAGAGTAGCGAGCGAGAGTGCGAGGTTGGCGGCAAGCGTTGTCTTACCCTCATTGTCGAGCGCGGAAGTGATCAGCACGACCTTGAGTGGCTGGATACGCATGGTGCGTTGAAGTGCAAGACGGACCGCACGGATAGCTTCCGCAAAAAAGGTGCCTGGCTCGTCGATCGCATAACGCATCAATGGCGGCTGCAGAGGAGGCGGCAACAGCCTCATAGTCCGCGGGTTATACCGGCCGAGTTCATCCCGTCCGCGTTGGGCTCGGGCGGCCAGTTCGCGCGTGCCGATCAGGGGAACGGCCGCGAGCGCCGGCACGCCGGAAATCGTCTCCGCCTGCTCAAGCGTCTTGATGCGGCAGTCGAGATAGTCGGCAAGGAATGCGAAAACGCAGCCGCCTCCCAGGCCAAGCATTATCGCGAGGCCCAGAATGAGCATGGTCTTGGGGGAGGACGGCCGGATTGGAATGCTGGCCCGTGTGACTACACGGGAATCCGGCATTTCGAGGCTTTCCTGTGCCGACGTTTCTTTGTAGCGGGCCAAATAGGATTCATAGAGCGTCCGGTTGGCTTCGGCCTCCCGCTGAAGCTCATGCAGGCGCACCAAGGCCTGACCGGACGAACTCGACACGCCCTGAACCTGATCGAGGCTCTGCTGCAATGATGCTTCGCGGGAGCGGGCTACATCGTAGTCATGTTGGGTGCTGTCAAGAATACGGCGAATTTCCTCGTTGATGAGGCGCTGGGTGTCCTTCAGCTGAGCGCGGACATTGGCGACGAGGGGGTGGCGCGGACCGTATTTGCTAGCGAGGTCTGCCTCGTTCTTGGCTATATCCGCATACTGCGTGCGCAACTTGGTAATCATATCCGACGTAATGGCCGCGTTGATGCCGCCGGGATCACTGCCGGATTTGGATAGCTGTTGTACCTGATCGTACTTTGCTCGTGCTTCGGCAGTTTGGGCGCGGGCGGCGATCAATTTATTATTGAGGTCGGTAATCTGCTGGTCGTTCACCGTAACGCCCTGAGACACCGACAAGTTGTTACTCGCGCGGAAGTCTTCTACGGCCTGCTCTGATGCAACGACGCGCGATTTCAACCCCTCGATCTGGCCATTCAGCCAACTAGCGGCGATCTTTGTTGCATCGTATTTGGCGCGAACCTGTTCCTCGAAATAGCTCTCCGCGATTCCATTGGCGATTGCTGCGGCTTTGCGCGGTTCAATCGAACTAACATTAATGTCGACAAGAAAGGTGGTACCTTGTCGCGTGACCTTCATGCGCTTTTGAAGAATCTCGACCGACCTTGCTTTCGCAGCATCCTCCGGGCTGGCGCCTTCTGCTGGACCACCGCTGTTGAACAGCCGTTTGACTGGATCGAGAATTCCAGGTGTCGGCGTGAATTCTGGATCCGCCGTGAGCTTGAGCTTCTCGACCACCCGCTGGAGGATCGCCACCGACTGAATCAGTAATGTCTGGCTCTCGATGGTGGCGTCATCGGTGCCGAAGTTCGACAGCACCGTCTGGCTGGTATCAACCACGTTGGCGCGACGTGGATCGACCAGAACAGTAGACGTCGCTGTATAAAGAGTGCTGACCACCATCAGGTAAATCAGCGCGACCACGACCAGCGTCAGGGGAACCGCTGCAACTGTCCTCCAGCGCCGTCGCAAGATACGCGCCATCTCACGCAGATCCACGGTCGGTTGTTGCCATCGCCCTGGCGATGCGCCCGCTGGCTCGTCCAAAGCTTGAAGATCATGATCAGAACTGCGCTGTAACATTGATTCCTACCTGATGTTTGTCGAAGCTGAAGGCGGGAATGTCGCTGTTGCGCTCGGTATATCTATGAAAAACGGAAATAGCGCTGTATCGGTTCATCAGGTATTTGATGCGCGCATCGGATGAAATGACCTTGTCCTTGCGTTGCTGTCCGAAGAATCGGTCGTTCTCATAGCTGCCGGACAGCGACGCGATCACGTTGCGGCGCAGCTCATAATCGAGACCAAGTTGAAAGGCGTTTGCCAGCACGCCGGTAGAACTCGTGTCGGACGTTTGCGTCACGATCTGCTCAGCCTTGACGTGGATATCGAGCAGGCGAGTCGGGCGCCAAGTCAGCATGGCGCGGTAGGACGGGCCTTCGATAGAGCCGATCGACGGATCGTCAAAGCGTTGCTGGACATACCCCGCGCCGAGTTCGCCGGTGAGAAGATTGGTGAAGCCGACCGTAAGCCCAGAAAGAGCTCGATAGCCCTGTGAGTCGAGCGTTTGCGCAGGTGTTCCGCGAATGTTGCGCTGATTGCCCTCGACACCGGCGAACCAGCCAAGAACGGGTGAAAATGCATAGTCGACGCGGCTGTGAAGTGAGTAGATCTGGCCGTCGCGGCCGTCCTGGTTGATAATTGATCCATCCTGGGCGCGCGTTTGGCCGAAGTCATAGGAGTCGATGCGCATGCCGACCGATGTCGTGATCCGGTTGAATTCCTTCCGAACGGTCAGGTCGCCCGAAAAGAGGTCGTAGGGCGTCGGTGAGATGGCGTTGACCGGCGAACTCAGTGTTCCAACACCTTCGTTCAAATGAGCGATCTGAAAGTTGGCGAGGACAGCCAGATCGTGCGCAATGTCGAACCATCCGTTGCCATATAAACTGGCATTGGTCTGATTGAGACTGGAGTTCTCATTATATGTGGTCGACTGTGCATCCAGCTTAAGGTCGAGACCATGCCTCTCCCAAAGCGTGTGGGCGCGCAACGAGGGTTCAAACACCGCAGCAATATCCGGGCGTTTCGTGGTGCTTGAGGAAAACACGTTGCTGTCGTAGAGGCCGCCGGAAATCAGCTTGGGGCTGAACATCCAGGAGCCAGCGCGTATCCCGACCGGTTCATATCCGGGCTGCTGTCGCTTTTTCACGGGCATATCCTCGGGCTGAATCTCTTCGCGCGTGTCTGGATCGGTCATACTTGGCAGCGAAGACGGTTCGAAGATCCGCTGCGCGTTCCAGGGGGCAGCTAGTTGCTCAGTAGTTAACGGTATCACCTGTGCATTCGAGGGTGACGCAAGACCGAGCATGAGTGCCGCTGCCGGCCATCGCGTTGCCCTCAAGCGTGCAATTCTTGGTCCACGACGGCAGGGCTGTGAGCCGAGTCGTTCGTGATTTTTTGTTTCGTTCAACGCCGTCAATGCAACAACACGCTTCATTCACTGACCCTTGCGGGCGGCATTCATCCCGAGCGACGGCGATGAGGCTTCAATTTCTCTTCTTCGCCCGCGCAGTCGTCGAGTGTTCGCTTACCAAGGCATCAGAATGGATACAATTTATGCACTCGACAGTGTCGCAAGATTTCTTTCTCCAACTCATGAGAGACGAATTTTCATTCGTCATCATGTTCTATGTGCGTCGCGAAAAAAGTCTCACCTCAAAGAGACGACACTATGGCGATGCAACAGATGCGCCATCAATCGATGCTGTAATTGGACGGAAAGCTCTAAAGTGAGGAATGAGAAAGTACGAAGCAACGATGACGTGCGTCAGAAGAAGCGTTCGGGAACCCGGATGTTGTCGCCGGGATAGATGAGAACGGGCGCATCGAGCGGATAAACTTCTTCTCCTGCGCCACCAGAACGACGCAAGTAGACTTTGTTTTCGTTGGCACGATATGTGAATCCGCCGGCACTTGCGATCGCATCCAGCACTGTCATGCCGACACGATATGGATACTCTCCGCTCTTCTTGACTTCACCGAGAATATAGAAGGGCCGATAGAGGGCTATCTCAACATTGACACGAGGATCGCGCACGATCCCCTTTGACAAGGCTGACGTGATCGACTGCTCGAGCTGACGCGTTGTCAATCCGGCCGCCCTGATGCGGCCAGCAAGCGGAATAGAGACGTAACCGCTGCTGTCAATTTCGTATTCACCGGCGACGTCGGGTTCGCCGTAAACTTTCACACGAACTCTGTCGGTCGGTCCGAGCGCATATGTTCCAGAAATCGAACCGGCCGAAGAACTATTCTTCTGAGCGATCGCTTCGGAGCCAAATCTTGCGGTGATGCCGATTGTCATCATGACAACAAGTAGTAATCGCGCGATGCGGACGAACGTTTGCGGCATGACTCAACCCCACTCTACTTACAAGCCGCTGTATCGATCGATGGATCGAACCCCAAAAAGAGCGACGTGTGATGATAGTCGGGAAAACAAGGCGAAAGAATGTGATAACTTGTTCCAATGTGTCTTCGGATCTGTTCCAAACACTGCGCATAAATACAGCGCACAAAAAAAACAGCATCGGATCCTTGTTCAAAAAATCAATTCGGCGGCGGCCTCACAGCACGAGAACTGTAGAGCCTTCTATCGCGATGCATGTGAGAGTTCCCGTTCGCCACGCACCGGTGTCGATGTTGATGCGGTTGCTGCGAATATCCGGATGATTCACCGGCGTATGGCCATGCACGACCAACTTGCCATGATTTAACGTCGAGTTCAGGAATTCGTCACGTATCCAAAGTAGGTCTTCGGGGTCTTGCTGCTCTATGGGGGCGCCAGGCCGTATCCCTGCATGGACGAAGACAAAATCACCACACACGAAACTATTGCGGAGACATTGCAGGAACAATTCATGTGCGCGCGGAAGGGAGTGGAGCAGCCACTGCCGAATTTCGTATGGCGTCATTGTTCCCGTGCGAGCGCGCGGAACAACGCCGTAAGACGCCAACGTTTGAAGGGCGCCGAGCTGAATCCAGTGACGGATAGTCTCAGCATCATCCCAAAGAAACCTCTCGAGGATGGCTTCATGATTGCCCCGAAGGCAGACCGCGTGTCGCCGGACAAGCCGCACTGCGAGTTGATCCAGTACTCCCTTTGAATCTGGCCCTCGATCTATGTAATCGCCGAGATAGACCTCAACTGCATAATTAATGGGCCTGCGTTGAAGGTCATCCTCGATGCGATCGATTGTTTCGGCCAACAAGTCGGCGCGACCGTGAATGTCGCCTATAGCGTAGATTCTCGTCTCCGCAGGCACGGCAGCTGGGATCGTTCTTGACGGATGGGTAGAACCGGATCGCATTGCTGGAGTTCGTCATGAAAAAGTTCCGCGGTCAATTCGCGTCACTATTTCAGTGCTTATGTGTCGCTGGGGTGAGCCTTAGGAAAAAATCAGTCGAACTACCCAGATGATGAGAGCCCAGGCAGCGATATTGGCGAGAATCAGCCAGTTCCTCAGCCGGCGGCTGGTGCCCTTTACCGGCAACGACGAGATGTTCACATGCTCAGCGATCATCGGTGGTTCCGCGGAGTGCGCGGGCGACATATGCGAGTCGTCGCCGACCGTTGTCTTAATGTTCTGTAGCCGGACAACCATCTGCGGGCTCACCAGGAGCTGAAAACTCTGCTTCAGGGAATCTAATAAGTGTCTTTTAGTTTTTAGTGAATGGACCTGCTCAAAATATCGCCGCGCATGGCGCAGCCTTCATCGAATCAACAGTGCGCTCGTTTGATTCGATAATCGACTCAAATTTCCAAAATTGTCCACGCCAGTGATAGTGCATGGCTGCGTCAACCAGACCGCAGCGTAAGAAATTGGCATCCCGATCTAAGCGCTTCGCAGCGCGACAATATTTCGCGTCGCAAAATTTTAGCGACAACTCGACGCGAGTCATGCGCGCAAGTTTTTCGTTTTGCTGCCCCATTTCGTACAAAACTTTAGGAAAACTTTAGCGGACGGAAGGTTGGCGCCTTCGTCATGCAAGTCCTTCTCTCGCGATTGCGAGAGACTGTGTTGCCGGTGCAAGTGCCGCTGCTTTCTGTGCGCGTCGAGTTCCACTTCTGTGGACGTCCAATTGAGAGCGAGAGAAATGGCCGCGACAGTCACAACCCGCTTTGTCCAGGACAATTCGTCAACGCTTTGGAAGGGACCGAGGCTGATCTCGGTTCGGCCCGTGGAGTACGCCAGCAGCAGTCCGTACCGCACTCACAACGCTTATCGTGGCCGCCGTCCTGCTCACGTTGCAGGCAACGAGCCGGCATCCGCGCTCAGCAAGCGGATTTTCGATGCGACGGCAGCGAGCCTTGCGCTGCTGTTCTTTGCACCGCTTTTGATAGCGATCGCGATTGCGATCAAGACGACGTCGCGCGGGCCGGTATTCTTTCAGCAGTATCGCTACGGGTACCGCAATCGCTTGTTCAGAATTTACAAGTTTCGCTCAATGCACGTCGATCTCGGTGATGTCGCTGGCGTCAGACAAACGGTGCAGGGCGATTCCAGGGTCACACGCGTTGGAAAAATCCTGCGAAGCACGAGCCTCGACGAGATTCCGCAACTCATCAATGTCGTTAAGGGCGAGATGTCTCTCGTTGGGCCGAGACCTCATGTGCCGGGTATGCTCGCAGCTCATATGCCCTACGAGGATTTGGTCCCGTACTATTTTCAGCGACACACGGCGCGACCAGGGATTACAGGCCTCGCTCAGGTGAGTGGATGTAGGGGCAGCACAGTCGAGCCTGGCTTGGCGATTGCGCGGATCGATCATGATCTCGAGTACATCGCGAAGTGGTCGCTCCGGATGGATATGATGATCATCGCGCAGACAGTCCGCAGAGAATTCCTATCGGGAAATGGCTTCTGAATTGAATTTTCGTCCAATCGTTTTAGCAAGCATATGGGGACAACGAGGATGACGAAGCGACAAGACCGTATTGTCCCCGTTCTCTTGTCGGGCGGCACTGGTTCGCGATTGTGGCCGTTGTCTCGAGAGATTTATCCCAAGCAGCTTCTCTCCCTGCTTGGCAAACAGACACTGCTTCAGCAAACGGCGCTGCGGGTGAGCGATTCGTCGATGTTCGGTCGAACAATGGTGATCGCTAATGCTGAACATCGTTTTGCAATCGCCGAGCAGCTGCGGTCACTCGGTATCGCGCAACCGACCATGGTGCTTGAGCCATTCGGGCGGAATACGGCACCGGCCATCGCAATTGCCGCACTTGTTGCGACTGAATCTGATCCCGATGCGATCATCCTCGCCATGCCAGTGGATCATTGGATTCGAGATGTCACGGTGTTCCAGGCCGCAGTGGCTGCCGGAATGACTGCAGCTCGGAATGGAAAGTTCGTCCTGTTCGGATTGCGACCGACGGCTCCGACGACGGGTTTTGGCTATATTCGCGCTGCGGATCAGCTAGCCGCGGCCCCTGGGGTTTGCGACGTCGCCAGCTTTGTGGAAAAGCCAGACCTCGCCACGGCCGAGCGACTTTTGGTTGCCGGGGATCATCTCTGGAATAGCGGAATCTTTCTCCTGCCAGCCCGGATACTCATCGAAGAGATGGCGCGGTTGATCCCGGATGTGCTGGCTGCGTGCAGGGCAGCGCTGGCGGGTGGCACGCGGGATTTGGATTTTCTGCGCCTCGATGAGAATGTCTTCAGGACCTGTCCATCAATATCGTTTGATTATGCCGTGATGGCGAAGACGGACCGGGCCGCTGTTGTCCCTGCGGATTTTGATTGGAGCGATATCGGAAGCTGGTCCGCTCTATGGAAATTGGGCGATAAGGATGTATCCGGCAACGTCGCGATTGGCGATGTGGTCATGGAAGGCGCAGCCGGGTGCTATGTTCGCGGCGAGGGGCCTCTCGTTGCTGCACTCGGCGTCGAGGATCTCATCATTACTGCAACGCCAGATGTTGTTCTCGTGGCGTCCAAGAACCGCGATCAGGATGTTGCAAGGCTTGTCGCGAGGCTGAAAGCCGAAGGTCATCGTTCAGCGACCCAGACTCAATCCGTCCACCGGCCTTGGGGATACTATCAGTCTATTCACGCTGGCGATCGCTTCCAGGTTAAGCGCATTACGGTGAATCCAGGTGCGAAACTGTCGCTACAGAAACATTTTCATCGCGCCGAACACTGGGTAGTGGTCAACGGCACCGCGATTGTTACGCGAGATGATGAAGAGATTCTGTTGCGCGAGAATGAATCGATCTTTGTTCCGCTCGGGTGCATGCATCGTCTCGAAAACCCCGGCAAGGTACCGCTTAATCTGATTGAGGTTCAGTCGGGTCCGTACCTTGGCGAGGACGATATTGTTCGCATCGAAGACATCTACCACCGGGTTTGAAACCCGAATTATGTGCGTCACATCAGTGTCTATATAAATGAGGGTTTGCGATGAATACCGTGAGACAGGCAAAGAACGTGCTCAAGGAAGCATTTCCGTCGCTTTGGTTGCACTGGCATTTCATGCACCGCCCCAAATCTGCGGAAGTCGAACTCGCATTCCTGAACAAAATTGTTTCCGGTGATGCGATCACCGTAGATGTGGGCGCAAATTGCGGCCTCTATACACGCGAGCTTGCGCGACTTTCACGGTATGTCCATGCATTCGAGCCCTCGCGTGAGATGGCTAAGGTTCTTCGGCAGACCTCGGCACCGAATGTGGTGGTGTATGAAATCGCGTTGTCCGATCACGAGGGAAAAGCGGAGCTGCTGATTCCGCTAGGTGAGGAAGGAGCGGTGCATGGTCTTGCATCGCTTGAGCCGCGGGTTGCGTTTTCCGCCGACTCCTGCGCGGTACAGAGCGTTCCGACTGCTCGCCTCGACGAGATCATCCGGGACGAGGTCACGTTTGTGAAAATCGATGTGGAAGGCCACGAATTGAACGTTCTGCATGGTGCGGTCGGACTGCTTGAACGGAGTCAGCCGGTTTTCCTTGTCGAAGCCGAAGACCGGCATCGGGAGTCGGCGACGGAATCCCTGTTCGAGTTCTTCCAGGAAAGAGACTACAGCGGTTTCTTTGTAGAAGACGGAGACATTGTTCCGGTAGAGCAGTTTGATGCTGGCATCTTTCAGGATGTCAGCTCGTTGTTGCCCGACGGCGGGCGCAAGAGCGGACGCGCCTACATCAATAATTTCTTCTTCTTCCCGCCCGGCAGAGATGGATGGGCAGTCTTGTCCAGCTAGAACAGTTTCTCCGCACAAACTCAAATGCCGTGCGCAGAACGCGCCGCAAGGTCGGCTTGGCCGGACAGGATGATCAATGCGTATTGCCATGGTTGGAGCGGGGTATGTGGGGCTGGTTTCCGGGGCGTGTTTTGCGGATTTCGGACACCATGTGGTTTGCATCGACAATGATGCGGAGAAGGTTGCAGCGCTTGGCCGCGGTGAAATTCCGATTTACGAGCCGGGCCTCGCCGAACTTGTGGGGAGCAACGTGAAACAACGTCGTCTGACCTTCGCCTATGACATGGCGCCGGCGATCGATGGAGCCGATGTTGTTTTTATTGCGGTCGGAACGCCGTCGCGCCGTGGCGATGGCCATGCCGATCTTTCTTACGTCTACGCCGCTGCTCGTGAGATTGCTGATACGCTTTCCGGTTTCACGGTCATAGTGACGAAATCGACCGTACCGGTTGGCACCGGCGATGAAGTCGAGCGCCTTGTTCGCGAACAGAGGTCTGACGCGAAATTCGCAGTCGTATCGAATCCCGAGTTTCTTCGCGAAGGCGCCGCGATCCGTGATTTCAAGCATCCCGACCGCATTGTCATCGGTACCGACGACGCTCGGGCGCGGGATGTTATGGCCGAGGTATATCGGCCGTTGTATCTCAATGCTGCGCCGATTGTTTATACTGATCGCCGCACCGCTGAGCTGACAAAATATGCGGCGAATTCCTTTCTCGCGACCAAGATCGCCTTCATCAACGAGATTGCTGATCTCGCCGAGAAAGTAGGCGCGAATGTGCAGGAGGTGGCCAGGGGGATTGGCCTTGATAATCGCATCGGCGCCAAGTTCCTGCATGCAGGTCCAGGATATGGCGGATCATGTTTTCCGAAAGACACGTTGGCGCTGATCAAGACCGGACAGGATAACGAGGCGCCGCTGCGCATTATCGAGACTGTCGTCGCAGTAAACGATCAGCGTAAGCGCGCCATGGCGCGCAAGGTCGCGAATGCCTTCGGCGGAAATCTGCGTGGAAAATCCGTCGCTGTCCTGGGCGTGACATTCAAGCCAAACACCGACGACATGCGTGACGCGCCGTCCATTCCGTTGGTTACGGCTCTCCAGGACATGGGAGCAATCGTGAGTGTATTCGATCCTGTCGGCATGGAACAGGCGAGGAAGGTGCTCGAAGGCGTAACCTTCTGCGACGATGCTTATACATGTGCGAAGGGTGCTCACGCGCTCGTCATCGTTACCGAGTGGGAGCAATTTCGCGCGCTCGATCTGAAGGAGATGGCGGCGATCATGGCTACTCCCGTCATTGTGGACCTTCGCAATATTTACTCGCCGGACGAAGCCTCTCGAAACGGCTTTCTGTATTGCGGGGTGGGGCGACGGCAGCCGGTGGTATACTGATTTCCGAACCGTTTGGAGAATGGCCTGAAGCGCTGATGCAGCGCAGCATCAGCGATCCGTCGCTTAACTCTGGTCGCGAATTTCCGCAGCCAACGTGCGCTCGACTTGCTAATGTGCGGATGAAGAATCGCGGGCAGTCGTCCCTCGACGATTCTCATGCTCTCGCGTAGCCATCGGTGTATCCCCGCCTAGCAGAAGTAGCCAGCTCCACCTCCAATCATGCAGGTACGAAATAGATGACAGTCTATAGCGGTCCAGTTTTTGACATGGCGGTGAATCAGTTCAGCGTCATCGCGGACTATCTGGCGATCCCACAGGACGATCGTGGCAGACTTCTCATGCCGAAGCGCGCGGTTGTTATTTCATGTCCCGTCCATCGTGACGACGGGTCGACGGCGGTCTTCGAGGGATATCGCGTTCAGCATCATCTGACTCTTGGCCCGACTAAAGGAGGGACGCGGTTTGCTGCAAGCGTTGATCTTGGTGAAGTTGCCGCCTTGGCGATCTGGATGAGCTGGAAGTGCGCGCTCGTTGGGTTGCCTTACGGCGGCGCGAAAGGAGGTATTGGTGTCGATCCCTTGAGCTTGTCCGCACGCGAGCTGGAATCCTTGTCTCGCCGCTACATGCAGGAGATGATTCCGTTCGTAGGGCCGCACGTCGACGTTATGGCACCTGATATGGGAACGAACGAGCAGGTGATGGCGTGGTTCATGGATACATACTCGATGTATCAGGGACGCACTGTCACGGAAATCGTAACCGGCAAGCCAGTAAGCGCGGGCGGGACCTTGGGTCGGCGGGAAGCGACGGGACGCGGGGTCGCTCATCTGGCTAAGCGCGTGATGCTTGAGCGCGCGATCAGCTTGAACAACGCGACGGCGGTGGTTCAAGGTTTCGGAAACGTCGGATCGGTCGCGGCTGCTGAGCTGCAAGCGATGGGTGTGACTGTCATCGCAGTCAGCGATCATACCTGCGCCCTGCATCGTACCGCAGGTTTGGACGTAACCTCTCTAATCAGGCATGTCACCGAGCACGGGAGCCTTCAAGGTTACTCCAACGAATTGACGTGCGATCCGTCCAATGTCCTGACGCTGCCTTGCGATGTCCTTGTGCCGGCGGCCACCGAGCGCGTCATCGATGCGAACGTAGCCAAACGGCTGCAATGCAAGGTTCTTGCCGAAGGTGCGAATGGCCCCACGACACCGGATGCAGATCTCGTGCTTGAAAAGCGCCAAGATGAAATTTTCCTGATACCGGACATTCTGTGCAATGCCGGTGGTGTTGTGGTTAGCTATTTCGAGTGGGTTCAAGATCTGCAGCAGCTGTTCTGGGAAGAGGAAGAGGTAATGCGGCGCGAGTACCAGATCCTCGATCGCGCGTTCGATCAGATGACTGTGCGCGCGAAGCGCGACAAGGTATTCAATCGGACCGCCGCAATGGCCATCGGAGTGGAGCGCGTTCGCGCCGCAAAAACGATGCGTGGGCTGTTTCCATAGACGGAAGAACTACACCCCGCTGTTTCTAATAGCTCTAAATTCGCCTCTAGCCCGTTGAGGACGAGGGGGAGGGGCGTCATAGTGGTGGTTTAGAGTGCCCCGCCACATGACAGATCTTCACAGCCTGATTATTGACGATTACCGCATTCTCGATAGCGAGAATCGTCCTGTTGAAGACACGTTTTCCAAAAACATGGTTTGGCTGGATAATCCCGGCTGTATTCTTAATCCCGGAGATCTCCACCTACCGAATGATCTTCGCACACAGGGGACCATGAAGCCCGGTCTCTATATGACGATCGTGCTTGAAGGCACGGGCGAGAGTTGTGCGCGTGATGGTCCGGAAAAGATCCGCTATTCTGAGAACAAATTGCTGGGAATGGCGATACGTGAGCCAACACCATGCATCGGCGAAGCTCCCGGCGGCGCCATACGGGCTGTCGGTATTGCCTTCCCCCGCTCATCGATCACGGCGCTAGGCCTCGAACAAGAGTTTCTCGATCTGTTCAAGGCAACGGAGCGGCCAGTGCTGGCGTTTTCGGTGCAAGCGCCGCCACGAATTCAGGCCATCGCGTCGGAGATTTTGTCACCGGGGATCGACGGTCAGGCAGCAAAATTGCTGATGAGCGCGCAGGCGACAGAAATATTGGCGAGGGGCATGTTTGCGATACGCCACAATGTTGAACTGATAAATCCTGTCGACCAAAAGCGGGCACGACTTCAGTCTGCGAAGGACATGATGGACGCGGACCTGCGTTATCCCTGGACGATCGCCGAACTGGCGCGCCGGGCCGGCTCAAGTCGCCGATCCTTCAACCTGCGCTTTCGTGCTGCCTATGGCGTCAGCGCTATCGACTATCTGAGAACGAGACGGCTTGAGGTCGCACGCGAGGCGCTGGTGTATCAAAATCTGTCGGTAACCGAAGCCGCAGATCTCGTCGGCTACACAAATCCCGCGAATTTCGCGACGGCATTCCGGAAGCACTTTGGCTTGATTCCAAGGCTCTTCCGCAGCCAGGCGTTATCCTAGCAAGAGCCACAGAGGCTGTCAGTGCGTCTTAAATGCCGCACTGGTGTAGCAACGCGGCTACCTTTGAGAACATCAACATGCAATCAAAGGGTTTTTGCGTGCCCGCAAAGGCGACCCCGAGCCAAATCTGCTTTCTCCATGCGTGACAGCTGAAAAAGCCTGACGAGATGGGGGACTTGAGATGGGGCGACTGCTTTCGAAAGATGTTCTGCGCTTGACAATGCGAAGCGCGTTGGGTGCGGTGCTTCTGGGAGGTGCCTGTCAGGCAACGCCTTCGTTCGCGCAATCATCGGAACCTCTGGCAGAGAAGCAGTCGGCAACGACTCTTCCCGAAGTCCGGGTGCCGGGCCGACGCGCCCAGCCGCGGCGCCCTGCGCGTGTCCCTCCTGCGCGTGCTCCCGCGCAGCCGGTTTCTGTTCAGGTCGGCGAAAGCGGAACGGGGCCTGTTGTTGGTTATTCAGCTCGGCAAAGCGTGACGGCCACGAAGACCGACACGCCGTTGCTAGAGACGCCACAGTCCGTTTCTGTCGTGACGAAGGACCAGATCAAGGACCAGGGTGCGCAAACGGTTCAGGACGCACTTCAATACACGCCTGGTGTTTCGATTCAGGGCTATGGCGCCAATGCCTTCTTCGACGGCTTCAAGGTGCGGGGATTTGATGCCCCCCAATATCTGGATGGTTTGCGGCTGCCCAAAGACGGCATCTCGTTCGCGATGCCGAAGATTGAAACATACGGTCTGGAAAGGCTTGAGGTTCTGAAAGGGCCGTCTTCCGGTCTTTATGGGCAGACCGATCCCGGTGGCTTCATCAATATGATCAGCAAGCGACCGACCGCGACGCCGCATTATGATGTCGAAGGTATGTTTGGGTCGTTCAATCGCATCCAGGGTGCGTTCGATATTGGTGGCCCGATCGACAAGAATGGCGAGTTTCTCTATCGCGTCGTCGGTCTTGCTCGCCAGAGCGATACGCAGACCGACTTCATGCAGGACAATAAGCTGTTCATCGCGCCGAGCCTTACTTGGCGGCCGACGACGGACACGTCTCTCACCATCCTCTCTCAGTATCAGAAGATCGATAACAAGGGCTACCAGCAATACGTGCCCGGACAGGTGTCGTTCCTGCCAAATCCGAACGGGCACATCCCCTACAGCCGCTACATTGGTGAGCCGAGCCTCGATGGTTATAAGCTCGAACAGGCTGCCATTGGCTACGCATTCGAGCATCGCTTTGATAACAACATCCAGTTTCGCCAGAACCTGCGTTACATGGAAGTGACCAACGATTTGCAGAGCGTGCGCTCGGAGGGAATGGTGCCTCTGAGCAACTCGCTCGTGAACCGCACCTACAACTACGTCAACTCAAAGGCGCAGAACCTCACCGTCGACAATCAATTACAGGCGGATTTCCGAACCGGAGTGCTGACACACAAGGTCCTCGTCGGCATGGATTACCTGCGTCAGACGGGAAGCTCGGACTACAGAACCACATTTATTACGCCGATAAATGCCTACAACCCTGTCTACGGAGCAGGTGCAATTCTGCCGGCAAGTTCGTTGGCTCCATTCATGTTGCTCAACAACAAGATCGACCAGGTCGGCTTGTATGCGCAGGATCAGATCAAGCTGAATCGCTGGACGTTATCGTTGACTGGTCGGCAGGACTTCGTGAACACTGAGTTGGAGAGTCTCGCATTGTATCCGAATCCAGGCACTTATCGCCGCAATGATTCGGCACAAACCGGTCGCGTAGGCCTGAGCTATCTGTTTGACTTCGGCCTGTCGCCTTATGCGAACTACTCGACATCTTTTGTCCCGAATGCGAATGCAAGCCGGAACGGTCAGGCATTCAAGCCGACGACGGGCGAAGGCTGGGAAGCCGGTGTGAAATTCCAGCCTGCCGGCACCAATCTAATGCTCACCGCGGCTTACTTCGATATCAAGCAGAACGACGTGCTGACGTCGGATCCTGTTGATTTTCTATTCAGCGTGCAGACTGATGCAGTCCGCTCACGCGGTGTGGAGTTGGAGGCTCGCGGCAACATCACGCGCGAGCTTGAAATCATCGCGGGCTACACGCACACGGATGCCAAGATCAGCAAGAGCGTACTCGGCGCTCAGGGAAAGTATGTAAACGGCGTGCCGATTGATCAGGCTTCGCTGTGGGCTAAGTATACCTGGTTCGACGGCCCGCTGGCCGGCTTTGGCCTCGGTGCAGGCGTCCGTTATGTCGGCGAGAGTTACGGCGATCAATTCAATACGTTCGTTCTTCCCGACTACACGCTGTTCGATGCAAGTGTGAACTATGACTTCGCCTACGTGCGGCCGGACCTGAAAGGCTGGTCGGCCCAGGTCACCGCAAAAAACCTCACGAACAAATATTATGTCGCATCGTGTTTGACTGGCTTGGCTTATTGCGGCCTTGGAACGGCCCGCACGGTTCTCGGAACCCTGAAGTATTCCTGGAACTGAAGGAGCGAGATGGTGGCAAGCAACAGCAAGTCATTACGCAGATGGGGCTGGACCCACAAATGGTCCAGCATCATCTGCACCGTGTTCATGTTGATGCTCTGCCTCACGGGCTTGCCACTGATCTTTCATCACGAGATCGACCACCTGCTGCATGACGAAGTGCAGGCCGCGCCGGTCACCGAAGGAACGCCGCTCGCCAGTCTCGATTTGGTCGTGAAGAACAGCCTGTCAAGAGATCCGGGAATGGTGCCGCATTTCCTGATCTGGGACCCGGATGATGCTAATGCACTGATGGTGAGCATCGGCAAATCATTAGAAGCCAATTCTTCCGACAATAGAATTGTCCGTGTTGGTGCTCACACCGCGGCCTATCTGGATGCGCCTGATGTTACAGGGCGTTTCACCTACATCATGCTCAAGCTGCACACAGACATGTTCGCTGGCCTGCCTGGGAAACTGTTCCTCGGGCTGATGGGCATTCTGTTTTGTGTGGCGATCATCTCCGGCATCGTCGTCTATGCGCCGTCGATGCGGAAGCTGAAATTCGGGACCTATCGGCGTGACAGGGTTCGTGTGGTCCGGTGGCTCGACATCCACAATCTTTCCGGCATCGTGCTCGTGATGTGGATGCTGGTCGTCGGATTCACGGGCGTCATCAATACGTGGGCCGAACTCGTCATCAAGATCTGGCAATTCGGGCAGCTCGCGGAAATGACCTCGCAATACAAGGACAAATCACTGCCGGCCCATCCGTCGTCGATCGATGCGGCGGTACAGGTGGCCATCAAGGCTGAACCAAATATGAAGCCAGCCTTCGTCGCGTTCCCGGGCACCATCTTCAGCAGCAAGAGTCACTACGCAGTCTTCATGCGGGGAAATACGCCGCTGACGGCGAAATTGCTCAAACCTGCTTTGATCGATGCGGAGACGGGAGTCTTGACCGACAGTCGGAATCTGCCGTGGTATGTCGCGACGCTTCTGATCTCTCAGCCGCTGCATTTTGGTGACTACGGCGGCATGCCGCTAAAAATCATCTGGGCGGTTCTCGATCTCATCACCATCGTTGTTCTGATGACCGGACTCTATTTATGGCTCAGGCGGCGCCAGTCCGGGGCAAGCATCGAACGGATCGTCGTCGATGCCTCGGCCTCCGATCATCGCGCGGTCTATACATCATGATGCATATGCCGCCTCTGCCGCGCCGGCAAACGAACGGTCAGATTTTCGCAATACCGCTCGTACTCGGTGTGCTGAGTGTGGTCGGTCTTGTATCGGCTCTGGTCGGGGATGGCCTTTGGGATGGCGTGTCATGGCTAACGCTGACGGTCCCGATCCTGTTGTGCGGGTATTTCCTTTTGAAGCGCCGATGAGGTTTTGCGGCGGCACAAATTTCAAGGGTCTTTTCCCGCCGATCTGAGGGGTACCTTCAGACCGGTCTTGACGCGGTTCATCGCAACAAACGTATTGAAGTGTTTCACGTTCCTGTTTTCGAGAAACAACCGGCGGCTGAGCTGCTCGTACTCTTCCATGGTTGACACGGTGAGGACGAGGATGAAATCCGCAGCGCCTGTGACGTAGTAGCATTGCTGTACCTCAGGTGCTGCGGCGAATTCGCGGCGCGCCGAGTCCATCAGATCGGCCTGTTCGCTGTCGATCTGCACCTCCACGACGATGGTGATCGGGCGCCCAACGGCGGCGGGGTCGACAATTGCCGCGTTGGATTGGATGACACGCGCGTCTTCCATTCGCCGGACTCGCCGCTGTACGGCTGCGGCCGACAGGTTGACGGACTTTCCGATCTCCTGAAGCGAGGCGCGGTTGTTGACCTGCAACCGGTCGAGAATGGCGAGGTCGAAGTCGTCCAGCTGGATGCTTTTTGAGGGCGCCACTAATTTCTCGCAAAATTATTGCACTGAATTCATCAAATCAGAGGCCAATTAGCGCGTCAAGTAAGATAATTTTGCGCTTGAAAGAGGTGCAGACATGATTGAACGCAACAAGAGCAAGAGCTGCGGCAAACTCCTGCTGCCTTTGGATCAGGAAATGTTTGGGCCGGCGGCCGCCGTAAAGGCGCTGGACATGTTGCAACTGCATCCGAGCTATCGGCCATCGCCGCTGCGTTCGCTGCGCGAGGTGGCAGCCACAGTGGGTGTGCAGTCGGTGCATATCAAGGACGAGAGCGGGCGGTTCGGGCTTGGAAGCTTCAAGTCGTTGGGCGGCGCCTATGCCGTGGTCTGTCTCGCGCTTGAAGAAGCCGGCCGCGTACTCGGCCGTCCTGTGCATCCTGGCGAATTGCTCGATCCCGACGTAAGAGCTGTCGTCCGCAACATCGATGTCGGTTGTGCGACTGATGGTAATCATGGCCGCTCCGTTGCCGCCGGAGCCAATCTCGCTGGCTGCCGGGCGAATATCTTCGTGCATGAAGGCGTCAGCCTCGAACGCATCGCGGCGATTGCGCGGTTCGGCGCCAATGTCATCGAAGTCGACGGAAATTACGATGACGCGGTCGCGGAAGCAGAACGTGTCTGTCATGCCAATAACTGGATCATCGTGTCGGACACGTCATGGCCCGGCTATGAGCGAATTCCGCGTCTTGTGATGCAGGGCTACACCGTGATGGTGTCCGAGATTCTGGATGAAATGGCAGAGCCACCGACACATGTTTTCTTGCAGGCAGGTGTTGGCGGGTTTGCCGCCGCTATCGCCGCCAATCTCACGCTCCGCACCGGCGCTGCGCGGCCTAAATTCATCATTGTCGAACCCGATCGCGCGGCCTGCCTGTTGGCGAGCAATGAGGCAGACGCACCGGTGAAGATTGAGCCGGTCGAGCCGACAGTGATGGCCATGCTTGAATGCTACGAGCCGTCAATGCTGGCGTGGGATATCCTTTCCCGGCTGGCTGAGGCTTACATGACTGTGTGCGATGCAGATGCGATCGCGGCGATGAAGCAGCTGGCTGTGGCGGAAAATGGAAGAAGCCGTGTGATTGCGGGCGAAAGCGGTGGTGCGGGTCTGGCTGGTCTGCTCTCTGCGGCGAGTGATCCGCAGAGCCGTGCGTTGCTCGGACTGAACGCCAGTTCGCGCGTGCTGCTCTTTAATACCGAAGGTGCGACCGATCCCTCGATCTACAAGAGCCTGACTGGCGTTGATCCTCGCATTCTTGTCCCGGCCTGATCAGGAATTCCAGGTCAAGCTTTCGCATCGACCACACCGTCGATCAGGTTGCACGTATATAGTGCCTTGAGATTGATGCCCTGCATCTCGCTCACGGGCAGGATGTCCCGAATGATATTCAGGACATCCTGATGTTCAGCCCGGCGGATCGCCTCGGCTTCCTCGCGCGATACAGCCTTGAACTTCACGGCGCGTCCAGCGCCGCGAACGCCGAGCAGCGGTAGGTCAGCAGAGATGACCGTGGCGATTTTTGGATAGCCGCCCGTGGTTTGTGCGTCGACCATCAGAACGATGGGAAGCTTTGAACCAGGTACCTGAATCGATCCGGCAACGATACCGTCAGAGACGATGTTGTAATCGGTCTTATGCGCGAGAGTTGGTCCGTCCAGACGAAATCCCATCCGATCGGATGCTGGCGTAATGGTGTAAGTACTCGACAGGAATTCGCGGATGGCATCTTCGGTGAAGTGGTCATCCTGCGGGCCGATCACGACGCGGATCGGTTGATCGAAACGGAGGTTGCGCTGTTCGCTCAGAGTGACTTCGTCACGCGCAGTGACGTCCCCGGCTGATCCGTCCAGGACGTCACCGCCTCGAAGCTGCCGCCCGGACAGTCCTCCGAAACCGGCGCGGGTATAGGTCGCTCGGCTGCCGAGGCACAACGGGACATTGAAACCGCCCTCGATCGCGAGATAAGAGCAGAACGCATCGCTGCCCAGACGTACACGTACAATCTCGCCTTTGGTCAACCGTACCGACTGGCCGGAGCGGATGAAGGGATCTTCGCGTCCGACGATATCGAGCCCACCACCGCTGCCAACCAGTGCTAGGCGAACGGATGAACTGATGACCTCAAGTTCGGGACCGGAGCCGATGATTTCCAGGCACGATGCATTTTGCGCGTTTCCCACCAGTGCATTTGCCAGCATAAAGCCGTTGCGGTCGAGAGCGCCGGACACCGGCACGCCGACGTGCTGAAAGCCGCGCCGTCCTTCGTCTTGCACGGTGGTGTGGAAGCCGGGCGCGATGACTTTGAGCACGGAAATCACGCCGTAAGCTCCGTGCTATCCGGAATGTAGTCGTTGCGCTCCACGGCTTTGCGAATGTGGTCAAATTCTTCGGGCGTGACTGGCTCGAACTTGACGCCGTCGCCGGGGCCGAGCAGGGAGCCTTTCGCCGACGCCGCGTCAAAGAAACGAACGGGCGAAGTTCCGATCAGATGCCAGCCTCCCGGGCTTTCATGGGGGTAGACGGCGGTCATACTGGTCGCGATGGCGAGCGAGCCGGGAGGAACGCGCAGGCGAGGATCTGACCTGCGCGGCAATTGCAGTTTGTCCGGCAAATCCCCCATGTAGGGATAACCCGGGACAAACCCGATCATGTAGACATGATATTGCGTACCGGCGTGGAACGCTGCGACTTCCGCTATCGAAAGACCTTTGGCCTTTGCGACATCCTCGATATCGGGTGCGAACCGAGGATCATAGCAGGCGGGGATCGTCCATAGCCGTTTGTGATGCGCCGATTGGGCGGGCTTATCCACGAATGATGTAATGGCTTGTTCAAGCTCGCTGCCAGTGGTCGTCAGCGGGTCGTAGTTCACGCTGAGCGACCGGAATGTTGCGATCACCTCGGTCACGCCGGGCAATCTGGCTTCCTCCAGAGCTGCGGCCAGAGCCAGGACGCGATCGCTGATTCTGCGGTCGATCACCGATCCGAACTCAACCACAAGGGCGCTGTCCGCCGCCTTCAAAATCCGGAAATCAGCCATGTGGCCCACACTCATTTGATTGATATCATGGTACTGAAGATAGTATGATTTCGTCAAATCTTCCTTGAATATCTGTACGGGCAGGATGAATATTGCGCGCCATTCTCGCTCGGCGAAAGGCGGAGGGGCCGTGCCCTGGCTCATGTCGCCCGTCCAGCTAGTGCATTGCTTTGATGTGGGCGTCAGTTATGATCTTTGCTGCGAGTCCTAGATTCCAGAAGAAGTGATAATGTGTCCAGACTGTTAAAGGCATACGACCGCAGCAGGGTGCCCCTGTATATTCAGGTTGCATCGGTGTTGAGGACGCGGATTCAGTCCGGGCAGTGGAGTGCTGGGGACAAGATTTCTACTCTTGAAGAGCTCGAACGCGAGTTTGAGGTGGCGCGTGTCACGGTGAGGCAAGCCGTGGATGTTTTGCGCGAAGAAGGCCTGCTTCAGGCGCGCCAGGGACTTGGTACTTTTGTTTCGAAAAAAACTCAGGACCGGCACTGGGTGAAACTCGCGACCAGTTGGGCCACTTTGATCGAATCGCTCAAGGACAACGTGCCGCGGCGGCTGGCGATCGACGAAGGTGTCGCTCCTCCTGTTTTGGGCGATTCTGACGGCGATCTTGCCTCCAGTTACGTCAAGCTGCGCAGCGTTCAGTACCGCAACGAGGATCCTTACTCCGTCGTCAATCTTCTTCTGGCACGGGAGGTTTTCGATCTAAACCCCGTGCGGTTCAAGAACGCAGCGGCGCTGGTGACCATCGACTCTATGGATGAAATTACGCTGTCGGAAGCGCATCAAACGCTCACCATCGGCAGCGCCGACCCCGAAATCGCCGATCTTCTGAAGATTTCGATCGGTGCGCCGACCGTTGAAGCCCACTGCGTTGTCATCGATGATGGCGGAATCGCGATCTATGTCGGCGATATCATTTACCGCAGCGAAAGCATCAAACTGCAAATGGACCTTCTGGGTACCAAGCCGCTCCGCGAAAAGAAGACCCGAAACGGGCACAAGGCCGTCAATCTGGCGCGGCGAAAGTCCGGAAAAGTCTAGTTCCGGTGCAGTGAGCAATTTTTTTCAGCAGCTTTACTTTGTTCCTTAATTCGCGTGAACGAGATCTTGCTATCGTCCTAAAAATAGGATGAATTTTGCGGGGTGATGTCTCGCCCTTCCGTTGAAGGAAAATGGCATGGTTGATCAAGGGGTAGGCGCGCGGCTTCTCCGCAAGGAGGATGACCGCCTGATGCGCGGGCGTGGCGAATTTGTCGGCGATATACGATTGCCCGGGATGCGTGATGTCGCTTTCGTTCGAAGTCCTCTGGCCCACGCCCGTATCAAGGGCATACGGATCCCGCCCCAGTACCGCGACAGCGTTTTCGTCGCGGCTGACCTTGATAGCGTAAAGCCGATCCGCGCGGTATCAGGCCTTCCGGGTTTCAAGGTTTCGGAGCAGCCGATCCTTGCCTTCGAAAAGGTTCGTCAGGTCGGCGAACTGATCGCCATGTGCGTCGCGGATACGCGGGCGGAGGCGGAAGATATCGCTGCTGCCGTTGAGGTGGATTTCGAGGAATTACCTGCCGTTCACGACATGCTGCTTGCGAAGCGTCCGGATTCGGCGCTGCTGCATGAGCATTGGGGGGACAACATCTTCCTGGAGACGTTCGTCGATGTGAACATGGAAGCGGCATACGATGCGCCGATCAAGATCACTCGCGAGATTTCAACGGCGCGCCAAAGCATGGCTCCGATGGAGGGGCGCGGCACTGTTGCCATGTGGCACAAGCGCATGGATCAACTGGTTCTCTATACTGGAAACCAGCAGCCGCACATTGTGCGCAACGGTCTTTCGGAGTGTCTCGGACTTGAACAGATTCAGGTCCGCATTGTTTCGCCCGACGTCGGCGGTGGCTTCGGCTACAAGGGTATTGTGCTGACGGAAGACGTCTGTCTTGGCTGGCTCGCAAAGCGCTGTGGCTATCCCGTGCGCTGGATCGAGGATCGCCGCGAGCATCTCACCGCCGGAGCGAATTGTCGCGAACACCACTATAATATCACCGTTTATGCCGACCGCGACGGTAAGCTGCGCGGTGTGGAATGCGAAGCGACGGTCGATTCAGGGGCCTATTCATCTTATCCGTTTTCGGCCTGTCTTGAGGCAGCGCAGGTCGCGAGTATTTTGCCGGGGCCTTACGATTTTCCGTCATATCGCTGCCGGACGTGGTCGGTCGCGACCAACAAGTGTCCGATCTTGCCGTATCGCGGCGTTGCCCGCACGGGTGTCTGTTTCGCGATTGAGTTGATGATGGACGCCATCGCCCGCGAGACTGGTCTTGAGCCTTACGAGGTGCGGCTGAAAAATCTCGTGCAGCCGGAGCAGATGCCGTTCGACAACATTACAAAAAAGCATTTCGACAGCGGCGATTATCCGGAGTCGTTGCGGCAGGCGCTGGCCAAGATCGATTTGCCGGCGCTGCGCGAACGTCAGAAGAAGCCCGAGGCAGATGGGCGGCTGATCGGTGTCGGCCTGTCGGTCTATTGCGAGCAGGGCGCGCACGGAACATCGGTTTATGCCGGTTGGGGCATTCCGATGGTGCCGGGCCACGAGCAAGCGACCGCACGTATGACGCCGGATGGAGGACTCGAGCTGCGCGTCGGCGTTCACTCCCACGGGCAAAGCATGGAGACCACGCTGCCGCAGGTCGCACATGAGATTCTCGGCATCGATACGGCCAAGATCAAGCTGGTGCATGGCGACACTGAATATACGCCGTACTCGACCGGAAGCTGGGGATCACGCTGTGCTGTGATGGCTGGCGGTGCGGTCGCCACCGCGTCGCGCGAACTCGGCAAGCTTGTGCTCGGGATCGGTGCGCACCTGCTGCAGACGGACACCAGCAACGTAAAGCTCAGCGATGGCGCGGTGGTCGGGCCGAACGGCAGCGTTACCCTGCAGGAAGTCGCCTACACTTGGTATCGCCGTCCGCAGGATCTTCCACCGTCGGTCGATCCCCGTGGTTTGGAAGTGACCATCGGGTACAAGCCGGTACGGGACTCCGGCACGTTCAGCTACGCCTCCCACATTGCCGTCGTCGCGGTCGATCCGGAGATGGGCCATATCGAGCTTCTCGATTACGTCATCGTCGAGGATGGCGGCAAGCTCATCAACCCGATGGTGGTCGATGGCCAGATTTACGGCGGGCTGGCGCAGGGTATCGGCACCGCGCTGTACGAAGAGATGAATTTCGACATATCCGGCCAGCCGCTTGCGTCGACGTTCGCTGACTATCTGTTGCCCGGTCCAACCGAAGTGCCGGAGCCGAAGCTTGGCCATATGGAGACCTTGGCGCCATACACCGAATTCGGTGTGAAGGGACTCGGTGAGGGTGGCGCGATCGCCCCTCCGGGAGCTATCGGCAATGCAGTCAACGATGCGTTGAAGTCGCTCGGTGCCGAAATACGGCACTCGCCGATCACGCCGCGCAGGGTGCTGGAAGCAATTGAGGAGGCCAAGAGTACGCGAGGTGTGAAAGCCGACGAAGGAGCGCCTGCGTGAAGCCAGTCAATTTCGATTACGCGCGTCCGGGTGACGTCGGCGCAGCTCTCAAGCTGATCGGCGACGACAGTCTCACGGTCAAAATTATGGCTGGCAGCCAGTCGCTTGGGCCGATGCTCAACATGCGCCTGGTGCAGCCAGATCTGTTGGTGGATATCACTGGCATTGAAGAGCTTCGCAGTGTCGATCAGCGGTCCGATGAGATCGTGCTCGGTGCTTGCATCACCCACGCGGACATCGAAGACCGGCGCGTGCCGGACGTGACCTGCGGCGCGTTGCCGACGGTGGCGCGCGGTATTGCCTATCGCGCCGTGCGCAATCGCGGAACCATCGGCGGCAGCCTGACCCACGCTGATCCTTCGGCCGACTGGTATTCGATCATGGCTGCTGTAGGCGCCAAGGTTGTGCTGCGAGGGCCGGGCGGTGAGCGCACGATTCCGGTCGAGGACTATATGGTCGGTGCTCTGGAAGCCGATTTGCAACCCGGCGAGATGCTGGTCAGCGTCAAGGTTCCAAAGCTCAGCAGTTCGGCGCGTTGGGGTTATTACAAGAGCTGCCGGAAGACCGGCGAGTTCGCACACGCCATCGGGGCATTCCTTTCTGATCCAGATCGCGGTGTCAGCCGCGTTGTCATCGGGGCGACGGAAAGCCGGCCGATCGTGGTCACTGAAGCCAGTAACATCCTCGGCGACGGACGCACTGAGCGCCTTGGCGCTGCTTTCAACAGTCATGCAGTTGGCGACGTCATCGAAGCGGCGGGTATGACCGATCCGCTCGACAAGCAAACGCATATTGTCGCGTTGCGGCGCGCTATCGAACAGGCGCAATCGGCATGAATACAGTCAGCCTCACAGTTAACGGTAAACAAGTCAGCGCGAATGTTCAGCCGCGCACCCATCTAGCCGATTTCGTGCGCGAGACCCAGAATCTCACAGGTACACATCTTGGCTGCGAGCATGGTGTCTGCGGTGCCTGCACGATTCTGGTCGACGGTGTGCCGACCCGCTCGTGTATTACCTTTGCGGTGGCCTGCCAGCAGGCTGAGGTGACCACGATTGAAGGTCTCGACAATGACGAGATCGCGGCGGAGTTGCGCGCCGCGTTCATGCAGGAACATGCGCTACAGTGCGGCTATTGCACGCCGGGAATGATCGTGTCCGCACGCGATGTTGTGCTGCGAATGCAGGCGCCGAGCGAGCATGACATTCGCGTCGCGATGAGCGGCAACCTGTGCCGCTGTACGGGCTATGTCGGCATCATTCGCGCGGTGCAGCGTGTCGTTGAAGCGCGCCGCAGCCGGGGCATCGCCGCGATTCCAAATGGCAACCGGACACGGCTTGGCCCATCGGGTTCGGGGCATTCGGCGCCAGTGGCGGCAGGTTCCGCGCCCCGCGCAGTCGCGGCGCCGGGAACAGAAAAGAAAGCGAGCGTGCCGTCAGCATCCGCTGCGCGTATGGATCCTGACTGGAAGCCGCAAACGACGTTCGACCAGAGCTTCGTCGTAGCGCATCCGGCCGATGTGGTGTGGGATTTCTTCGGCAACGTCGCAGGCGTAGCCTCGTGCCTGCCTGGCGCGTCGCTGGCAGGGGCTCCGGTTGACGGCCGTGTCGAAGGCCAGATGAAGGTCAAGGTCGGCCCGATCTCAGCGGAATTCCAGGGCGTCGCCGATATCACGCGCGATGAGGCGACGCGAACCGGAACCATCAGGGGTTCCGGCAAGGACAGGCGTAGCAACTCCGCAACGCGCGGTCTCGTCGGGTATGCCGTGAAACAGGGCGACAACCCAAACGAGACCCGCGTGGACGTCAGCATCGGTTTCACGTTGACTGGTGCTCTGGCTCAGTTCAGCCGCTCTGGACTCGTCCAGGACGTCGCCGGACGCCTGATCGCCATGTTTGTCAGGAACCTTGAGGCGAAATTGTCCGGCGATACAGAAGTGATACAGGGAGAAGCGCCGGGCCTCGATGCGGCGTCGCTTGTGCTCGACGTCCTGAAGGCGAGGCTCAAGCGCTTGTTCGGGCGGTTTTTTGGGTCCCGTTAGAGCGGCGATATCCATAAAAGATATTGTCTTACTAATAATAGTACCTTATGTTTGGCGTGGCCTTAAAAATAAGCACTTCCGCCAAATCGTGCCAAAATCCGGAGTGAGCAATGACCATCAAGATCAATCTCAACGCAGACATGGCGGAAGGCTTCGGCGCTTATGATATCGGCGACGATAACGGTATTCTGAAAATCATCGGATCGGCCAACATCGCCTGCGGCTTCCATGCCGGTGATCCGCTCACCATGCGCAAGGTCGTTGCCGACGCAAAGCGCGCCGGCGTCAGCGTTGGTGCTCATCCCGGCTTCAACGATCTCTGGGGCTTTGGCCGCCGCCGGATCGACATGCGCCCCGACGATCTTGAGAATATGATTGCCTATCAGATCGGTGCCCTTCAGGCTCTGGCTTCCTATTCGGGCGTGAAGGTCACGCATCTGAAGCCGCATGGCGCGCTCAACAACATGTCGGCCGAGAATTACGACTACGCGCTCGCGATCGGCCGCGCGATCAAGGCGGTCGATGACAGCATCATCTATCTTGCGCTGTCGGGTTCCGAGATGGAGAAGGCCGGACGCAGCCTAGGGCTGAAGGTTGCGCTAGAGGGCTTCTGCGACCGCCAGTACGAAGAGGACGGCAATCTTACCTCGCGCAAGATTCCGGGATCGGTCATCAAGGATCCTGCGGTTGCGACCAAGCAGGTCGTCGACATGGTGGTGAACAACACCATCACCACGCGCACCGGCAAGACAATCCCCTGCAAGGTCCATTCGCTCTGCGTTCATGGCGACGAGCCAACTGCGGTCGCCCTCGCAAAGTCGGTGCGCGAAGGTCTTGAGAAGGCAGGCGTCAAGCTCGTGCCGCTGACCGAAATGGCGCTCGACTGAACATTCTCTGCTGGCATCGTATCTGAAGAAGGGGCGGTTACATGAGCGCTAAGCCAAGTATTGCTATTCTCGGAGGCACCGGCGATCTTGGTTCAGGCCTCGCAAAGCGTTGGCTGGCCGCGGGTTACGCTGTGGTCGTTGGCTCACGCTCGGCGGAGAAGGCCCAAGCCTTTGCAAAGGAGCTTGGCGGTGGTGCGCGCGGCGACGACAATGTCGGCGCGGCGAAATCTGCCGACATCGTGGTGCTTGCGGTGCCGTTTGGAAGCCACGATGCGACCTTGCGCGAGGTAAAGGACGCGGTGCAGGGCAAGATCGTGGTTGACGCCGCTGTGCCGCTGGTGCCGCCCAAGGTGTCGGTTGTGCAGCTTCCACCAGAGGGCTCGGCGGCGCAGATCGCGCAGACGTTGCTCGGCGAGGGTGTTAAAGTGGTCTCCGCGTTTCACAACGTCGGCGCTACCAAGCTGCACGCAGGCGGTCGCGCGGATTGCGACGTGCTGGTATTCGGAAATGACAAGGAATCACGCGACATCGTGATCGGGCTGGCGAACGAGGTTGCTAGTGCCGGTATCGATGGCGGCGTACTGGCCAATTCCGCTGCTGCGGAGGCGTTGACGTCGGTTCTGATCGGAATCAATCGCCGCTACAGAGTTCCCGGTGCGGGCATCCGCATCACCGGGCTTTCTCCGCCCGCTCCACAATGATCGTGCGTAATGGCGAAGAGCGTCACATATCATGCTGTATCCGGTATCCCGCTGATTGCTCCGGGCGATGATCTTGCGTCGCTCATCGTCGAGTCGCTGAACAAGGCGAAACTTCCACTGTTATCCGGCGACATCGTCGTTGTCGCCCAGAAGATCGTCTCAAAGGCAGAGAACCGCTACATCGCATTGAAAGACGTGGTTCCTTCGGACAAGGCGCGGCTGCTTGCCGATCAAGTCGGCAAGGACGCCCGTTACATCGAAGTCGTTCTGTCTGAATCCGACGAGGTCGTGCGCCATCGTCCCAACGTCATGATCGTAGCCCATCGGCTTGGATTCGTGATGGCTAATGCCGGGATCGATCAATCGAACATAGAACATGTTAACGGTGAAGAGCGTGTTCTGTTGTTGCCGCGCGACCCGGATGGCGCGGCGGCGCAATTGAAGGCCAGGTTTGACGCAGCATTTGGCGCCAAGGTTGGCGTCATCATCAATGACAGTTTTGGGCGTCCCTGGCGCAACGGCGTCGTGGGTGTTGCGCTTGGTGCAGCGGGTCTGCCGTCATTGCTTGATATGATCGGTGAACCGGACATGTTTGGCCGGAAGATGCAGATGACCGAGGTCGCGGTGGCGGATGAGATCGCCGCCGGCGCGTCGCTGCTGATGGGGCAGGCGGCCGAAGGTCTGCCGGTGGTCGTGGTGCGTGGTCTGACATTCGACGCGGCATCGCGTCCTGCATCGGCGCTGGTGCGTCCCCGTGAACGAGACATGTTTCGATGAACGCCCAGTCAACATCGCTTCGTGGACGGCCGGTTGTCGCGCTGTGCGGTGGTGTGGGCGGTGCCAAGCTGGCGCTCGGATTGGAGCGTCTCATCGGTGGCGATCTGACCGTGATCGTCAACACTGGCGACGATTTCGAGCATCTGGGGCTTCATGTCTCGCCGGACATCGATACAGTTTTGTATACGCTCGGTGGTCTCAGCGATATCGAGCGCGGTTGGGGCAGAGCGGATGAGACCTGGAATTTCATGGAGTCGCTCGGCGGCCTCGGCGGCGAGACATGGTTTCGGCTCGGCGATCGCGATCTCGCCATGCATGTCGAGCGTGCGCGCGCGCTGCGCGCGGGAACGTCGCTCACGGATTTCACAACCGCGATGGCGTGTCGGCTCGGGATAGCTTCGCGCATCCTTCCCATGTCGGATGATCGCGTCGCGACCATGGTGATTACCGCTGATGGTCCTCTGCCGTTCCAGCGCTATTTCGTCGAGCTGCAATGCGCGCCGATAGTGAAGCGGCTTGAATTCAAGAATGCGGAACGTGCTGCGGCTTCTGATCAGGTTCTGTCGGCGCTTAGAAATTCAGATCTTGCGGCCGTCATCATCTGCCCGTCGAATCCGTATCTCAGCGTCGATCCCATTTTAGCCGTTTCGGATATTCGGAAGGCCCTCGATCGCGTAACTGCGCCTATTATCGCGATCTCCCCGCTGATCGGCGGGCAGGCGGTGAAGGGGCCGACGGCTAAAATCATGGCGGAACTTGGTGTGCCGGCGGATTCTGTTGCGATCGCCCGGCATTATCCCTTTATCGATGGGTTGACCATTGATGAGACCGATCGTGGCGATGCCGGAAAGATCGATATGCCGGTGCATGTGACGTCCACCTGGATGCGAAGCTTGGAAGACCGTGACCGGCTGGCGGCCGGTTGCCTCGACTTTGCCGCGCGGCTGGCCAAGAGAAGGAAAGTGACGTGATGGAAGCGTTTGCTGAAAGTCCTTCAAACATCTGGGCGATTGTCCCTGTTAAGCGGCTGAGCCATGCCAAGCAGCGACTTGCGCCAGTTTTGTCGCGGAACGAGCGGGTCAAACTCGCGCTCATCATGTTGCATGAGGTTCTGACGACGCTGTGTGCTTCCGAACTTGCGGGCATCGTCGTCGTCACCAGCGACCCGATGGTAGCGAACCTTGCCTCGCTGTTCGATGCGCGAGTAGTTCGCGATGATAAGGAAGCCGGTATTAACGCAGCGGTTCAGCAAGGCCTGGAGGCTCTCGACACGACAGCGAGTGCGCTAATTGTTCCGGCTGATGTGCCGTTTGCGACCGCGAACGATCTGCGGTTGATCATCAATGAACTTCAATGTCATCCGGTGGTGCTGGCCCCCGCCTTGTCCGATGGCGGCACCAACGCTCTCGCTATGCGCGCGCCGGATATGATCGCGCCGAAATTCGGCGAGGATAGCTATTTGCACCATCAGATGCAGTCCAGGGCGAAGGGCTTTGCCTGCGGCGTGGTCAACTCAGATGGCATCGGGCGGGACATCGATCGCCCACAAGACCTGGTCGCGCCGATCACGGCCGGAAAGTATTCGCTGACTGCGGCGTTGCTTGCGGAACTGAATATTTCAACCCGTTTGGGTGTTGGTTCGCTGCCGCTTTGCGTGAGGCATATGTGATGACGATCGCTTCTTTGTTACAGGAATTCCCGCTAGACCGCCGCCTGATACGTGAAGAGGCCTCCGAGCTGATCCACGTCGACGATCTGGATCAGCTTCTTGCCGCCGCTGCCGCACGGCGCGATGCTGCGCATGGGCACCAGGTGTCGTATTCGCGAAAGGTCTTTATTCCACTGACGCAGCTTTGCCGCGACGTCTGCCATTACTGCACGTTCGCGCATGCGCCGCGCAATGGCGAAAAGCCCTATCTCTCAATCGAGCAGATGGTCGCCATTGCGCAAGCGGGCAAGAAGGCCGGATGCAGGGAAGCGCTGTTCACGCTGGGGGATAAGCCCGAATTGCGTTACCGTGTCGCCCGTGAAGAACTCGCGAGGTTGGGACATCCCACCACGCTGTCGTATCTTGCAGAAGCCGCTGCTGCTGTATTTCGCGAAACTGGTTTGCTGCCGCATATCAATCCTGGCCTGATGAGCGGTGAAGACATCGATACCCTACGGAAGGTTTCGGTATCTCAAGGCATCATGCTGGAAAGCATATCGGATCGCCTTTCCGAAAAGGGTGGCGCCCATCATGGTTCGCCAGACAAGATTCCGACCGCGCGTCTCGAAACTATGCGATTGGCCGGTGAACGGAGCGTGCCGTTCACGTCTGGCATTCTCATCGGTATCGGCGAGACGCGACAGGAGCGGATCGATTCGTTGCTGGCCCTGCGCGATCTTAACGACCGGTACGGGCACATTCAGGAAATCATTGTCCAGAACTTCCGTCCGAAGGCCGGCACGCGCATGGCGGATGCCGAGTCGCCGGATGTCGAGGACCATCTCTGGACAATTGCGATCGCGCGGTTGATTTTCGACCCGGAGATGAACATTCAGGCACCGCCCAATCTGAGCCCCGGTGCATTGGGCAGACTTGTGGCGGCCGGTATCAACGACTGGGGTGGCGTGTCGCCGGTCACGCCAGATCACGTCAATCCTGAAGCACCCTGGCCCCATCTGCGGCTTCTGGAAGCGGCAACCAAGGCCGCGGGCAAGGACCTGGTCGAACGTCTTGCAATCTATCCGTCATTCGCGGGCGATACGACCCGTTGGGTTGATGCGGGCTTGCGGACATCGGTGCTCAATCACATTGACGGCGATGGAGCGCCTCGCGTGGATGATTGGTGCCCTGGTCATGTTGGACAATTGCCGTCGCGTGAACTCGGGTGGATCCAAAGGGCGCCATCGGTCACGCCGTCCGGGCGTCTTGGTCAGGTGTTAGCGAAGGCGCAGCGCGGGAATGCGTTGAGCGAAGCGGAGATCGTTGGTCTATTCCGTGCGTGCGGCGATGATTTTTCGGCCATCTGCCGTGCAGCGGATGAATTGCGCCGTGAGAAGAATGGCGACACAGTGAGCTATGTCGTCACGCGCAATATCAACTACACCAATATCTGCTCGTTTAAGTGCCAGTTCTGCGCTTTCTCCAAAGGCAAGATGAGCGAGAATCTGCGCGGTCGGCCTTACGATTTGGAGATGAGCGAAGTCGCCGGCCGCGTGGTCGAGGCCTGGGAACGTGGCGCGTCCGAAGTCTGCATGCAGGGCGGCATTCATCCGTCCTATACCGGACAGAAATACCTCGATATCTGCCGGACGGTGAAAGAAGCCGTGCCGCAGATGCACATGCATGCGTTCTCGCCGTTGGAGATTCATCAAGGCGCCCAGACGCTTGGAATTCCGGTCATTAATTTTCTTCGCGAGTTGAAAGCAGCGGGTCTCGGTACGCTCCCCGGGACCGCTGCGGAGATTCTCGACGACGAGATTCGCGGAGTGTTGTGCGCCGACAAGATCAACACCCAGCAGTGGCTCGACGTGATGCGCGCTGCGCATACAGCGGGTTTCCGTTCGACTGCCACCATCATGTTCGGCCACATCGAAGGCTATCAGCATTGGGCGCGTCATTTGCTGCGCATCCGCAATCTGCAAGCCGACACCGGCGGCTTCACGGAGTTTGTACCGCTTCCGTTCGTTCATATGGAAGCGCCGATCTATCTCAAGGGCCGGGCGCGGCCAGGCCCTACATTCCGCGAAGCGATCCTGATGCATGCGGTCGCGCGGCTGGTACTCAATCCGCATATCCCCAACATCCAGGCATCCTGGGTGAAGCTTGGTGCAGAGGGTGTCCGTCAGTGTTTGTCGGTCGGCGTCAACGATCTCGGCGGTACCTTGATGGACGAAAGCATTTCGCGCTCGGCAGGCGCGTCTCACGGTCAGGAAATGATGCCGCAAGATATGGAGGCGATCATCCTCTCAGCCGGGCGCATCCCGAGGCAGCGAACGACGCTTTATCGCAATGCGGACGAGGACATCCGGTTACGTTCGTTTGACGCGGCGGCTGCACGAATGGTGGGCGATAGGGACAAAAACGTGCATGCCGCAGGTGTTTCATAGGATGGAATAGTGTCGATCTAGACATCCTATTTTACTAATGTTAGTATCATTTAAATCGGTACGAGCTCTGAAAGAAATTTGACGATGTCTTCGGTCATCAATCCCGAAATAATCGATAGCAAACAGCGTGCGCGGGCCATCGCGCGGGTGCGCGAACGGGGCGTGGTGATGCCGACGTTCTCGCAGCTTGCCAATCCGTCCAGCATTCCTGCGGCGGCGTCGAAGGCCTTGGCTGATGTCGCGCCGGATGAGCCGCATGCTGCAAATCTCTGGCGTGTCCATTGGTACAATGGGGCAGATCGCACCAGCCGGATCGATGTTCCCGGCTATCTCGTGCTCCCGGAATCGCTCACAGGTGTGAAGGCGCCTATCGTTGTGTTGCTTGGTCGGCGCTTTCCGATGATTGGCGCGCACAAGGTGCTGCCTGCCTACTCGGCGCTGGCGGCGCAGCTTGTGACGGGGCGTTTCGATCCGGAACGGCAAAAGGCGATCTGGCCTTCGACGGGTAATTACTGTCGGGGCGGCGTGTCAGTGTCGCGCGTGCTTGGCTGCCGTGGCGTGGCCGTGCTTCCCGAGGGCATGAGCCGCGAGCGGTTTGAATGGCTCGAGAAGTGGGTGGCTCATCCGGATGATATCGTGCGCACCCCTGGCACGGAGAGCAACGTCAAGGAAATCTATGATAAGTGCGCTGAACTCGCGCGTGATCCGCAGAACGTGATTCTCAACCAGTTCTCTGCATTCTCGAATTATATCATTCACTATGCTTGCACGGGCAGCGCGGCAGAGCAGGCGTTTCTCGCATTCAACGGCGGCGGTCAGCGCCGTCTCGCTGCGTTCGTGTCAGCGACGGGTTCGGCCGGCACCATTGCGGCGGGTGACTATCTGAAGGCGCGGCATGGGACGAAGATTGCCGCGGTCGAGGCGCTCGAGTGCCCGACAATGCTGAATAATGGCTACGGCGAGCACAACATCCAGGGCATCGGTGACAAGCATATTCCTTTTATCCATAACGTGATGAATACCGATGTCGTGATCGGCGTTTCGGATCGTGTCACTGATAGCCTCAACCTGCTGTTCGGCTCTGATGTTGGCCAGAAGTATCTTCAGGGCCGCCAGAAGCTCGACGGCAAGCTGGTTGCGGCGTTCGCGGATATTGGCATTTCCGGTTTCGCCAACATTGTTGCGTCGATCAAGCTGGCAAAGCAGCTTCACTACGGATCCGACGATGTCATCGTCACCGTCGCAACCGATAGCGCATCGCTTTACGACAGCGAGCGTGACAGTTATTGCGCGAAGCATTTTTCATCGTTTGACGAGGTGAATGCGGGCGAGATTTTTGGCTCCTGCCTGACGTCGATCGCAACCGACAATGTCATGGAATTGACCGATCAGTTGCGCCGGCAGGTTTTCAATCTTGGCTACTACACCTGGGTGGAGCAGCAGGGCGTCAGCGTCGAGGATTTCGAACGCCGCAGGCACCAGTCGTTCTGGAATGATCTCGCGTCGGGCATTCCTGAATGGGATCGGCTGATTGAAGACTTCAACGTCGAGGCCTTCGGGCCGCAGTACAGGGCCGAAATGGCAGGCAGGGCATGATCATGAGCGTAGGTCACGATACAGTCCAGCCATATCAGAAATTGCGGGAGAATCTCTCGCGCCGCGACCGGAGTCTTCGCGAGAAAGTTGTGACGCTCGAGGAAGCAGCGTCATTCGTCAGGGACGGCGCGTCGGTAGGTATCGGCGGCTCGACCATCTCGCGCACGCCGATGGCCATGATCTGGCAGTTGATCCGGGCGCGGAAGAAAGAGCTCTCCTGTTCGCGCTGCATTATCTCAACCGATGGCGACCTGCTGCTTGGATCGGGCGCAGCCAATCACATCATTTCGAGCTGGTTCGCCCAGGGCATCCTGTGGGGTCTTTCGAAGGTGATGCGCCATCATGTTGAGGGTGGAACTGCGCGTTATGACGAATGGAGCCACATGGGCGTCGGCATGCGCTTCCGCGCCGGCGCGATGGGCGTGCCGTTCATGCCGATGCGTTCGATGCTGGGCTCCGATGTGGCCCGCATCCGTCCGGAAGCCAAGGAATTCGATTGCCCCTTTACCGGCGAGAAGGTGCTGCTGGTTCCCGCGTTGAATCCCGACGTCGCGGTGATCCATGTGCAGCGCTGCGACGCTTACGGCAATGCCCAGATCGATGGCCTGCAGTTCATGGATATCGATCTCGCGATGGCGGCTAATAGCGTGATTTTGACCACCGAGCGGATCGTCTCCAACGATCAGATCCGTCGCGCGCCTGACCAGACCAAGATTCCATTCTTCTGCGTCGATGCGGTGGTTGAGGTGCCTTATGGCTCCGCGCCGCATGAATGTTACGGCGTTTACGAGCCGATGATGAATCATCTCGATGCCTACGTGGCACAGGTTAACGGGGATCCCGTTGGCGGAATGAAGAAGTATCTCGACGAGTACGTTTACGGCCCGAAAACCTGGAACGATTTTCTCGCGAAGATCGGAATGGATGAAGTCGTGACAGCGAGCCGCAGAGGCAGGAGCATTTTCGATGACTGAACAGAATCGTCATACAGCTTCGGAGATGTTGGCGATCCTGAGTGCGCGTCAGCTTAAGGAAGGGCAGGTCGTGTTCGCCGGCATCGGTGTTCCCCTCCTGGCAGCGACACTCGCGCAGCGCCTGCGTTGCCCCGGCCTGACAATCCTGTTTGAAGGCGGTGTGATCGGTGCCTTTGTCGAGCCCGGCAAATTGCCGCCGTCGACCAACGATCAGCGTTGCACCAAGCGTGCCAACATGGTGCTGGGCAGCGCCGAAGTCCTGCTGCTGTTGCAGCGCGGATATGTCGATGTTGGTTTCATGGGCGGCGCGCAGATCGACAAGTACGGAAATCTGAACTCCTCCTTCATCGGTGATTCCGAGAAGCCGAAGACACGGCTTCCGGGCACCGGCGGCGGCAACGATATTTCCAGCCTGACCAACATGATAGTCGCGATGAAGCACGAGAAGCGTCGCTTCGTCGATCAGGTGGATTTCATCACCAGCCCTGGTTTCATTCGCGGCGGCAAGTCGCGTGCTGAAAGCGGATTACCGGAAGGCGGGATGTTCCGCGTGATCACCGAGCTTGCAGTGTTCGGTTTCGATGAGACATCGCGCCGGATGAAGGTACTTGCTCTCAACCCCGGCATCACGCGTGAACAGGTTCAGGATAACACTGGTTTTGATCTGATCTTTGATGATCGGCTCAGCATTACGGAACCACCCACCGAGCACGAACTGACCACGCTACGAATGCTCGATCCCGATCGTCTCTTCATCGCATAAGAAAAAACGAGGAAGCAAACATGACCGTACTGTCAAACACGTTCGGTATCGCCGCACGGAACTTTACCGCCTATCCTGAAATGCCGGATGCCAAGGCGCTGGTGGACTACGGTGTGCGCGTCGAGGAGCTCGGCTACGATTCGCTTTGGGTCTGGGATCACATTCTTCTCGGCGTGGACCCGCACTTCCCGATCCTCGACTCTCTGACGACGCTGACCGCGATCGCCGCGCGCACCAGCAGGATCAAGCTCGGCACCGGCATTCTTGTTCTGCCGCTGCGCAACCCGGTTGCTCTGGCCAAGCAGTTATCCAGCATGGATCAGTTCTCCGGTGGCCGCCTGCTAATGGGCATGGCGTCGGGCTGGTACAAGCGCGAATTCGATGCCATGGGCATTCCTTTCGACAAGCGCGGAAAGCTGATGGACGAGAATCTGGAGATCATGCGCCGCCTGTGGTCGGAGCCGATGGTTGACGGAAAGTATCTGGCTCACGACATCTCGGCTGCGGTCATGTATCCGAAGCCGGCGCAACAGCCCACTCTGCCGATCCTCATCGGCGGCTACGTCGACAGGGTTCTTCAGCGCGCGGCGACTGCCGGCGACGGCTGGCTGACCTACTTTTATTCACCTGAAGCATTTGCGAAATCGTGGGCCAAGCTTCGCAACTTCGCGAAGGAGGGCGGCAAGGATCCTGACAAGCTTCTCAATGCATCTCAGTTGCCGATCATGATTGGTCCGTCGAAGGCTGCGGTCAAAGACGAGATGATGGATTGGCTGAACAAGGAATGGGATTTCCCGGAACACAGCGACTGTTCGCGTGACAGCGCGATCATGGGATCTGTGGACGAGTGCGTCGAGCAGTTGAGGGCTCATCAGGCCGTCGGCGTTCAGAAGATTATCTTTGTGCCTTACAAGTACAGAATGGATCAGGTCGAGACGATCGCGAAGGAAGTCATTCCACGGCTGAGGGCGAAGTAACATCCAAAGCTGGAGCGGGCGATGCCCGGTCACCTGTCATGATCAGTATTTTTGATCTGTTCAAGATCGGGATCGGGCCGTCATCCTCTCACACGGTTGGTCCGATGAGGGCCGCCGCGGCCTTCATGTTGGCTCTCGACGAATCTCAGCGCTCGCGCCTGAGACGATTGAAAGTCACGTTGCTTGGATCCCTCGCGTGGACCGGGCGTGGTCATGGAACGGACAAGGCCGTTATGCTCGGGCTTTCTGGTTTCTCGCCGGAGACTGTCGATCCCGACGATGCGGACCGCCGCATCGATGTCATTGCGACCGCGGCGATACTGGTACTGAAGGATGGAATGACGATCCATTTCGACCCCGCGCAGGATATCGTTTTCAACTTTGATGAACCAACGCCGGTTCATCCGAACACGCTCCGTTTTGCGGCCTTCGATCAGGACGGCTGCGAACTGCGGGCGGAAACCTGGTACTCGCTCGGTGGCGGATTCGTTCAGCGGGAAGGTGAGGCGGATTCTGCGCCAGAATTGTCCGCTACGATTCCATTCGATTATCGTAGTGCAGCCGAGCTGATTGAGATGTGCGACCGTTCCGGCCTCTCGATTGCGCAGGTCGTGCTCGCAAATGAAGCCGCATTTGCCGATGAAGCGTCGGTCTACGACCGGATCGATCGTCTTGTCGCGATGATGTTCGACTGTATCGATCGCGGAATACGCACCGATGGTCTGTTACCGGGCGGCTTGAAGGTCAAGCGTCGCGCTCGTTCGTTGTATGCCCGGCTACAGGCGTCGGAAAGCCGCAACGTGCAGCATTCCATCCCAGCAATGGATTATGCAAGCCTGTACGCGATCGCCGTGAACGAGGAAAATGCGGCAGGCGGCCGCGTGGTCACCGCGCCGACCAACGGCGCCGCCGGCGTCATTCCCGCCGTGCTGAGGTATTACACGGATCATTGCGAGGGCTCCTCCCAAGATGGTGTCAGGATTTTTCTCCTGACCAGCGCCGCGGTTGGCGGGCTCTGCAAGATGAATGCCTCCATCTCGGGCGCTGAAGTCGGGTGTCAGGGGGAGGTGGGTGTGGCATGCTCCATGGCTGCGGCCGGCCTGACAGCGGCACTGGGCGGTAGCAGCCGGCAGATTGAAAATGCCGCGGAGATCGGGATGGAACACCATCTCGGGATGACCTGCGATCCGATCGGCGGGCTGGTGCAAATTCCCTGCATTGAGCGCAACGCATTTGGCGCGGTCAAGGCCATTAATGCGGCGTCGCTGGCGCTGAGTGGCGATGGGTCGCATCACGTTACCCTGGATCAGGTAATCCGTACGATGCGGGATACCGGGGCCGATATGCAGACGAAATACAAGGAAACGTCGCGCGGAGGGCTTGCGGTCAGTATGCCGGATTGCTGAAAAAACTTGACGTCGCGCGGCCTTTGCAGATGATACTAAGATACTAAAAATAGGACTATCTGGATTAGGGACGACAGTTAGATAAAAACACGCGGACAACTGGCACAAGCCTTGCTTGAAAAAGACCTGATTTCCGCACTCAAACGGAGGAAATGGAAGATGGCGAAACATACCAAACTACTTGCGACAATCGCTTTGTTATCGGCAGGTGTTGCCGGTCAGGCCGCGGCCCAGACGATCAAAATCGGAGTCAACGAGCCGCTGACGGGGCCGTTTGCTGCTTCGGGGACCTACGTCGTCAATGGCGCGAAGATCGCGGCTGACGAGATTAATTCGAAGGGCGGCCTTCTCGGTAAGAAGGTCGAGCTTGTCATCGAAGACAATAAGAGCAACCCGACCGAAGCTGCGGCGGTGGCTGAAAAGCTGATCACGGCGGATAAGGTGCCGGTCATCATGGGCGCATGGGGATCGAGCCTGACGCTGGCAGTGATGCCGAAGCTGATGGAATACAAGGTTCCGATGGTGGTTGAGACCTCCTCATCGGGCAAGATCACGACAACGGGCAATCCTTATATCTTCCGCATCTCGCCTCCGTCGTCAGTCGAAGCTGCAGCGTTCAAGCCAATTCTCCCCAAGCTATCGATCAAGAAGGCGGACTTCCTTGTCATCAACAATGACTGGGGCCGCGGTGCCGCCGAAGATTTCGGAAAAGTATTGAAGGCAGACAACATCCAGGTCGGCCTCGTTGAGACGATGGACCAGTCCGCTCAAGATATGAGCGCGCAGTTGTCGAAAATTAAGGCAACCGACTCCGACACGATTATGGTGACGACTGCTGTCGAGCAGCTCACTCTTGTCCTGAAGCAGGCAACTGCACTCGGCATCAAGAAGCAGATCGTGACGACTGGCGGCTCGCAAAATCCAGATCAGTTGATTGATCAGGCTGGCGTTGCTGCTAACGGAACATTCCACCTAACCACGTTCGCACCGTGGTATCCGGATGAGACGCCGAATCCGCCGGCAACCAAGTACTTCCTTGGCGAATGGAAAAAGCGTGGCTTCAACTTCGCTGGTGCGACCGAGAGCTTCCGCGGATACGACGGTATTCGTACAATCGCGGCTGCAATCGCGAAGGCGGGCAAGGCGGAGCCGGAGGCAATTGCCGCTGCGTTGTGGCAGACCGAGCTGCTCGGATTGAACGGCAAGATCAAGTTCGAGAAGCAGGGGCCCTCCGGCAAGGAGAGCGGGCAGAGCATGCCAAACGTCTACCTGATCAAGATCGACAACTCGAAAGTCATTCTTCCAAAGCTGTAAGTGTGGAGTAGGCGCGAGCATCCACGAGATGCCCGCGCCTTTCCACTCCAAAGGCACGGCGGCCTTCGCCGAACGATGAGTTTTGACCTGGATAAGGCTCAATGACTGAATTTCTGCAACATATGATCAACATGCTGATCCTCGGCAGCACGTATGCGCTGCTCGGAATCGGCCTGACCTTGATCTTTGGCATCATGCGCGTGGTAAATATGGCGCACGGCGAGCTTTATGCATTTGGCGCGTATTTTGTATATTTCGTCGCCGTTCTGCTTGGGTTCAATTTCTTTCTCGCGCTGCTTTTTGCGATCGTGGCCGGGTGCATTGTTGGCGCTCTGATCGAATTCGTGCTGCTGCGGCCGATGCGCGGGGCCGATATCGATACGACGATGCTGATTATGATCGGCGCAATGATCGTAATGCAGAACGCGGAGCAATACGTCTGGGGCGGTGTTGCGAAGGCGGTAAATACCCCGTTTCCGGAGACGCCATTGACGATCGGTCCGTTCTCGGTGTCGTGGCTGAGGCTCTTTGTGTTCTTTGCGGCGCTGACATTGATCGCCATCTCATATTTCCTGATCAACCGCACCAAGCTCGGCAAGGCGATGCGTGCGACATTCCAGGATACCGACACCGCATCCCTGATGGGCGTCAACATTCAGGCGATCTATATGGCGACGTTTGCCATTGGCTCGGCGCTGGCCGCCGCCGCAGGCGCGCTGCTCGGGCCGGTCTATGTGATCTCACCGCAGATGGGCAACATCGCGTCGCTCAAGGCGTTTGCGATCGTGATTCTCGGCGGTCTTGGCAGTATCGGTGGCGCAACCATCGGTGGTTTCATCCTCGCGTTCGCCGAAGAGATGGGGGCTGGATACATCTCGTCAGGTTACCGCGACGCCATGGGTTTCCTGATTATCATCGCGGTATTGCTGTTCAAGCCGACCGGCCTCTTTGCGCGATCGGAGCGAATTGGATGAAACGGCTTCTCCCCTGGATCGCGATTGTCATATTCGCATCAGTTCCGTTGTGGCTCAAGGATCCTTATCTTCTGAACGCCTTTATTACGACGGGCATCTTCATCATCGCGGCGATGAGCCTTAATCTGCTGCTCGGTTACACCGGCCAGTTGAGTCTCGGTCATGTCGCCTTTTTCGGAATCGGTGCTTACACTAGCGCCTTGACGGCGCTCGGGTTCGACGTGGAGCTGATCGGCGGCATCCGCGTTGTTCATGAGCCATGGCCGATTTGGCTTGGCTTTATCATTGCCGTACTCGTCTCTGGCTTGTGCGGATACATCGTAGGTAAACTGTCGTTCAGGGTTCGCGGCGCTTACTTCGTCATCGTGACAATCAGCTTTGCAGAAGTCATACGGCTTGTGGCGTTGAACTGGGTGGAATTGACGCAGGGACCGCTGGCGCTGACCTCTATTCCGCCCATGACGCTCGGGCTTCCAAGGCTCGGCTATTTCGATTTCTTCAGCAAGCAATCGAATTACTATCTGGTCCTCGGCGTCGTCGTTATCTCCTACATCATCATCAGCCGCTTGGTGAACTCGCGGGTCGGGCGCGCGATGGTGGCGTTGAAGGAAAATGAATCGCTGGCGGTTTCCGTCGGCATAGACGTCACGCGCTATCTGGTATTGGCGGCAGTCGTATCTGCCGGCATCGCGGGAGCGGCGGGAAGCCTGTACGCGCACTATCTGAAGATTATTGATCCCGACGTTTTCCTCTTTCTCTACACGGTTACCATGGTGATCATGGTGATTACCGGTGGCAAGGGAACATTGGCAGGGCCTCTCGTCGGTGGATTGATTTTCGGCTTCATTCCGGTTGTTGCGCGTTCGTTTGCGGCTCCTGAAATCCAATGGATTCTCTATGGGCTGTTCATGATCCTGATCGTGTTCGTACTGCCGCAGGGGATCGTTCCGGCTATTGAGAAATGGTTTGGGGTCGATGAAGCAAAGGATCCTGCCATTGCGCCGGAAGCCAAAATGCAGGATGCGCCATGATGCAGGCTCAAGCAGCTAAGGTTCAAGCAGCCAAGACGCCGCCAGCGCTCTCAATTGAACATATCGCCGTTCATTTCGGCGGCCTCGTTGCGATCTCGGACATGAACTTCGTCGTTAACGAAGGCGAAGTCGTCAGTCTGATCGGGCCGAACGGCGCGGGTAAAACGACGGCGTTTAATGTCATCACGGGTTTTCTGCGACCGACAAAGGGCGAGGTTATTTATCGCGGCGCGTCGTTGAACAACCTCAAGCCACACGAGGTTACGGCATTAGGCTTGGTGCGGACCTTCCAGCGAACCAGCGTGTTCCAGAGTGTCAGCGTATTTGAGAATGTCATGATCGGCCTGCATCGCCGCGGCCGCTCGCAGCTGTGGGACACCTTGCTGGCGCTGCCGCGGGAGCGTGAGTCCGAAAAGGAACTGCGGACACGGGCGGCGGAAATCCTGACGCTGGTTGGGATTGAACGCCGCTCGCGCGAAATGGCAGGCTCACTCGCCTATGGCGATCAGAGGCTCCTAGGTGTCGCATTGGCACTGGCAGCGGATCCTTCGATGCTGCTGCTCGATGAGCCGGTATCCGGCATGAATGCAACGGAGACAGCGCGGTTCATGCAGCTTCTCGATAAGTTGCGCGGTCTCGGTGTCACGATCCTGCTTGTAGAGCACGACATGCCAATGGTGATGGGCGTGTCGGATCGTATCGTCGTTTTGAACTACGGTCGGATCATTGCCGAAGGCCCACCTTCGGCAATTCAGGGCAATCCTGAAGTCATTCGTGCTTATCTCGGGCAAGGAGCGAAGAAACGTGCTAGAGATTAGCGATCTCGTCTGCCGCTACGGCAAGGTTGAAGCGATCAAGGGTATCTCTCTCTCGATCAAGCAGGGGCAACTTGTCGCGCTGATCGGTGCGAACGGCGCCGGGAAGAGTACAACATTGCGCTCCATTTCCGGAATTCTGCCGTCGGCATCCGGCCGAATGATTTTCGAGGGAGAGGACATCACGCGCTGTTCGGCACGCGAGATTCTCGCGCGAGGTATAGCCCATTGCCCCGAGGGGCGGCGGGTGTTTCCGGACATGACGGTCGAGGAGAACCTTGACATGGGTGCGTATCTGAGGCGCGACGCGGATGGTGTTGCAGAGGACCGCGATCGAGTTCTGATGCAATTTCCCCGGCTTGCCGAGCGCCGTAGTCAGGTCGCAGGCACGCTGTCCGGCGGCGAGCAGCAAATGCTGGCGATCGGGCGCGCCATCATGTCCAAGCCGAAACTGATGATGTTCGATGAGCCATCCTTGGGACTCGCGCCGAATATCGTGGAGCAGGTGTTCGAGATCATCGACGGAATCCGCAAATCAGGCACCACGGTACTGATGGTGGAGCAGAATGCCTACTCTGCGCTCGATATGTGCGACTATGCATATCTGATGGAAGCGGGGTCGATCGTGCTGTCGGGGCGGGGAGAAGAGTTGATCGACGACAAGCACATTCGCGAGGCCTATCTGGGTGGTTGAGGATCTATCTACGTAGCTGCCTGCGCCAGTGCCTACCGGTACGCATGCCACAGTGCTCCAACATGGGAGCGCGGCGAGCGCTTAGCGAATTGCTTTAGTTGGTGCGATTCCGGGGCGATTCCCGGCGGATGCCGCCGGCAGTTTCCTCACGTTTCACCTCCGGGAACAGCCACATGGCGAACACCATGAGGCCCCCGAGGAAGGCCACCAAATACTGAATTCGGTCATGACCAAGCGCGTGCTGCATATAAAACGCTATAGCCGCCACAACGACAACGACCAAAGATAGCGCCAACTTGATCTTTACGGGCATCGATTGCTCCCTGGGCTGTGAATGTTACGACAGGATTGCGAGCGCTGAACTGCTGACCTTGGCAAGGACGACCAGCGACAGGATCTGAATGCCAACCAGTACGGACAGTTCGACTGTCGCGCTACTCGGCGGCCATCGCCATTCCTCGAATAGCGCCGGCGTGAACAGAAAGATAAGTCCGCTAACGACGATTAGCGTACTCCATCGCAACTCGACATACCCATAGAGGCCGGTGCCGGCCAGCAGCACCGCGAGCAGAACGGCGTTACCGAGAATCAACAGGGTCGCGGGGAACGACCTTGCCGCGTCGGGTCGGGTATCGAGTGGAAATTTCCCGGCGATGATGAGGAATGCAACGCCACACACGGTGGCCAGTCCGGCGAACCAGATCAGCGAAAACCAGTTCGGCTCGATCGCGCTCATGTCGAGTCTCCGCTCTTCTGACTGCGTCTATTCGGCCGGTGTGGCAAACCCCGAGCGCTGGCCGACGATGTCGGGTTTCGGCGTGCGCGAGGTTTTACGCATGTTTTTGCGGATGTAGCGGGTGTCATAGCCGTTGAAGATGTGGCCGATCAGTCCACGATCGAGATCCGACGTGCCGAACAGCCAGTCCATCACGGGGAAGGTCAGATTCATGTTCCGCTCCATCATGATCGACTGGTTGTGATGGGCCGTATGATGACGCCGGATGGTGTTGACGAACGGCATATTGCGAACAAACCAGTTTTCGTCGACATGGCAGCAGAAATGCATGAACTCGTAGATGAGATACATCGAAGTCGTGGTGCAGATCAGCAGCCAGCCGACGTTCGGTGACACGAGCCAACCCAACACGAGAGCCGGTGGAATGGACATCAGTGTGAAGGTGACCAGTGCGTAGGGCGGAAAGAATGTAACGCGCCAGTCGTTGTGATCCGCGAAACGCATTTCTTCTTCGGTGAAGAACTGGTGATGCATCAAGGTATGCCGATTGTAGATCGCACGGAATGCCTTGATCTGTGATGGCCGGTGCATGACGAAGCGGTGAATCCACCATTCAAAGAAGTTCGCCGCAAGAAAGGTGATGGGCACGATCAGCCATTCCCACCAGCGGACATTGCCAATGTTGGCGATGTAGACCGAGAGGGCAGTGAACCCGATCACGTAAATGACGAACGCATGGAGCCAGCCATTGTACCAGCCGGCGATACGATCTCTGTAGGTGGCCCGGTATTTCCGCTGCCGGTCGGTCATTGGGCTGGACGTGAGTTCCATGGCGCAAAGCTCCGTTGTTTTCTGGCGGCCGGCGGCTTTGTCCGGCCTTACCCGGCGCTGACATATCACCAATCTATTAGATCGGCAACCGGCGCTGCGACACCGCTGCGCCAAAAAAGAGCTTGCTGAAATGTGTCTGATATATTTATGGTATGGCAATAACGCACGCCAGATGCGCATAGTTCACATGGGAGGACATCAATGACGCTCACCCGTCGCGCCTTTTCGAAGCTTGCTGGAGCAGGCGTTGCTGCCGCAGCGGTGCCGCAGCTATTCGCCCCGGCCATTGCGCAGGACAAGCCATTCAAGATTGGCATCATTGCACCTCGTTCCGGCGTTGCCGGTACCGCTGGCGAATGCGGAATCCGCGCCGTGCAATGGGCAGCGGAACGGATGAACAAGGAGGGTGGCATTGCCGGACGTAGGTTCGAGCTTGTCATTGAAGAGGAGACTAACCCCAAAGACACAATCGAGCGTTTCCGGCGCCTGGTGCTACAGGAGAAGGTCGAAAGTGTTCACGGGTTGATTTCGACCGGCGTCAGTCTTGGGGTTGCTCCCGTTGCGGAGGAGGAGCAGTCGCTCCTGGTGATGTGGGATGGCACCACGCAGGACGGCGTCAAGGAAGTGATGCCGAAGTCGCGTTACGTGTTTCGTTCGACCGATAACGAATGCGAGGCCGTAATGGCGTCACTGCTCGCGGTCAAGCACTTCAAGGGTAAGTTCAAACGCGTCGCCGGCATCAATCCGGATTACTCCTACGGACGCAATAACTGGGAAGCTTTCCGGCAGATTCTTGCGCGCTATGGCGTGGAGGCTGAGTTGGTGGCCGAGCAGTGGCCAAAAGTCGGTACGCTTGATCTGACCTCGCATATCGCCGCACTCAAGGCGGCCAAGCCGGATCTAATTTTCTCGTCGATGCTGTTTGCCGACTTGCCGGTGTTCATGAAGCAGGGAGCGGCAGCCGGTCTGTTCGAAGGCGTGAAGGTGGTGCTGCCGGCGGCCGGCTGGCAACTTAATCAACTCAAGAAAGAATTCATGCCGGAAGGCGTGATCTTCGGACACAACACCCTTTACTTCGATCATCCGCAGGCGTCGTCGTTACAAAAGGCGTTCGTTCAGGACTATATGGACCGCTACAAGGAGGCGCCGCACTGGGAAGCGGATCGCGCCTATTTTGCGCTTGCGAGCTATAAGGCGGGCGTCGAAGCCGCGCAAAAGGCCGCGAAGAAATGGCCGACGCCGGATATGGTCGCCGAAGCGATGCCCGGCCTCGAGGTTGAAAGTCTTGGCGGCAGGGGGCGGTTCCGCAGGGACAAGATTGCTGAGCAGGTATTTTACCAAGGACCGTCGACAAACACGAACAAGTACGAGTTTCCGACACTTGCTTCGGTCGACACATTCCAGGCTGATCAATTGCAGAAGCCGCCAGGCGCAGACTTCTGGGAATGGATCAAGACCGCCAAGATGCCTGTCTGACCGATGACGGCGATTGTCGATATCATTCTTGGTGGGACGTTCCACGCCGCCATCCTGTTCCTGGTGGCGGCGGGGCTTCAGCTCGTGTTCGGCGTGCAGCAGCTTGTCAATCTCGCCTGCGGCTCCTTCTATGCCTTGGGAGCCTATTTCGGGATTACGGCCGTCGCCGTCGCGATGAAGTTCGGGCTGCCGCCACTCATGTTCTTCCCCGTGCTCATTCTTGCGGGGCTTGTGATCGGCCTCGTCGGGCTGCCAATCGAGCGGGTGCTGCGTGCGGTGTACCGCCGTGATGAGAGCTATCAGTTGCTGCTCACTTTCGGCTTGCTTCTGATGTTCCAGGATGTCTTTCGCTTCACGTGGGGCGCTACGCCGCGCACCATGGATAACGCCTACATGATCTACGGTACGACGCATGTTATGGGCGTGCAGGTACCCACCTATAATCTTCTGGTGATAGCGGCGAGTATCGGCATTGCCGCCGCGCTTGGGTTGTTCCTGCAACGCACGAAAACCGGACGCATCGTGCGGGCGACAGCGGAGAACCGCGATATGGCCGAAGGCCTCGGCGTCAACGCTTCCAAAATCTTCGCGCTTGTCTTCACCGTGGGCTGCATGCTCGGAACGGTCGGCGGTGCGCTTGTGGTGCCATCCAGCGCGGCGTCGCTCGACATGGCTGTTGAACTGGTGGTGGAGGCGTTTGCGGTCGTTGTCATAGGTGGGCTGGGCAGTATGCGTGGCGCTCTCGTTGGCGCGCTGATCGTCGGACTGATGCGCGCGGCATCGATCTCGATCATGCCGGAAATGGAGCTGCTGTCAGTCTATCTCGTTGTTGTCGCGGCGCTCATTCTCAGACCCGCGGGCTTGTTTGGCAAGGTGACGGCATGAGTGAACAATCTATCGATCTGTCGCTGGCCACGCCGAGGCGGCGTGCGTTACCCCATATCAATGGCCTCTGGATCTTTTTCGGCTTGATCGGGATTATGGGTCTGTTGCCGCTTGTGGCCTCGCCTTATGCGCTTCTCCTGCTCGTGCCGTTCTTTGCCTACGCAATCGCGCTGTTTGGATTCAATCTTCTGTTCGGCACGACGGGCCTGTTGTCGTTCGGGCACGCTCTCTTTCTTGGTGTCGGCGCGTATACGGCATCGACACTGACATCCAAATTCGGTGTGCTGAGTTTCGAGCTGATCGTTTTGACCAGCGCAGCGGTCTCCGCGCTTGTCGCGCTTGTGATCGGCGTTCTGTGCGTTCGCTACACCCGTATCTTCTTCGGGATGCTAACGCTGGCGTTCGGCATGCTGTTTCATTCCTTCCTGTTCAAGTTCTACAGCGTTACCGGAGGCGATCAGGGAATGCGTGTGTTGCGTCCGCTGCTGTTCGGCATGGAATGGGGCGGGGGCAAAACTGCGTTTCTCACCGGGCCGTTCTACTACTATGTGCTGGCGTTGCTGCTCCTGCTTGGAATGGCGATGTGGCGCATCACCCAGTCGCCATTCGGCCTTCATCTAAAGGCAATTCGCGAAAACGCAAGCAAAGCGGCTTATGTCGGCGTGCAGATATTCCGCATGCGGCTTGCCGCGTTTGTGATCTCGGCGGTGTACGGCGGCATCGGAGGAACGATTCTCGCCGTCACCACGGGCCTGGCCGATCCCGAACTAGCGTATTGGACCCACTCGGGCAACCTGGTTTTCATGGCGGTCCTGGGCGGCAGCGGGACCTTCGTCGGCCCAGCCATCGGCGCGCTTGCCTTTGTGCTGTTGCAGGACTTCGTGATGGCTATCACGCAATACTGGCGCTTCGTGATGGGTGGTGTGCTGGTGTTGCTCGTCATCTTCCTGCCGCAAGGCTTGTCGGGTGCATTTGAAATGCTCTTCTCCCGCAGGAAAGGAGACAAATGATGCATCAGGCAGGCATATCATCCCCTGCACGTCTCTTTGAGACCATTGGTGTGTCCAAGCACTACGGCGCATACAGAGCGCTGCAAGACGTGTCCTTTCACGTTGCGGATGGTGAGTTCGTTTCGATCGTCGGACCAAACGGCGCCGGCAAGACCACGCTTGTCAATGTTGTCACCGGCCTGTTGCGGCCAACCATTGGTGAGGTTCGTTTTCTCGGCGATGACATAGCCGGCGTCGGGCCTGTCGAACTGGCACGGCGCGGAATGGCGCGGGCTTTCCAGCTCGTGAATGTATTTCCAGCCCTGACGGTACGTGAGACCCTCGCGGTCGCCGTTGCCTCGCGGCTGCGACGGGTCTCTAATCCATTCCGCTCGCTGTCGAAGGATCATGAGCTTCAGGCGGATGTCGAGCGCGTGGCGGAGGTTCTCGGCCTTCGTGCCAAGCTGGATACGGTGGCATCCACTCTGTCGCAGGGTGAAAAGAAGCTGCTGGATGTTGCCAGCGCATTCGCGCTCAGTCCGAAGGTCATCCTGCTGGACGAGCCGACGAGTGGTGTCTCGACAGGCGACAAGCACTCCATCATGGAGGTGCTGGTGTCGGCGGCAAGAGCGGCAGGGGTACGGGCCATCGTTCAGGTCGAACATGACATGGATCTTGTGGCGCGCTATTCGCACCGGATTGTCGCCCTGCAAGAGGGCCGGGTATTGGCGGACATGCCGCCTGACAGGTTCTTTGCCGATCCGGAGATGATCTCAGCCGTTGTGGGGACACGGCCGCCTACCCTGAGGAGGGCGTCGTAATGCTCGAACTCTCCAACGTAAAAGTCGACATTCAGGGCAGCCGCATTCTCAACGGCATTAGCCTGTCGGTTGCGGTGGGCGAACTCGTCTGTCTCGTGGGTCGTAATGGCGCCGGGAAGACCACGACATTCCGCAGCATTATGGGTTATCGGCGTCCATTGTCCGGAGATATCACTTTCGACAACGCCGATCTGACGAAGCTCCCGACGTGGCGGATCGCCCAGAGCGGGATCGGGTTCTCGCCCGAAGAATCCGAGGTCTATGCTGACCTTACTGTGGCTGAGAACATCGAGCTCTCGACATGGACGCGGCCGACCGGCCGGCCGGCTCAGGAGCGTATCGAAGAAGCTTATGCGGTCTTCCCGAAACTGCGGCAGTATCTTGCACGCGGCGGTGCGCAGCTTTCAGGCGGCGAACGCAAGATGGTGTCCATTGCGCGCGCGCTGACTCTCGACCCGAAACTTCTGCTGCTCGACGAGCCCTTCGAGGGATTGTCGCCGGCCATCATTCCACTGATCGCAGAGGGCGTAGCCTCGATCCGGGCAATGGGCAAAGGCGTGTTGATGGCAGAATCGAACGTCCATCACATCCCTGACTATGTCGATCGCCTTTATGTGCTGGAACGCGGCGAACTGATGTTTTCCGGATCGCTGTCCGAAGCGCACCGCGACCGCGACGTCATGCGTGTGATCGCCGGCGAAGTGGAAGTGACGCACTAACCAGATATCGATCGGGGCGCGAATGTGTGGGAGAGAAAGAATGAAACATTATGTTGGCGACCGGACGATCGACGGCGTGAAGGTGACTGTCGATGGCGCACCATTGAATCCCCGAACCGAAGTGATGGAATTCAGCAAGAATGGTTTTGAGTGGAGCTACGAGGGGCCGGAGCCGCGTCAGCTCGCGCTGGCGCTGCTCGCCGATCATCTTGGTGACACCGTTGCCGCGAAAGCGGCAGTCGATCCGTTCATGCGCACCGTTGTGGCTAACTTCGGCAACGAATGGGAAATGACGTCATCCGACATGGACCTGGCGCTCAACGTGCTGGGTAGTTCTGGGAAGGCGGTCGCATAAATGCCGCTTCAGTACCGCGCGGCTGTACTTCACGCCGCGAAAACACCGCTCTCGATCGAGGTTGTTACCGCGACCGCATTGAAGCCCACAGATGTGCTGGTGCGGATACGCGCTGCGGGGCTGTGTCACACCGACCTTGAAGTGATGGAGGGATCGTTACGCTTTCCGATGCCGATCGTGCTCGGCCACGAAGCCGCGGGCATCGTCGAAGAGGTCGGTTCAGCCGCGCGCGGCGTAAAGAAAGGTGATCACGTTATACTGTCGTGGAATCCGCACTGCGGCCATTGCTTCTATTGCGACCGCGATTTGCCAATCCTCTGCGAGGAGTATCTCCGCGAAGGCCCAAAGGCGCGGTCATTCGATGGAACGAGTCGCGCGAGGCTTGCTGACGGTCGTGACCTGCAGCAACTGATGTTTCTGGGATCGTTTGGTGAATACTGCATCGTGCCTGATCAGCAGGCGATTGCCGTGCCGAAGGAGATTCCGTTCGATCGTGCCTGCTTGATCGGTTGCGGCGTAATGACAGGTGTCGGCGCTGCACTGAACCTGGATGCAGTCAAACATGGCGATACCGTCATGGTGATCGGCTGCGGTGCGGTGGGTTTGGCGGCGGTGCAAGGAGCGCGGCTTGCGGGAGCGGGTGCGATCATCGCTGTAGATCTCGATCCCGTAAAGCTCGCACTGGCGATAACTGTGGGCGCGACCCACGCTGTTAATGCGACGAATGACGACGCTGTCGCGGCTGCAAAGAATGAGACGGGCGGACGCGGTGTCGATACCGTGATTGAATCTGCTGGCAGCCCTGCGGCGTTCCGTGTCACGGTCGAAGCGGTTCGTCCGGGCGGCAATGTGATTTGGCTTGGTAAAGTCGATGTGCAACAGGATGTATCGTTCCGCTGGGGCTCCTTGATGCAGGAAAAGCGCATCCGCCGCGTCAGCTATGGAAATGCACGGCCGCGCCGCGATTTTCCGATACTGGCGCAAGCCTATCTCGACGGATCGTTGATGCTGGACGATTTGATCTTGCGCCGTATCACTCTCAGCGAGATCAATGCGGGTTTTGATGCGCTGAAACGTGGTGAAACCATTCGCAGCGTCGTGATGTTCGATTGAGGCCGGATCATGTATCGAGCGTCTTGCGCGCAAAATCCTCGATATAGTCGATCAGCTTGTCGGAAGCGGCGGCCGCCATTTTAGGCTTCTTTCCGGCAACAGCCTCTGCCACCGCTGCATGCAGCTTGGCGGCAAGCGGCAGATCTGCGACTTCCTGATAGTGCTGATACCAGAAGCGGCGAGAAAGGGCGTTCATGAGCCCCATCGATCGCCGGGCAAATTCATTGCGCGCGGTCGTCGCGATGAGGAGATTGAATTTCTGATCAAGGCGCATGAATTCGATGTCGTCCGCTTGGACCGCCGCCTTGAGCATTCCGCGCGCCACTTCCGCGAACTCTTGACGTTCTTCAGGAGTGGCGCGTTCGGCAGCTAGTCTCGCCATCAGCCGCTCAAGCTCGCGGCGCACTTCGAGCAACCGCAATTGCAGCCTGAGATTAATCTCCGAGACCATGATGCCGCGCCTTGGCATGATTACCACGAGACCATCGCGCGCGAGACGTTGCAGTGCCTCGCGAATCGGAGTTCGACCGATCTTCAGTTTCAGTGCAAGGGTATGTTCGGACAGTATGGTGCCGGGAGTTAACTGAAGGGTGACGATCATTTCTTCGAGTTCTCGATAAGCACGGTCTGTCAGCGTTCCGTCATCGGTCTCCGGATTCTGCGCCGCGCGCTTTGTAACCTTTTTAGATTTCAATTCGCTCCCCATGCGACATGAACAGGTAGGATTAGCTCAAGCATATATTCGCAGTATATCAATGACAAGAACTCGTGTTCGAGGGGAGATGGGGAGAGTCTCCTTAAGAAGGGTGTTAGCGTTACGATGTTGGCGCACATCTGAAGGGGGAGCGAGAGCGACGCAGGATTGGTTTCGTTGTGTTGGTTGGGCTGGCTGCCAAGAACGCCATTCTGATCGTTGAGTTCGCGCGAGACATCGAACGTGAGGGACGCAATCGGCTGGATGCCGCTATCGAGGCGTGCCGGCTGCGATTGCGGCCAATCCTGATGACTTCGTTCGCATTCATTCTTGGTGTGCTCCCGCTGGTGATTTCATCGGGATCGGGATCGAAGATGCGTCAGGCAGTCGGTGTTGCAGTATTTTTCGGTATGCTTGGCGTCACATTGTTCGGTCTGGTTTTCACGCCGATATTCTACATACTGGTGCGCAGGCTGTTCCCGGGCAGTGTTGAAATGGAGCCGAGGACCACCGAAAGCGTTCCGGGCTAGTCCGTCTGCTCTTTCATTCTGTCCACAAGCAACTCCGCGACGCGGAGACTGGACGGCGTCGTGTTGCGGGCTGCGAGTTGCACCAGCGTCACCTGGGTTGCCTCCAGACGCTTGTCACGCAGCGGGACAGCAACCAGCGTGCCGGCGATCAGTTCGGGCATCGCTGCGTTTCGCGGCAGGAAAGTCCCGAGGCCGGCTTTGGCGGCCATCGTTCGCGCGAAGGCGATGGAGTTGGTCTCGCTATAGAGATCCAGTTCGATATTGGCCTTAGCGCAGGCCCGATCGATTTCCTGGCGAATGCCGAACGACGGATCCGGCAGAATCACGCGCAGCCCTGCCAGATCCTTTATTGTGCAATGATCCATGCCGGCCATTGAATGATGCGGCGCGACCATCAGGCACAACGATTGCCGCATCCGGGCCAGTTCGATCAGGTCGCGGCGGGGCGCACGGCCGAAGACCAGTCCAAGATCGACCTCGTGCCGTCCGACCATTTCGGCTACACCGCGCGATCCCACGGTGGTCACCGCGATCGAAATGCCTGGATAGTCCCTCGAAAGATCCACCACAAAATCCGATACGAAGCTCGCCAGTAGGCCTTCCACGGTTGCGAGCTTAACGTGGCCGCGCTGCAACGAATCGAACTCCTCGACCTGAGCGCGGACGCGGTCCAGTTTCGCCTGGCTCTCTTGTGCATAGCGATAGAGCAGGTGGCCGGCATTGGTCAGGTTCATTCCCCGCGCGCCGCGCTCGAACAACTTAACCGAAAGCTCGTCTTCGAGCCCCTGCACCTGTCGGCTGATCGCACTTGGTGCAATGCGAAGAGATTCTGCGGCGCGCTTGATCGAACCGCGTTCGGTGACTTCGCGAAAATACCGGATAGCGGTGGATTCGATCATGTTTCGCGGCCCAGTCGGTTGGGTTGGAAGGATGCTTTGAAATCAAGCAGACGATGCATAGCGTTCGAATATTCAGACCTCTTGCTTCGAATTTCAATGCTTTTATTCGACCCCTTAATTTGCCAAGATTTCAATCAGGTCGCACCCTCGGTCCCTGATGGAGAATCTGGATGGCTCGCTCCCGGCTCGTCTCGCGTGGTTTGAATTCGCTCTTGGTTGTCGCTGCGTTGGGACTGTCCGCCTCGGCGGCGGCAGCGCAGGATGTGATCCGCTTCGGCGCGCCACTTCCGCTTACTGGGCCGCTCGCGCCAGAGGCCATCAAGCAGCAGCAGGGATACGACCTGTGGGCCGAGCAGGCCAACAAGGCGGGCGGCATCCCGGTCGGCGGCAAGAAGTACAAGGTCGAGATCGTTTATACCGACTATCAGTCGAACACGCCGCGCGCGGTGCAGACGACCGAGCAGATGATCACGCAGAACAACGTCAACTTCCTGTTTGGCCCATTCGGATCTGGTGCCGCAAAGGCAGGCAGCAGCGTTTCCGAGAAGTACAAGGTGCCGACGATCGCAGCGACCGCATCGTCGTCTCAGGTCTACGATCAAGGATACAAGTATCTGTTCGGAACCTTCACGCCGAACGATACGCTGACCACCCCGCTCACTCAGATGGTCAAGGCGAAGGCGCCAGATGTGAAGAAGGTCGCGATCCTGGCGCGGAACGATCTTTTCCCGCTCGCCATCGCGCAGGAAATGGAAAAGTCGGCGAAAGGTAATGGTCTCGAAGTTGCGTATTTCGAGAAGTATGCGATTGGGACGCTCGACCACTCCGCGACACTGTCGCAGATCAAGTCGCTGGCCCCGCAATGGATCTTCGTGACTGGCTATATCAACGATTTGCTGCTGGTGAAAAAGCAGATGGCTGACCAGCAGATCAAGGCCACGGTGGTTTCGATGATCGCGGGTCCGGCCTATCAGGAGTTCATCGATGCCGCTGGCACAGGCGGGGAGAACATCACCAGCGCCGCGTGGTGGCATCCCGCCGCGCAATATTCCGGAAAGGACATTTTCGGCACCACGGCAAACTACGTGAAGCTGTTCAAGGAAAAGTACAAGTCCGAACCCGACTATGCGCAGGCGTCGGCTTCGGTTGCCGGAGCTTTGTTTCAGATGGCGATCGAGAAAGCCGGATCGCTCGACAAGGACAAGGTACGCGACGAACTCGCTAAGCTGGATGTGATGACGTTCTTTGGGCCGGTGAAATTCGGGCCAACTGGACAGATCAATTCACTGGAGCCGCCGGTATTCCAACTCCAGGGTGGCAAGCCTGTCGTTCTCTCCCCAGCGCTGATCAAGCAGGGCGAATTCAAGCTCGGCGTGAACTGATCAAACTGCGGGAGGCGAGGACACCACATGCTGGCGGCCCAGGTTCTGATCAATGCTTTAGTGCTGGGCTGCCTTTACGCATGTATTGCGATCGGCTTCTCGCTGGTTTGGGGTGTTCTGAACGTCATCAACCTGATCCATGGCTCGTTTATTGTTCTCGGTGCTTATCTGGCCTGGGGACTTTATCAGTCGCTTCATATCTCGCCGTGGTACGCGCTTGTTATCGCGGCGCCGCTGTTCTTTGTGTTTGGCTATCTCATCCAGCGTCTCATTCTGAACCGGGTGATCACCGCACCGGTGCTGGTAACGCTGACGCTGACGTTCGGCCTGGATCTGATCCTCAACAACGCGATGATCTACTATTTCAAGGCCGATTACCGGAAGCTGACGCTAACGCCGCCAATGGGATCAATTTCGTTGTTCGACGTCGTCGTTCCTGTTGATCGGTTGATCGCAACGGCATCCGCATTGGCGCTGACAGGTATGCTCTATCTCGTCCTGCGGCGGTTGCGGGTAGGGCGAGCCATTGTTGCGGTGAGACTTGATCGTGACGCAGCTACGCTGATGGGTGTCGATGTTAATTCGATCTATGCGATAGCGTTCGGTCTGGGTGCGGCGCTGGCCGGCTGTGCCGGCGTGCTCATGGCCCTGATCTTCCCGATCTCGCCGCTGACCTCAACGGCCTATCTCGGGAAAGCCTTCGTCGTTTGCGTGCTCGGTGGCCTCGGCAGTGTGTCAGGCGCGCTCGCTGGCGGAATTCTACTGGCACTGATCGAAGGCATTGGCTCCACGCTGATCGGTCCGGCGCATGCGACGACCCTGTCGTTCGTGTTGCTGATCATCTTCCTGATCGTTCGCCCCCAGGGTCTGCTTGGCCGAAAGGGTTTCGAATGACCCGATCTAATCTAGTCCTGCTGGTGTTGGTCGCCTGCCTTGCTGCACTGCCGCTGTTCGGCGGCGCATATGCACTGAGGCTCGGCACGATAGCATGCATGTATGCGATCCTTGCGTTGTCGTGGAATATCGTTGGCGGCTTCGCGGGGTATCCTTCGTTTGCAACAGCGGCGTTCTTCGGGTTTGGCGCGTATACAACCGGCGTTCTGATGTCGCGCGGCGTACCCCTTAGTGTTGCGGTGACCGCCGCATGGGTCGCGTCATTCGTACTTGCAGGTTTACTTGGGGCTGCGCTGCTGCGCCTGCGTGGGCATTACTTCGCGATTGCCAGCCTCTCGTTAATCGAAGTGTTTCGCGAACTCGTCAACAACGCCACCGATCTTACTGGTGGGGGCATGGGCCTGAACATTCCATTGATGTCCGGGGCTGGCGTGCTGTCGGACGCGACATTCTTCTTCTATGCCATGTGGGCACTGCTGCTCGGAACCGCCTTGACGGTATTCGTCGTCTCGGGATCAAAGCTCGGATTCGGGCTTGCCTGCATCCGGCAGAATGAAACTGCGGCGAACATGATTGGACTCAATGCTACCCTCTATAAGAGCGCCGCGTTTGGCCTGTCGGCGTGCTTTGTCAGTGCTGCGGGGGGCATCTATGCCGCGTGGGTTCACTATATTGATCCCTCCGATGTGTTCGACATTCTCTACTCTGTCAAACCGATTGTTATGGCGCTGATCGGCGGCCTTGGCTCCCCGCTTGGCGTCGTTATTGGTGCGCTGGTCTATCTTGGATTGGAAGAGGTAGTCTGGCGCAATTACATCCAGATCCATAGCGGTGTTCTCGGCGTTCTGATCGTCGCGCTTCTGCTGTTCCTCCCACATGGATTGATGTCATTGCGCGACCGTCTTCTTTCATGGAGGCCGAAGCGTGTCTGAAATTCTCAGATTGCAGTCCGTCTCCCGTCATTTCAGCGGCCTCAAGGCGCTTAGCGATGTGTCACTCGGTATCGCCAAGGGCGAAGTGCTTGGTTTGATCGGACCGAACGGCGCCGGGAAAACCACACTCGTCAATGTGGTCACCGGCGTTACACCGGCAAGTTCGGGCGCGGTAACATTCGCAGGCCAGGACATCACGCGCGTTAAGACCTATCAGTCTGCGCGTCTCGGACTGTCTCGTACCTTTCAAGTCGTGCAACCCTTCGCTGAACTTTCAGCCCTCGACAATGTGGCTGCCGCGGCGCTGTTTTCGCAGCCGAATGAAAGCCTGAAGTCGGCGCGGGCGTCTGCCCGCGAACGTCTGGCCTTCGTTGGTCTCGAAGCGCAGTCCGATCAGCCGGCGGCGACACTCACGCTGGCAATGCGCAAGCGCCTGGAGCTGGCAAAGGCGCTGGCGATGCGGCCCAAATTGCTGTTCCTCGATGAGGTCAATGCCGGGTTGAACAGCGCCGAAGTTGAACGTGCGACACGGCTAATTCACGAACTCGCGGCCAGCGGGATCACCATCGTGATGATCGAGCACTTGATGAAAGTCGTACTCAACGTCTGCACACGCATCGTTGTTTTGCACAATGGGCGACTCATCGCCGATGGCTTGCCGCGCGAGGTAATCAAGAACCCCGCTGTCGTAGAGGCCTATCTCGGCCAGCAATATGCTCAGAGGGCTGTCGCCCATGGCTGATGTTGCTCCCATTCTCGAATTGCAAGGTTTGCGCGCTGGTTATGGCGAAGTTCAGGTGCTGTGGGGCATCGATCTGGCGGTGCGCAGAGGTGAAATTACAGCGTTGATCGGCTCCAACGGCGCGGGGAAGACCACACTGATGCGTGTGCTGTCGGGCCTGATTCCTGTTCAGTCGGGAACCTATTACTCGGACGGCGAGGATATCGCGGGCGCGACTGCAGCGAAAATTCTTTCCCACGGCATCGTCCATGTGCCGGAAGGGCGGCGGCTGTTCGGCGCAATGAGCATCGAAGACAATCTTCTGATGGGAGCCTATTCGCGCAGAGCTTCGCGCGCCGAAATTAGCCGTGATATGGACAGGGTTTACACGACGTTTCCAAAACTGTCGGAGCGCCGCAATCAGGCCGCCGCGACGCTCTCCGGCGGAGAGCAGCAGATGTGTGCCATTGGGCGTGGCCTCATGAGCGCACCGAAGCTGTTGATGATCGACGAGCTGTCACTCGGCCTTTCGCCGCTGCTGGTCGAGCAGCTTGTCGCTGCGTTACGCGCGCTCAACTCCGGAGGTATGTCCATCTTGCTGGTCGAGCAAGATGTGATGACGGCCTTGGATCTATGCCATGCGGCCTTTGTCATGGATATGGGCCGGATCGTCAGATCTGGATCTGGCACCGAGTTGCTTGCAGATCCAATTATTCGCGACGCCTATCTCGGCGTTCTTGAAGAATAGTCCCGTCAATCGACGAATTCCTTTCCCGAAAAACAAGAAGAGGCAACATGAACAAGACTGTTGAAGCGCCCAATGGCGGCTATCGTTTCATGCCGGGCGTCAGTCAATATTCCGCCGGCGTTGCTGCGCTTCCCGGCTTCGCGCTCGAGCGCGTGCGGTTCGCGAATCCCGTGCCACTGCGGCATGGATTCGAGAAAATTGCGCAGATTCTTAAGGATGCCGGTCGCCCCTTGAATGCGTTTGCTGCTTGCGAGTTGCGCTCGCCTGCGCCATTTACGGAAGGCGGATTCGTCAAATTCAATGAAGAGTATACTGGCACCTTGAAAGCATGGGGGCTGATGCAGGATGGTGCTGCCAATCCTGTGGCGCGCAGCAACGTCTGTCCGAAGATCGATCCGCCGTCGGAACCTGGCTTCCACGCTTTCTCGTATACGGTGATTGCGGCGAAAGCACCGGCTTCCTTCGTGATCGCCGGGAGTGGTGAAGCACCGGAAGGCAAAGGAAACTATCGCGATCATGCCGTCCGGCTCGGGGATATCTCGTCCGCAGCGATGCTGGAGAAAGCAAAATGGGTTCTCGCCGAGATGGAACGACGCATGAGTGCTTTCGGCGGGGACTGGAGTCAGGTGACTGCAACGCAGCTTTATACGGTCCACGACATCTTTCCGTTCATTGAAAGTGAACTTGGAAAGCGCGGCATTTTCAGGCAGGGTCTGACTTGGCATCTGAACCGGCCGCCGGTGCAGGATCTTGAATACGAAATGGACTGCCGCCGCGTGCATATGGAGCGCGTGATCGAAGTCTGAGCCTAGCGTCACTAACCCGCCGACCTTGACGAATGCGTTCGGATACCGTCAAACTCTTCGAGAGCGGCGGCTCATACGCATGAGTTGTGCCGAAATCCAGCGATCAGGTTTAGGCTCGGGACGGAATTATGCGGCTGGCGGCTGCGAAAAAGCAAGGAAGGCGGCTCAAAGCCGCTAAAGCCGCGCCATCTGCTCGTGTTGCTCAGAAGCAGCCGGTGTTGACCGAGCGGAACTGTTCCGTCGCCAGAACGGTCGGCATCCTTTCGGATGCTTGGGCGTTTCTCGTCATCCGGGAGGCGTTTTTCGGAGCTCGGCGGTTTGAGGAATTTCGTTCGGCTCTCGAAATTTCCCGAGCAACCCTGACGGATCGTCTCCGTCGTTTGACCCGCGAGGGAATATTTCGAGAGATCAGCTACTCAGAGACGTCGAGCCGCGTCGAATACAAGCTGACGAAGTCCGGTATCGACCTCTACCCCACCTTTATGGCTCTTATGCAATTCGGTGACCGGTGGCTGGCCGATCCGAAGGGAGCGCCGCTTCAGCTTATTCACGAAGGTTGTAATTGCGTCAGCAAGCCCTTCGTGTCGTGCTCTTGCTGCCATCAACGTGTTGTCGCACGAGGTGTCAGCTATCGCGACGGGCCAGGAGCGGGGAAGGCACGGATTGAGCACTCGCGACGATCACGCCGAACCGCCGACGACTTTTTGCGTGGACGTCCGAGCTCGGTGTCGCGGGCACTCGAGGTGATTGGCGATCGGTGGAGCTTTCTCGTTATTCGTGAAGCCTTCTTCGGTGCCAGGCGTTTCGACAAGCTCCAGGTTGAATTGAATATTGCCTCAAATATTCTCACCGATCGTCTTGCGCGGCTTGTTGAGCGCGGGGTTTTCAAGAAGCGGAAATACCAGTCGTTGCCGGAAAGATTTGAATATTTACTGACTCCGATGGGAATGGATCTGTACGGTCCATTGATCATGATGATGGCCTGGGGCGACCGATGGCGCGCCGACGACAAGCCACCGCTTATCCTCAGGCATCTCGATTGCGGCAAGGACTTTACGCCGACCGTCATCTGCAATCGTTGCGGAGAGCCAATTCACGCGACGTCGATGAAGTATCGCATGCGTTACGATCCCGACAAGTTCGGTGGCACGAAGAGCGGCCGGGCGGTGCCCGGCCGCGTCTGAGCGGTGTTTCGGGTTACTTCTTGATCAGCGGGCACTTACTTTCCGACATTGGGCGGAAGGCTTCTTCGCCCGGAACGACCGCACGAAGTTTGTAGTAGTCCCACTCATATTTCGATTCCGAGGGTTTCTTTACCTCGTAGACGTACATGTCATGCACGAACCGGCCGTCCTCGCGCACGCGACCATTCTTGGCGAAGAAATCGTTCACCGGCATCTCGCGCATTTTTGCCATCACGGTTTTGGCATCATCGGTACCCGCGGCCTTGATTGCGTTGAGGTAATGCATTGTGGACGAATAATCTCCGGCATCACCCATGTGTGGCATGCGTTTCATCTTCGCAAAAAATCGCTTGGAAAATGCGCGGGTTTCTTCGTCTCGGTCCCAATAAAAGGCGTTGGTCAAAACAAGACCCTGTGCCGTCGTCAATCCCATCGAGTCGATATCAGTAATCCAGACTAGCAATCCGGCAATGGTTTGCTTTCCCCCGTCGGTGAGGCCGAAATCTTTGGCCGATTTGACGGCGTTAATGAACGTCGTTCCGGAGCCGGCAACGGCAACAACCTTGGATTTTGAGGCTTGCGCCTGAAGAAGAAAGGACGAGTGGTCAGCCGTATCGATTGGATAGCGGATCGATCCAACGACTGTACCGCCGTTTGCCTTCACCACGTTCGCCGTGTCGTTCTCAAGTGCATGTCCGAACGCGTAATCCGCTGTGAGGAAGTACCACGAATTCAGGCCTTCCTTGATAAGCGCCTTGCCGGTTCCTTGGGCCAGCGCGTAAGTGTCGTACGCGTAGTGGATGCTGTTTGGTGTGCAGGAATCGTTCGTGAGTCGTGACGAGCCGGACCCATTGACGATAGCGATGCGGTTCTTCTCCTGCGCGACGTTGGTTACTGCGAGCGCGATCGATGAGTTGATCAGATTTGCGATCAGGTCGACTTTCGCGACATCATACCATTCGCGCGCCTTGGCAATCGCCACTTCGTTGCGGTTCTGGTGATCGGCGACGATCACTTCAATGGGTTTGCCGAGAACCTTCCCGCCAAAATCTTCGATCGCCATTTTGATCGCGGTCACCGATCCTTCGCCGGACTCATGGGAAAACTGCCCCGACATGTCGGTCATCACGCCGATCTTGACAACGTCGTCGGATACTTTTGCCGTCTGCGCATATGCCGGGCTTGCCAGTCCGATACTTACGGCAAGCGTCATTGCCACCTTGCTCATTGTTACTCCTCCCTCTCTTAATCTGTTTGGAACCCTTCTTGCCTGATCGATAGGCTTGCATAACTAGACTAATTTGGTATGACACTGTCAACAGGCTCGCAAGGCTCATTGTCATTGCGTCGCACAAAATTCGGAGGAGATGATCCCGATGGAGAAGGCGTCGCATCATGCAGATGTCGATGTGGTGCTGGAGGCGCGCGGGCTACGGAAGGAATTCCGTGGTTATGTTGCAGTTAACGGCGTCGACCTCGACATTCGACGCGGCGCGATCCACGCGCTGATCGGTCCAAACGGTGCAGGTAAGACAACCGTCTTCAATCTGCTGACGAAGTTTCTGGTGCCGACATCGGGCCGTATCCGATTGGAGGGAGCCGATGTGACGATGGAGCGGCCGGCGGCGCTTGCCCGCCTTGGCCTTGTACGATCGTTTCAGATATCGGCGGTTTTTTCGCATCTTTCTGTGAGCGAGAACATCGCCATCGCACTTCAGCGGAGATTTGTATCGCCCGCGACATTCTGGCGCGGTGGATTACGTCCCGCTGATATGTCTGATCGCATCTACGGCCTGCTGGAGCAGGTTGATCTGGGTGCATTCGCGCGCACCCGCGCTGGAGACCTGGCGTATGGCCGCAAGCGAGCACTCGAACTCGCGACGACGCTAGCGACGGAACCGAAAGTCATGCTCCTCGACGAGCCGACCCAGGGGCTCGGCCATGAGGACGTTGATAGCGTCACCGCTCTCATCAAGCAGGCAGCTGTCGGCCGTACCGTGGTCATGGTTGAGCACAACATGAAAATGGTGGCGCGGATCGCCGACCGGATCAGCGTGTTGCGGCGTGGCGAAATCATAGCGGAAGGGCCGTACAACGAGGTGTCTCGCAATCCGCAGGTGATCGAATCCTATCTCGGCTCGCGCGCGATGGGGAGAGCATCATGACTGCAAATGGTTCAGGGGCGGGCGCTATCGATGTGTTGAATGTGGACCACCTGCAGGCTTGGTACGGCGAGTCGCACGTTCTTCATGGCATGTCGTTTTCTTTGCAGCGGGGAGAGGTGGTTGCACTGCTGGGCCGCAATGGCAGCGGTCGCACCACAACGCTGCGCGCAATCGTCGGATTGATCGACAAGCGGCAAGGCTCGATCCGGGTCGGCGGAAGGGACACAATCCGTCTCGCCCCTCACGTCATAGCGCGCATGGGTGTCGGCTACTGCCCGGAGGAACGTGGCATATTCGCCAGCCTGTCCTGCGAGGAGAACCTGCTACTGCCGCCGCAACAATCGGGCGGCGGCATGTCTGTCGACGAGATCTACTCTTTGCTCCCAAATCTTGCCGAGCGGCGCAGTACACCCGGCACACGGCTATCGGGGGGCGAACAACAAATGCTGGCAATCGCGCGGATTTTGCGCACCGGGGCACGGCTGCTGCTGCTCGACGAAATCTCCGAGGGGCTTGCACCTGTGATCGTTGACCGTCTTTTCGATCTCATCACCGAGCTGAAGTCGCGCGATTACACGATCCTTCTCGTGGAGCAGAATAAGTATTTCGCGGCGCCGCTGGCAGACAGATTCCTAGTCGTTGAGCATGGTGACATCACGATGCGGCTGTCTGCCGCCGAACTTGAGGCGAAGGCAGATCTCGTTGACCAAAGCCTGGGTGTTTGAGGATCGCTATGCCTGATATTCCCGCACAGGTGCTGCTCGGCCAGATTACGATCGGTCTCGTGAATGGCTCTTTCTATGCAGTCTTGAGCCTCGGTCTCGCGCTGATTTTTGGCCTGCTCAATGTCATCAATTTCGCCCATGGCGCGCTGTATATGCTCGGCGCGTTCGGCGTCTATCTCGCTATGCATAAGCTTGGTGTGAATTACTGGTGGTCTCTGTTGCTTGTGCCGGTCGTGATAGGTGCGTTTGGCGCGTTGATCGAGCGGCTGCTGCTGCGTCGGCTGGTCGGCCTCGATCATCTTTACGGCTTGCTATTCACATTCGGGCTTGCGCTCGTTCTGGAGGGCATTTTCCGTGACATCTACGGGTCGGCTGGCCTTCCTTATCAGACGCCACAAGCTCTGCGCGGGCTTGTCGATCTTGGCTTCATGAGAATGCCGATCTATCGGATGTGGATCGTCGGTGTGTCGTTGTTTGTCTGCCTCGCGATCTGGTTCCTGATCGAGAAGACGCGTCTCGGATCGTACTTGCGCGCAGGCACAGAGAATGCCCGGCTGGTGCAAGCTCTCGGAATTAATGTTCCGTTGATGGTGACTTTCGTCTACGCGCTTGGCGCCGCGCTGGCGGCCTTTGCCGGCGTACTGGCCGCGCCGATCTATCAGGTTCAGCCGCTGATGGGATCGAACATCCTGATTATCACTTTCGCCGTGGTGGTGATCGGTGGGTTGGGGTCGACGGCGGGTGCGATCGCGACAGGTCTTGCGCTCGGCGTCATCGAAGGTCTCTCCAAGGTATTTTACCCGGAAGTGTCATCGACAATCGTGTTCATCGTCATGGCGCTTGTTCTGCTTGTCAGGCCCGTCGGGCTGTTTGGACGGGAGGCATGAGCGCCATGAACATGAAGATGTCGACCGTTCTTCTTCTCGGGTTGGCCGCTGTCGGCCTCCTAGCTCCTTTTGCAGGGCTCTATGCGCAGTTTCTGATGAAGTGCGTGGCATTTGCACTTTTCGCGGTGGCGTTCAATTTCTTCACGGGCAATGTGGGGCTTCTATCGATCGGTCATGCGGCGTTCTTTGGTGTCGGAGCGTATGCGGCAGGTTACGCCACCAAATCATGGGGTTTCACACCGGAGCTTGCGTTGGGATTCAGCCTCGTCTTTGGCATTGCACTCGGCGCAGTCATGGGCGGGATGGCTATCCGGCGGCAGGGCATCTACTTTGCCATGATCACGCTGGCGCTTGCGCAAATGGTCTATTTCATTTGCGTGCAGGCGCCCTTCACCGGCGCGGAAGATGGTCTTCAACGCATCCCGCGACGCGCCTTGTTCGGATTGTTCGATCTTTCGAATGACCACGCGATGTATGCGTTCGCACTCGTAGTGATGCTTGTTGCAGTCTGGGGATTCCAGAGGATCATGGAAGCGCCTTTCGGGCAGGTGCTTCTTGCCATTCGCGACAACGAGCCGCGGGCTATTTCACTGGGATACGATGTTCAGAGATACAAGCTCTCGGCATTCACGATGTCCGCAGCGATCGCAGGCCTTGCAGGCGGTCTGAAGGCCCTGACTATGGGCTTCGCCGGGCTGCCTGATGCGCACTGGACTCAATCCGGGAACGTCATCCTGATGTGCCTGCTCGGGGGATTGGGGACGCCACTCGGCCCGATCATCGGCGCCATTCTGGTTGTGACGCTTGAGAGCAAACTCTCCGGCCTCGGTGTGATCCAGGTAGGATCTCTTGCCGTTGATCTATCGAGCAAGGTTCCGATCATCATCGGTTTGATTTTTATGGTCTGCGTCATGCTTTTCCGGCGAGGAATTGTTGGAGAGATCAGTGCTGCTTTGCGGCTGCCAAGATAAACCGGGTTCCGCAGGGGAGTGCTGAAAAAGACGCTCGAGCGAGTTGACATTGGCTTTGAAAATTAGTCTAGTTATGCAAGTTACTATTCCGTATTGAGCGCCTCCCGTTGAGGTTTGTGCGGGTCGATCTTTTCAAGGGGGGGCTGCATCTTCGATGCGGCGGTCTTCGCGAATACAGAACGGAGCTTGCGGTGCAGGGGTTTGTTTTCCAGTCAACAAAATCAATCATGGTCGAGCCGGGATGCTCATCGCGCATTGGCGAACTCGTGAGGGATCTTGGCTGCAAGTCAGTGCTTCTGGTCACCGATGCCGGTGTCAAATCGGCGGGGCTGTTGCAGGCTGGGTTGCATGGGCTGGAACAGCGGGGCGTTGCAGTTACCCTGTTCTCCGATGTTGAAGCTGATCCTCCGGTTCACGTGATCGAAGCCGCGGTCAAGCTGGCGGTGGGGGCGAAAGTCGATGGCGTGGTTTCAATCGGCGGTGGTAGTTCGATGGACGTCGCCAAGCTGGTCGCATTGCTGGCGGTGGGACGGGAAACACTCGCAGACATTTACGGCGTCGGCATGGCCAGGGGTCCGCGTCTGCCCCTGGTACTCGCGCCTACTACTGCTGGCACCGGTTCGGAAGTGACGCCGATTTCGATCGTGACCACCGGTGAGGGGGAAAAGAAGGGTGTCGTCTCGCCGGTCTTGCTGCCCGACTGGGCGGTGCTCGATGCGGAGTTAACGCTCGGGTTGCCGCGAGCAGTAACGGCTGCCACCGGCATTGACGCGATGGTTCATGCCATCGAGGCCTATACCAGCAAGCGTTTGAAGAATTCGTTGTCTGATGCATTGGCCCGCGAATCTCTCAGGCTTCTGGGTACGAATATCCATGAGGTCTGCCGTAACGGCACGAATCGCGAAGCGCGTCATAATATGCTTCTCGGCTCCATGCTTGCCGGAATGGCATTTGCGAACGCACCGGTCGCCGCCGTGCATGCGCTGGCTTATCCAGTGGGTGCGCGATTCCATGTCCCGCACGGGCTGTCGAACTCCTTGGTATTGCCGCAGGTCATTCAATTCAATGCCAGTTCCGCAGAGGCGCACTACGGCGAACTCGCTGCCATTTTGACACCGCAAGCGACTGGTGGGGCGCCCGATCGCACCAGGGCGCTTGTGAGGATGCTGTCGAATCTTCCGATCGAACTTGGGTTGCCTACGCGCCTGCGTGATGTCGGAATCGGGCAGAATGATGTGGCGATGCTTGCCGAGGACGCGATGAAACAGACGCGCCTTCTCGTCAATAATCCGCGCGAAGTCACTCACGCAGATGCACTTGCGATCTATGAGGCATCGTTATGACGGAGCGGCCGAAACCTGAATTCCGCGGTGACTATGTACATTTTCAGATCATGACGACGCGTTGGATGGACAATGACGTTTATCATCACATGAACAATACGACGTACTATTCGTTCTTTGATACGCTCGTTTGCCAGTACCTTATCGAGAGAGGGGCGCTCGATATCGAGAAGAGTCCAGTAATCGGTCTTGTTGCCGAAACGAGCTGTCGATTCTTTAAATCGATTGCTTTCCCGTCGAGGGTCAATGCGGGCCTTCGCGTCGGCCATCAGGGCAACAGCAGCATTCGCTATGAGATTGGCCTCTTTAAGGACAACGAAGATATCGCATCTGCCCAAGGGCATTTCGTGCATGTCTATGTCGATCGCATGAGCGGGAGACCCGCATCCTTGCCCGAAACATTGCGGCTGGCGGTTGCGCCGTTGCAAGTTTCTGGGATGCAGTCGGCGGCCGCCGAATAACTGAATACGTTGAAGGAACAGTCGCATGGAAATGTCGGGACAAACGACTCTGAATGCCTCACAGATCGATGTCTGGGCGGCCCTAAACGATCCCGCCATTCTTCGGCAGGCCATACCGGGCTGCGAAACGCTTGATATGACGTCAGGGACAGAGTTCGCTGCATCGGTTGTCCTGAAGGTTGGGCCAATCAAGGCCAAGTTTCTTGGTCGCGTCACGCTGTCCGATATCACCCCTCCGGAAGGCTACACCATCACAGGCCAGGGACAGGGCGGCATTGCCGGCTTTGCCGAGGGCGGCGCCAACGTCAGACTTGAAGCGCTGGATTCAACCCATACTGTCCTTCACTATGATGTCCAGGCAAAGGTCGGCGGCAAGATTGCGCAGCTTGGCGCTCGGCTGATTGATTCGACGGCGAAGAAACTCGCCGGACAGTTCTTCGACCGGTTTGGCGAACTGGTCGGCGGCAACCCGGAACAGTCCGGGAGCGACAAGGCGGAAAGCCGGGCCGCGGTCTAGATCGCTCGCGGGAGGAAGATGTGGCCGATATAGAAGTCGTGACTGAAGAACGAATTGGCGTGGTCCGTCTCAACAGGCCGGTCGCGCGCAACGCCATGACGCTTGCGATGTGGAAGGACATGGCTCGAGTCTTCGGTGAGCTCGGCTGCGACCCCGACGTTCGCGCGATCATTCTGACTGGGGCTGGCGGCAACTTCAGTGTCGGTGCTGATGTCTCGGAGTTCGCCAAAGTCCGGTCGAGTGTCGAAGACAGTGCCGCTTATGAAGTCGCGGTTGATGCGTCCTCCGATGCTATCGCAGGAGTGCCGAAGCCGGTCATCGCAGTCATTGAAGGATATTGTCTCGGTGGTGGATGCCATCTGTCGCTGGCGTGCGATTTTCGCTTTACGCATGCGGACGCATCCATCGGCATTCCGGCAGCAAAGTTGTCGATAATTTACGGCGTTCGCAGCACGCAGCGGCTGCTGTCGCTGGTCGGCCTCACCAATGCCAGGCGGATTCTTTACAGTGCGGAGCGCTTTGGGGCGGCTGAAGCCGAGAGGATTGGTTTTTCCGATTGCGTGTCGGACAATCCGATGCGCGACGCCAAGGCCTTTGCGGCTAACATCGCAACACTCGCGCCATTATCGGTTGCTGGAGCCAAGTCAATCTTGACGAATCTGGCGATGGGAGACGGAGCGCTCGACACCAAGGCGGCACAGAGGCTCATCGATCATGCCTCCGCCAGCAACGATTACGAGGAGGGCCGCAGGGCTTTCGCCGAGAAACGTCCACCGGTATTCAAGGGGCGTTGACCAGATGAAGCCCGCTGCCTTTGATTATGTTGTTGCCGATAGCGTGGAATCTGCAGTGTCCGCGCTTGCAGCCGCGGGCGGCGATGGGAAGATCATCGCTGGCGGTCAAAGCCTCGTGCCGATGCTCAACTTTCGTCTGCTTCGGCCCTCGGTGCTGGTGGATATCAATCGTATCCATGGCCTGGCAGGCGTAGAGGACTGCGGTAAGTCGATCAGGGTTGGTGCCTTGACACGTCACGTCGCACTTGAAACGTCGCCCATCATTGCTCAGCATTTTCCAGTGTTGCGTGAGGCGATGACCTTCGTCGCGCATCTGGCGATCCGCAATCGTGGCACGATCGGCGGGAGCCTGTCTCATGCCGATCCGGCTGCCGAACTGCCGATGATGTCTTTGTTGCTCAATGCAAAGTTCGGCATCACGTCGAGCGCTGGCCGTCGGACTGTGGACCCTGCGGATTTCTTTCTCGGCGCGCTGACCACGGATCTGGCCGACGATGATCTCCTGACTGATATCGAGTTTCCCAAGCTGCCTCCGCAAACCGGCTGGGGGTTCGAGGAAGTGGCCAGGCGATCCGGCGATTTCGCCCTCGCATGTGTTGCCGCGACCATCGCAATTTCAGATGGCGCGATAGGCGAAGTGCGAATCGGGATGATGGGGGTCGGGGAGACAGCAATACGGGCGACCGATGCCGAGGATCTGCTTGCTGGTCAGAACTGGTCCGGCGAACTGCTGGATGATGTCGTCGCATCGATCAGAGCGGCTGTAGAGCCCAATACGGACTTGCATGCTTCGTCGGATTATCGTCGTCATCTTGTCGGCGTGCTGGCGCGCCGCGCGCTCGTGTCGGCGTGGCAACGTGCCGGGGGAGTGGCAGCATGACCATCTCTCGCGAGATCAGGGTGACGGTGAATGGTGTTGTACATGAGAAGAGTGTCGAGCCGCGGCTGCTGTTGGCAGATTTTCTGCGGAGCACTCTCGGGCTGACTGGAACCCACATCGGCTGTGAGCATGGAGTTTGCGGTGCATGCACCATCATTGTGAACGGTGACAGTGTACGCTCGTGCCTGCTGCTGGCGGTGCAGATGAACGGCTGCGAGATCGAGACGGTCGAAGGTCTCGGGACTATTAACAATATGGGTGTGATCCAGGAGGCGTTCCGGGAGCATCACGCCTTGCAGTGTGGCTTCTGTACGCCGGGCATGCTGATCACAGCAAAAGACTTGATCGCCAAGCATCCGCTCGCGACGGATGACGACATCCGCGAAGGACTGTCGGGAAATCTGTGCCGCTGTACCGGCTATGAAAACATCGTCCGCGCTGTGCGGTCCGCGTCGGACGCGTTGAAGGAAAAGACATCATGAAGATGCATGTGTTGTCTGGCGGCCGCCTTCGCATGAAGAAGAACACTTACTTTCCGGACGCAGAGCGTACCGAAATGATTGATCTGCCAGTGTCCTGCATGCTGATGCGGCACGTCCAGGGAAATGTGCTGTTCGATACTGGCTGCCATCCACAGGTGGCTGAAAGCCCCGAGGCGCGTTTGGGGGGGCTCGCGAAGTTCATGACACCCATCATGCCGCCCGGCGAACATGTTCTTAGCGGTCTGAAGGCCGTCGGGCTCGGTCCCGATGATGTCGATGTTGTGGTTTGTTCGCATTTCCACACGGACCACTGCGGCTGCAATGAATTCTTCAAGAAGGCGACGATTTTTGTTCATGCGCTTGAGCTTGAAGCAGCGAAGGCGCCGGATGCGTTGAGCAGCGGCTATCTCGCGATCGACTGGGATCATCCGATCCCCATGAATGTCATTCATAAGCAAACAGATATCTTCGGCGACGGAAGGATTACGCTGATCCCATTGCCGGGTCATACGCCAGGAACGATCGGCGCGTTGGTTAAGCTGGATCGCAACGGCGAGTTCTTGCTGACCTCGGACGCGGTGAGCCTTCGCGCCAATCTCGATACCGATACCGTGCCGCGCAACACAAAAAATGCAGAATTGTTTCTGAGGTCGTTCGCGGAAGTTCGCAAGATCGAGTCCAGCGGGGCAACCATTATTTGCAGTCATGACATCGCAGAGTGGAATCAATTACGCAAAGGGCCTGACGCCTATGATTGAGAAGGTCCAGCCAGGTCGAAAAGACACGCGCGATGTCGATGATGATTTCGCGACACGCCCGAAGACAGTCGGCGCGCGCGTGAGGCGCACCGAAGACCCACGTCTTCTGACAGGAAATGGCAGCTACGTCGATGATCGGCAGTCTGCTGGAATGCTTCATGTTGCGTTCCGGCGAAGCGATCATTCGCACGCTCGAATTGTTTCAATCGATTGCGAGGCCGCGCGTCGATCTCCGGGTGTAATCTCGGTCTTCACCGGCGCCGACTTTGAAGGGCGGATCAAGCCGATTCTCGCAACGTCGCGTATGGCCAGCTATCACGCCACGCCGTTGTTTGCGCTTGCCCAAGGTAAGGTTCGTTATGCCGGGGAGCCGGTCGTCGCCGTGATCGCGGAAAACCGCTATCTCGCGGAAGATGCTATCGAGCTGATCGAGATCGATTTCGAAGCGCTTCCGGTCGTTATAGATCCCGAGGCTGCCATGCAGCCGGATGCGCCGCTACTGCATGATGAGATCGGCACAAATGTCCTGCTCTCGCGTGAATTCAAGCGCGGCGATGTCGATGCAGAGATGGAAAATGCGGCCGTTCGTGTGTCGGGTCGTTTTCGAATGCGGCGCAAGACACCGCTCGCAATGGAAAACCGCTCTTACGTCGCCGAGTATTCGGCTGGACAGGATGCGCTTACGCTGTATTCAGCGACGCAAATTCCGGGGATTATCCGGGATGCGCTGTCAGAAGCACTCGATATGCCAGGCAACCGGTTGCGTGTCGTCGCTCCGGACGTTGGCGGTGGATTTGGCGGCAAAGCGTCACTCTACTCCGAAGAGCTCTTTGTCGCGTTTGCTGCACGCCATCTTGGGCGTGCGGTAAAATGGACAAGCGATCGTCTCGAAGATCTTTCTTCGACCAGTCAGGGTTTCGACGAGATCGTGGACGCCGAGCTTGGTTTCGATAGGGACGGTGTTGCAATCGCACTGCGGGCGGATGTCGTCGGCGACGTTGGAGCCTATTCGATTTATCCGTGGACGGCCGCGCTCGAGCCGGTGCAGGTTGTCAGCTTTCTACCCGGACCATACAAGATCCCGCATTATCGCGGCCGCGTGCGAGGGGTCGCGACCTCCAAGCCGCCGATGGGTCCATATCGTGGCGTCGGACGTCCGGCATCGACGTTTGTGACCGAGCGTCTGATGGATATGGCGGCACGCGAACTCAACTTCGATCCAAAATTTCTTCGGCTGAAAAATATGATTCAGCCTGATGAGTTTCCGCACAAGATCGGGTCCGGCATCGTCTGGGATCAGTGCAGCTTTACCGAGTGCCTTGAAGCGGCGTGCGAGACGATTAACTACGCCGCATTGCGCGAGCGTCAAGCCAAAGCGCGGGCGGATGGCCGATGGTTCGGCATCGGTATGGCATGTTATGCGGAACTCACGGGAATTGGCTCGCGTATCTCTGTTGCGCCAGGCATGCCGATCAATACGGGAACTGAAACAGCTAAAATATTGATCGACTCCACAGGTGCTGTGACGGTCGCAGTCGGTACGGCAGCTCACGGGCAAGGGCATGAGACCACGTTTGCCCAGGTCGTGGCTGAGCATCTTGGGGCGCGGCTACAGGACATCCGCGTCATTCATGGCGATAGCGCCGCAGTCCCAAACGCCACGGGCTCCTACGCGAGCCGGAGCGCGGTACTCGCCGGTGGCGCCGCGACGCTTGCAGCCCAAGACGTCAAAGAGAAGGTGCTGCGCGCCGCGTCTCATTTGCTGGAAGCGTCGGCGGCGGATTTGACGATTGAGGACGGCAGGATCGCGGTCATGGGCACCGACCGCGGCATGACGTTTCGTGAACTCGCGCGCGCGGTCTATTCAGAGATGGGGCGTATCCCAAATGATCAGCGCGAAGAGTTGTCATCGACGAAAACCTACGATCCCGTGTTCGGGACTGCTGCGACGGCCGCTCACATTGTTGTACTAGAGATCGATCCGGAAACCTATCAGGTGAAGCTGGAGCGGTTCCTCGTCGCGGAGGACTGCGGAAAACTTATTAATCCGATGATTGTCGACGGCCAGGTGCATGGCGGTGTCGCGCAGGGGATCGGAGCCGCGCTCTATGAAGAAGTGGTCTACAACGACGAAGGACAGAACGTGACTGCCAGTCTCGTTGATTATGTCGTTCCCTCGGCGAGTGAAATTCCTCCGATCGGAGTCGTGCATATCGAGGCCGCGTCCAAAACGACTCTTGGTGGTTTCCGCGGAATGGGTGAGGGCGGCACGATTGGGGCGCCGGCGGCAGTCGCCAATGCCATTTCGGATGCGCTCGCTCCGCTCAATATCGATGTCTTTGAACTCCCGGTGACGCCGGAAAGGCTGTTTCACCTGATTGAAAGCGCAAAAGCAAACTCTTGAGGAGCAAGAAAAATGGACATGCAATTGAAAGGAAAGGTGGCTCTTGTCACTGGCGGCGCGCGCGATGTGGGACGCGAGATTGCGCTCAGCCTTGCTGGGGAGGGCGCTACGGTTGCGGTCAATTATAATGGATCGCGTGCGGGTGCCGAGGCGGTGGTAGCCGACATCGAGAAGCGGGGCGGGAAAGCCAAGGCCTACAAGGCCGATGTCGCCAATTTCGGCGAGGTCAAGGCCATGATCGCCTCGATTGCTTCGGATTTTGGTGGGCTCAATATCGTCGTGAATAACGCCGGCGTTGCGCTTCGGAATCGTTTCACTGAGACAACTCCCGAGGAGTGGCAGAAGCAGATCAATATCTGCCTTTATGGCGCGATCCATATTTCCAAAGCAGCGGCACCGCATCTTGAGAAGGCCGGCGATGGCCGCATTATTGCGCTGGTCGGCGACTCGTCTCGCGTCGGAGAATCGGGACTTGCGATCGTTGCCGCCGCGCGTGCTGGCGTCATCGCATTGATGAAGTCGCTGGCTCGCGAATTCGGACGTTTTGGAACCACCGCAAACACGATCTCGCTTGGCTTGATTGAAACCCCTCATGATATCGAATGGGTCGATGCCAATCGCGACAAGCTGACAAAGCTTTATCCCTTGCGACGTCTTGGGTTCCCGTCGGATATCGCGCCGATGGTGACCCTGTTGTCGTCGAAGCACGGCGGATGGATCACCGGGCAGACGGTCAGCATCAGCGGCGGGTTCAGCATGGTTTGATGAAGAGCGATACGGGAGAGCAGATGTGCTACAGACCGATTTGATAGCGCCGGTTCCGGTGCTGCTGCAACGCCATGCGACGGTTCGCGGATCGAAAATCGCCTATCGCGACGCGTCATCGAATGTGACTTACGCTGAGCTCGCAACGCGTACAGGCAATCTCGCCGGACACCTCGCAGACAACGGGATTCAGGCTGGCGACAAGGTTGCGATCTTTTTGCCGAACTCCGTGGCCTGGATTGAGAGTTGTTTAGCGATCAATCGCACTGGCGCTATTAGCGTTCCGATTAGCTATGACGCGACCGAATCCGAGATACTGTATCGATTGCAGGATGCGAATTGCTCGGGCGTCATCACCACGGACAAGCAAGCCCCGTTAATTGCGAGATTGCAGCCGCAATTGTCGGCTCTCGGTGTCTGTGTCCTTGTTGGCCACGGCTCGCAGCGGGGCGAAGGACTGCTTTACGAGAAGCTGGCGGAGTCAGTATCAAAGTCGCCGCCGCGGGATCCGATGGAGATCGAGCAACCCGCATTCATTATCTATACATCCGGTACCACCGGCCGAGCCAAGGGCGTTGTTCTCTCGGTTCACAGCATGCTGTGGGTGACTGCGGCGTGCTGGGCGCCGGTCGCGGGACTTTCGGAAAAGGACGTTGTGCTTTCACCGTTGCCATTGTTCCACTCATACGCGTTGAATTTGTCGGTCCTGAGCATCCTTGCGGTCGGCGCCACCGAATACATCATGGATAAGTATTCGGTGACCGAAGCGGTTCGCCTGTTGAAGACGGGAGAGTTTACCCTTTTTCCGGGCGTGCCGACGATGTTCCACTATTTTCTGGAGGCGACCAAGGCGGAGCCAGGTCTGAAAATTCCGGGTCTACGGCTCAGTATGTCGGCCGGCGCCATCATGCCCGCAACGCTTAATCGGGAGTTCGAATCTCGTTTCGGGATTAAGCTGCTGGATGGTTATGGAATTACCGAAACATCGACAATGGTGACGATGAATTGGCAAACAGGAGCCCGGGTGATGGGGTCGTGCGGACTACCGCTCACGGGCCTCGCCGTCCGAATTGTTTCGCCGGCAACGGGCGACGATGTCGCGATTGGCGAGGAGGGAGAGCTGATCGTTCGCGGACCCAACCTTATGAGCGGTTATCACAACAAGCCGCAGGAGACCGCGTCCGCGTTGCTGAAAGGCTGGTATCATACCGGCGATCTTGCCAAGAGTGATCGCGACGGATTTCTCACCATCACCGGGCGTCTTAAAGAGTTGATCATTCGAGGCGGCCAGAATATTGCGCCGGCCGAAATCGAGGAAGTCGTCAATACGATCGAGAATGTGGTCGACAGCGCGGTCGTCGGTATCCCCCACGAGCATTTGGGGGAGGTGCCGGCATTGTTCGTTGTTGCCCGGACAGGGGTGAATGTCGGAACAAACGACATCCTCGATCATTGCCGTGAGCATCTGTCGTCGTACAAGGTTCCGTTTTCGGTTCATTTCGTGGAAGAGATTCCGCGCACGGGATCGGGTAAGATTATCCGGTTCAAATTGCGTGAAACGCTCATTACTCCAGTTAACAAGGCATCCTAACAATGGCTTCGAAACTGATGCTGAAAGATTCCTCTCTCCTGCGTAGTGCTTGCTTTATCGGCGGGGAGTGGGTTGCCGCGGACGGCGGCGGCACGATCAAGGTCGACAATCCGGCGAACGGCGATTTGGTCGGCAGTGTACCTAATATGGGTGCCGGTGAAACCAGGCGCGCGATTGAGCTCTCAAATGCTGCGCTTCCGGCATGGCGTGCAAAAACCGCCAAGGAGCGTTCCGCAATTCTGCGCAAGTGGTTCGACCTGATGATTGCCAACCAGGATGACCTCGCGGCCATCATGACCGCAGAGCAAGGCAAGCCGCTTGCGGAGAGCAAGGGCGAGATCGCCTACGCGGCGAGTTTCATCGAATGGTTCGCGGAGGAGGGCAAACGCGTTTACGGCGATACGATCCCGCCGTTTACGGCCGATCGCCGCATTGTCGTGCTGAAGCAGCCGATTGGCGTATGCGCCGCGATTACCCCTTGGAATTTCCCGGCCGGAATGATTACCCGCAAGGCCGGACCGGCTCTTGCCGCGGGTTGCACCATGGTTGTGAAGCCGGCCAGTCAGACGCCGCTGTCCGCGCTGGCTCTCGCTGTATTGGCCGAAAGGGCTGGCGTGCCGAAGGGCGTGTTCTCCGTGGTGACGGGATCTGCTTCTGCGATCGGTGGCGAGATGACGTCAAATCCGATCGTGCGCAAGGTTACCTTCACCGGCTCGACCGAGATCGGCAAGAAACTGATGGAGCAGAGCGCGTCCACAGTGAAGCGGACATCGATGGAGCTTGGCGGCAATGCGCCGTTCATTGTGTTCGACGATGCGGACATCGATGCTGCGGTAAAAGGGGCGATGGCTTCGAAATATCGCAATGCCGGGCAAACCTGCGTTTGCGTCAATCGTATCTTCGCGCAGGACGGGATTTACGACGCGTTTGTTGAGAAGTTGTTGCAGGCGGTGCGGAGCCTGAAGGTGGGCGATGGGTTTGGCGAGGGCGTCACCATTGGACCCCTGATCAATATGGCCGCGGTCGAGAAGGTCGAAGAGCATATCGCCGACGCGGCGGCAAAAGGGGCCAGGGTCGCGGTCGGCGGCAAGCGCCATGCCCTCGGCCGAACTTTTTACGAGCCGACAGTGCTAACCGGCACCACGCCGGACATGCTGATCTTCCGGGAGGAGACGTTTGGGCCCGTCGCGCCGGTATTTCGCTTCAAGACCGAAGAGGAGGCTATCCGTCTGGCCAACGACACCGAGTTCGGGCTTGCCGCCTATTTCTACGGCCGCGATATTGGCAGGGTTTGGCGTGTCGCCGAGGCTCTTGAGTACGGCATGGTCGGTATCAACGAAGGCATTATCTCAACCGAGATCGCGCCGTTCGGCGGTGTCAAGGAAAGCGGCAATGGCCGCGAAGGATCCAAGTACGGCATCGAGGACTATCTCGAGATCAAGTACCTCTGTATGGGCGGGATCTAAGGGCTCGCCCATCGTATCCATCCGGCTCCAAGGCAGCTGGAGTACGGCCTTGGTCCCCCGCATGGCGGCGTCGACAGCAGCCATGCGGCGGGTTTACAGTTTCCCGCCAGTAAGATGACGAGGCCCTGTTTGGGCTGCGGGGAGTTGTATGCCAGTTATTCTTGATCCCGATGCCGCTGCGGTCCTGAGTGCCTTCCGTGAAGCCGGACGCCCGCCGTATGAAACGCTCTCCCCAGCGGAGGCTCGCCAGATGTATCTGGCCAGCCGCGTTGTATCGAATCCCGAGCCACCCAGGATCGCGTCAACTGAATCGCTGATGATACCGGGACCGGCCGGGTTGATCCCGGCACGCCTCTACAGACCATTGACCGTGAGAGAGGCGGATGGACTATCGCCGTGCCTCGTCTTTTTTCATGGCGGAGGCTGGGTTATCGGCAACCTCGATTCCCACGACGTTGTCTGCCGCACGCTTGCCGACGAGGGCCAGCTCGTCGTGATCTCGATCGATTACCGGCTTGCGCCAGAGCACAAGTTTCCCGCGGCAGTCGATGATGCCATCGCTGCGACGGATTGGATTGCCAGGAACTCCCGTGAGTTGAAGATAGATACCGCGCGGTTGGCGGTCGGAGGCGACAGCGCCGGCGGCAATCTCGCTGCAATCGTGTCGATCCATGCGCGGGACAACGGACCGAAAATTGCGGGTCAGGTTCTGATCTACCCCGCAACCGATTTTTCAATGAGCCATCCTTCCCACGACGAGCCTGAGACCGATGCGTTGCTGACGCATTCCGTGATCCGCTGGTTTCGCGATCACTATCTCAATAGTGCGGCGGACTCTGAGGATTGGCGGGCTTCTCCGGCACGTGTGAAACAGCTCTCAGATTTGCCTCCTGCCATCGTCTTGACGGCCGGAGCCGATCCTTTGCGCGACGAAGGCGATGAATTTGCAAGGCGTCTCAGTGATGCCGGCGTGCCGGTCATGCACCGGGCGTATCCCGGTCAATTCCATGGCTTTATCACCATGGGCAAACTACTCCCCAAGGCGAATGACGCGCTACGCGAAATCGGCAACTGGCTCAAGACTCTGGGATAACAGCGGCTTTCGTGATGTGCGCATAGCTGCCCATCGCAAGATTTGCGAACGATATCGCCGTGGACGGCTAAGTATTTTCGTCTGGAAACCCCTGCAATACCGGTCCTTAAGCAGTGGCGCGGGCCCGGTATGGGTGGCGCCTTGCAAATTCTAATGACTTGCAAAATGAAAGTCATTGTCTATCCTGAGCGGAACGGAGCGGAAAATTCCGGCTCCATGTATCAAGAAGCAAACGGAGGAATTGTCGGTGAAGCTTGCAACATGCCGTGTAAATGACAAGGAACGTGTCGCGATCGTCCATAACAACGACGCAAGTTTGTTCGATCTTGCTGCGGCTTCCTCGCGTGCAGGAAATGCCAATCCCGCATTCAATTCCATGATCGCGCTGATCGATGGCGGGGACGCGGTGCTTGATCAGGCCAGAGCGCTGTTTGATCGCTATGGCCGCGACACGGATTTGTCGACGGCTGTCCCAGGCGCGGAAATTCTGGCGCCTCTGCCAGAGCCCCGCCAGATGCGGGACGGGATGTCGTTTCCGCTGCATATCCGTCAGTCGCCTCGCGGCCAATTGAAGCTGAAGGCCCGTGCGGAAGGGAATAAAGCCGAATTGGCGCGGCTTGAGGCGGAGCCATTGCCTGAGCTTCCCGAAATTTACCGCAAGCAGCCGATCTACTACATCACCAATCGTTTCAGCGTGCAGGGTACCAATACGACCGTTAAATGGCCGCGTTACAGCAAGGTCATGGATTACGAGCTTGAATTCGGCGTCATCACCAAAGGCAAGGGCGCTAATATTTCGGCTGCGAACGCTCGGAATCATATTTTTGGCTATACGATCTTCAACGACTTCTCGGCGCGCGACGCTCAGCGCATCGAAATGGAAGGCCGGCTCGGCCCAGCGAAGGGCAAAAGCTTCGACGGCGGCAATGTACTTGGACCGTGGATCGTCACTCCCGACGAAATCGGCGATCCATACAGGCTGAACATGGAAGTGCGCGTTAATGGCGAAGTTCGTTCGAAGGGTGTGAGCGACGGCATGCTGTTCTCGTTTGAAGAGATCATCGCGCATGTCACCCAGGATGAGACCCTGATGCCGGGTGAATTCATTGGTTCCGGCACAGTTGGCAACGGGTGCGGTCTGGAGCTTGGCTGGTTTCTGGAGCATGGCGACGAAATTGAGCTTGAAGTCGAGCGGATCGGCGTCCTCAAGAACTGCGTCGAGCGCCAAGATAGCTGACCTGCACGAACAATGACTTGCAAAATGCAAGTCATAAGCTAGGCTGCCTCCCGTAATGACATCGGCGCAAGCGAATGCGCCTGCAAAACGGGAGGCGCACCTTGTCCGAAGACGCACTGGTTACGCGCGAGCAGCGCGGTAATATTTCGATACTGACGATGGTCTATCGGCCCTATAATCTCTTGGGCCCCAAGCTCATCAATGCCATCGTGGAGAAGGTTGAAGAGGCGCAGAAAGCCGGAAGCCGCGCTATCGTGATCCGCAGCGGCTTGCGGCATTTTTCAGCTGGCGCCGATCTCGATATCTTCGACAAGCGCGTCGCAGAAGGGAGCGGTAACCAGGCGAATGAGAATCGCCGCCTGACCGGCGTTGAATTTCTTCGCTTCATGGAATTGCTGCCGATTCCGCTGATTGCAAGTGTACACGGTGTCTGTCTTGGTGGCGGGCTCGAGCTCGCTTTGTCGTGCGACTATATTATTGCGGCGTCGTCGGCGAAGATCGGTTCGGTGGAAGCGACGCTCGGTCTTCATCCGCTGTTGGGCGGTATCCAGCGTCAGGCCCAGCGCATCGGCGCGCAGCGCGCCAAGGAGATGTCCATGTTGGCGCGGCGCTATGATGCGCCGACCTTGGAAAAGTGGGGCCTGATCAATCTCACCGTGCCTGAGGAGTCGCTGGAGAGTGCGACGATGTCGGTTGCGGAAGAGTTCGCACAGGGGCCGACCCTGGCCCATGCGGCCACCAAGCAACTCGTTCATATTGCGGTCAACGAAGGCGTTGATGCCGCCGATGAGGCCATGGCGCGCATTCAGGGACCGATCTGGTCATCCGAAGATCTCAAGACCGGTCTTGCGTCGTTCCGCAAGAATGGCCCGGGTCTTGCCAAGTTCGCGGGGCGTTGACATGAGTGGTCCTCTTGACGGAATCCGGATCGTCGATTTTTCCCGCGTGCTGGCGGGTCCCCTGTGCGCACGTACATTGCAGGATCTCGGCGCCGAGGTCATCAAGATCGAGCCGCCGAGCCCGGATGTGTCGCGCTTCGCGTTTCCATCGACGGACGGCATGTCCGGCTATTACGCCCAGCAGAACGCCGGAAAGCGCAATGTCAGCATCAATCTGAACCTGCCGGGTGCTTACGAACTGGCGCTGAAACTGTGCGATACGGCCGACATCGTGGTGGAGAATTTCCGCGCGGGAACGCTCGGTTTCTTTGGCCTCGACTACGAGACGTTGTCAAAGCGCAATCCGCGGCTGATTTATGCGTCCATCACGGGGTACGGTCAGAGCGGCCCGTGGCGCAGCCGAATGGCCTACGCGCCGACAGTGCAAGCCGAAGCGGGGTTCACGCACAACAGCGTCCGCCATTACGGCGAAGCGCTTGCGGAGCCGCGCACCGACAGCCTGTCGCATGCTGATGTCTATACCGGTCTGCAGGCGGTGATCGCGATTCTTGCCGCTCTCAACAGCCGTCAGAAGACGGGTAAGGGCCAGTACATCGATGTAGCTATGGCAGCGACGCTGCTTGCGATCAATGAACGTGCCCATCTCGATATGTCAGATGATGATATTGGCGCGGAGCCGGCGATTCTCGGCGCCACCGACTGTTCGTTCTTTACTGGTCCGAATGGCGAGCATTTCACGGTCGCGACCAGCATCGTTGGCAGCCGCACGTTTCCCTCCTGGCTGCGCGCCATGCGCCGCGTCGATCTGATGGATGATCCTCGGTTCTCGTCGGCCGCAGCACGCCGCCTGAATTTTGGTGCGCTGCACCAGATCATTCAGTCGTGGATGTTGACCTTTCCGGACATGGCGACGCTCGATGCCCAGTTCGATGAGGCCAAGATAGCGATGGGTGAGATTCGCTCGACCAAGGATCTGATCAAATCGGAGTGGAGCGAATACTGGGGTGCGGTCCAGCACGTGTCGGATCGTAGTGGCGGCGAATATCGTCTGCCGGGCCGGCCGTGGCACTTCTCCGATGAAGAACTGACACCTATTGGAACACCCGCTTTCCAGGGTGAGCATAACTACGTGGTGTTCAGCGAGCTCGGTATCAGCGAGGCGGAGTTGAAGCGATTGGCGGAGGCCGGTGTGCTGGTGACACATCCTCGCGCATCGCAGCCAGAGTCGTCTGCGAAAGCAAAGGAATCCGGCCAGGCGGCCTGATTATTCCCCGTTTCCTGGGTCGAGACCATCGGTCGCGCATCATGCGCGGCCGAAAGCGAACAACTCTGTCTGGAGATTGCTGAGATGCGCTTGATAACGTTCATGACATATTTTGCGGTGGCTGCGGTATTTGCCTGTGGCAATGCCAGTGCCGCGGATAAGAAATACGACACCGGCGCAACTGACAGCGAAATCAAGATTGGCAATACCATGCCCTATAGCGGGCAGGGCTCCGCTTGGGGTCTGCTTGGCAAAGCTGAGGCGGCATACTTTGAAAAGGTGAATACCGAAGGTGGCGTGAACGGGCGCAAGATCAAATTCATCAGTTACGACGATGCCTACAGTCCGCCCAAGACAGTAGAGCAAACCCGCAGACTGGTCGAGAATGATGAAGTCCTGCTGCTGTTCAGTATGTTTGGCGTTCCGACCAACACTGCCATCCATAAGTATGTGAATGCCAGGAAGGTGCCCCATCTCTTTGTCGGCGGAGGCGGGTCGAAATGGAACGACCCCAAGAACTTTCCTTGGACCACCGGATTCCAGCCGTCGTTTCTGACCGAGGGGAGAGTTTACGGCCAATACATTGCGGCCAATCATCCGGGCGGAAAAGTCGCGGTCCTCTACCAGAACGATGATTACGGCAAGGACATCCTGAATGGACTGAAGCAGGGTCTTGGCGCGAGAGTCTCGATGATCGTGGCAGAGGCGAGTTATGAAGTTTCAGTCCCGACAGTTGATTCCCAGGTCGTCGCGCTGAAGGCCAGCGGCGCCGATATCTTCTTGAATTTTACCGGCCCGAAATTCGCAGCCCAGGCGATCCGGAAGATTGCGGAGCTTGGATGGAAACCGGTCCATATTCTCAACATTCCTTCAGCTTCGATTGGAAGTGTCATCAAACCTGCGGGATTCGATGTTTCGCAAGGCATTATCAGCGGCGGGTTCCTGAAGGACGCGACCGATCCCGCGATGGCAAGTGATCCGGGCGTCAAGGCTTACCTCGCCTTTCTGGAAAAATACTATCCCGGGGCCGATGTGGCCGCGACAGGTAATACGCAGGGCTATGTCATGGCGCAAACGATGATACAGGTGCTGAAGCAGGCAGGCGATGACCTCACGCGCGACAACGTCATGCGTCAGGCTTCAAACATCCGGAATTTTGAGATCGACATGTTGATGCCGGGAATCAAAGTCAGCACCAGCCCGGATAATCTGGCCCCCATAAAATCCATGCAACTCCGCCGTCTGGTGGGTGAGCGGTGGCAGCCGTTCGGCACGATTATAGACGCTGCCTCAGGTCCTTGAGCGGGCCGGGGATGGAAGAGTACGAGGTTCAAAAACTCTACTAAAAGCGGGCAGGAGGGCGCTGGACAGTCGAGTATCGGGCTCCATATTGTGAGGACAAGATTCGAGGAATGAAAGACTGCAAATGGCCGATGTGAAGCGAAGCCGTATTGCCAACAAGGAATGTTCGGTGGCACGCGCCATGGAAGCGGTGGGAGACAGGTGGTCGATCCTGCTGCTGCGCGAGGCTTATTACGGTGTCAAACGCTTCGATGAATTCCAGTACTATGTCGGTTTAGCGCCGAACATTCTCAGCACCCGCCTGAAGAAGCTCGTCGATGCCGGGATTATGACCCGTGTTCCTCTGCCTGAACATGCTGGTCGGTATGAGTATGTGTTGACGGAAAAGGGCCGGGATTTCTTTCCGACCTATCTGGCGCTCAAAAAATGGGGGGATGACTGGCTGGCTGAGCCTGCCGGACCGCAGGTCGTTTTCCATGACCGTTCCAATGGGCAGGAAATCCAGTATCCCGAATTGCTGACCGCGCGGGGTAAACCGCTCCGCCTAGAAGATATCGAAATTGTTGCTGGCTCCGGCGCTGTCTCGTTTAACCGGAAGAGGTTTGGTGCGGTCGCCGCTCGTCCTGATACCGGCGGGGACAAGACAGACGCAAAGGGTCGTGCTTCCCCATCGAAACGGAACAGAAAATAGATCGCCTGGGCGCGCAACTTGGCTGCGCGCCCGCATCAGTGATCACGCTGCCTCAATCAGAGATGTCAGCGCTCGTGTGACCTCTGTCCTGATGAGATGTTGGCGATATTCGGCCGACGCATAGTGGTCGGACAGGCATGGGGCTTGCTCGCTTGCAAGCCGTGCGGCCGTTTCGATGGTCTCACGCTTAAGAGCTTTCCCGATCAGATAGCCGGTTGCCGCATCGGCCGCAAAAGCATGACCGGCGGCGCCGGTGACGCCGATAGCGGCATTCAAGACGACCCCATTCTCCAAGGATACACCAACGGCTACGCCGACAACGGCATAGCCGCTCGCAGGGTGCCGGATTTTTCGGTACCTGAACTCAGTCCCCGCATCAGGGCGGGGAATATCGACCGCCACCAGGACCTCGCCGGCTTCCAGCGCAGTTGTGAAAATATCGACAAAGAAATCCGTTGCGCCGATGCGCCGGGAGCCACTGGGGCCTGCGATCTCCAATTCTGCCTTGAGTGCGATGACAACGGCTGGCCAGTCGGCCGCCGGATCCGCGTTGGCCAGCGAGCCGCCGATCGTGCCGCGATTACGCACCTGTGGATCAGCGATGATGTCCGCAGTTTGACGAAAGATCGGCAGTACGTCGTACAGCTCCTTGGACGCGAGGAGTTCAGCATGTTTGGTCAGCGCCCCGATCCTGATCCGGTCGCCAATTTCGATTCCTCTCAGTTCTTCGATGCCGCCGATATCGATCAGCAACGCAGGCGACGCCAGCCGCAGCTTCAATGTCGGGATCAGCGTGTGGCCACCAGCCACAAGCTTGTTGCCATCGGGGTCTTTCTGCAACAGGCTGATCACCTCGGAGAGCGAGGTTGCTCGAACATAGTCAAACGATGCCGGGATCATTGGCTTCCTCCTGCGCGTGCATTTTTAACCGCGGACCAGATGCGCGGCGGCGTCATCGGCATATCTAAATGCAGGATTTTGAACGGTGACAGCGCGTCGAGTACCGCATGAACCATGCATGGTGGCGCCGCGATCGCACCGCTTTCGCCGATACCCTTGACGCCGATCGGATTGGTTGGAGATGGCGTTTCCTGAAACGACGACCGTATGTTTGGAACATGCTCCGCGCGCGGAACTGCATAGTCCAGCAATGAGCCGGTCATCAATTGCCCGGTGTCGGAATCATAACTCACTTCTTCGTAAAGGGCCTGCGCGATGCCCTGCACGACGCCGCCATGAATTTGTCCAGCGGCGAGAAGGGGATTGATGATCGTGCCGACATCATCCACCGCTACGTAATCGAGAACATCGACGATTCCGGTTTCAGGATCGACCTCGATATAAGCCATATGAATGCCTGAGGGCGACCCCATGCCGGTCGGATCGTAAAACACCGTTTCGTCAAGGCCTGGTTCCAATCCGTCAGGAAGCTTGTGCCCTACATAGGCCATGCGGGCGACCTTGCCGAAGCTTAGCGGTGCGATGTCCGTACCCGGAACGCTAAATTGCCCGGCCTGGTAGGAAATATCCTTTTCGTCTACCTCCAGCATGCTCGCCGCGATCTTCTTGGCCTTGGCAACAACACGCTGTGACGAGACGTGAACGCTCGATCCGCCGACGGCCATGGAGCGGGAGTTGAAAGTGCCGTGGCCGGCCTGAACCTGCCGCGTATCGCCTTGCACGATGTCGATGTTCTCGATCGGGAGTTGAAGAACATCGGCCGCGATCTGTGCCAATGATGTGTTGTGGCCATGACCCTGGCTCATCGAACCGGAAAAGATTGTGGCACGACCGCTCGAGTCGATGCTCACTCGAGCGCTTTCCCAGCCTCCCCGATCAAATCCGCCTGGTCCGAGGCGGCGAGATGGCGCCATGCCACACATATGGGTATAGGCCGCGACGCCGATACCGCGATAGCGGCCCTGGCTGCGCAATTGATCTCGTTCGGCGATCCGCTCGTCGTACTTGAATGCATCCAGAGCTTTTGCCAGCAAGCCTTCGTAGTTACCGCTGTCGTAAATCACGGCCGTACCGTTATAGGGGCGGTGCGGAAAGTCGGCGCGCTGAATGAAATTTCGTCGCCGCACCTCGACCTGATCGAGCTTGAGGTGACGTGCAACCGCGTCGATGGCGCGCTCCGCGATGTATCCCGCCTCAGGACGGCCGTATCCGCGATAAGCATCGACCGGAACGGTATTGGTTACAACTACCCTGGAGAATGCCTCGTAGTTGTCGATCTTGTAGGTGCCGGTGCCGAAGTTGATCGTATTCACCGTCGGTCCGCCGGACGCCATGTTCGACAGATAGGCCCCGACGTTGCCGAGTGTTTCAACTCTCAGTCCAAGAATCTTTCCATCGTTCCGGAATGCGACTTCAATGGTCTCGGTATGGGCGCGTCCGTGGCTGGTGGATTGATGGCTTTCCGAGCGGGACTCCCACCACTTCACCGGAACACCAAGCTGACGCGCGAGATAAGGGCAGAGCAGTTCCTCTGGATAAAGATGCATCTTTGCACCGAATCCGCCGCCGATGTCAGGCGCGACGATTCGGAGCTGGTGCTCGGGAATGCCGACGGTTTCGGCGATCCAGCGCCGGTGCATGTGAGGCACCTGGCTTTGGATGTTGACGGTCAGTGTTCCGTCAACATTCGGCTCGGCGAGGATGGAGCGCGTCTCCATACAGGTTGGAATCAAGCGGTTGTTAATCACACGAAGCTTGATGACATGGTCCGCTTCGCTTGCGGCTTTCTTGTACTCGCCGCCGCCGGCCTTGTAGAGCGTTGTAATGTTTCTAGGCACGTTGTCGTGGAGTTGCGGCGCGCCCTCGCGGATCGCGGCCTCTTCGTCGACAACTGCTGGCAGCGTCTCGTAATCAATTTCGATCAGTCCGACGGCATCGTGAGCCAGCGCCTGCGTCTCAGCAACGACGACCGCAACGCATTCCCCGACGAAGCGGACACGATCCACCGCAACGACCGGACGATCCGGGACCTTGGTTCCCGGAATAATCCAGTTGGGAGCGATCGAGCCAATCTTACCAACGAGGTCGGAACCGGACAAAACAAGGCGAACGCCTGGGGCTGTCTGAGCTGCGGAGAGATCAACATGCTTGATAATGGCATGGGCGTGCGGCGAACGGAGAATCGCCATATGAAGCATGCCCGGCGATTTCATGTCGTCCGTGTAGCGTCCCTTGCCGGTAATGAATTTGAAGTCTTCGCGCCGCCGCAGCGGCTGACCCATGTACTTGATGGTGGCTGTTTCAGTCATGACCGTGTGCCTCTGCTGCGAGCGATTCAACTGCGCGCACGATGTTGTGGTAGCCGGTGCAACGGCAGATATTGCCGGTGAGGTTGTGACGGATTTCGTCTTCGGTGGGATCCGGGTTCTGCTTGAGCAACTGGCGGACGCTCATGATCATTCCAGGCGTGCAGAAACCGCATTGCAAGGCATGATGTTCGTGGAACGCCTCTTGAATTGGATGCAGAGCGCCGCCAGCCGACGCGAGGCCTTCGATTGTCGTGATGGACGTTCCGTCGGCCATGACAGCGAGAACTGTGCAGGATTTGACCGCCTGTCCATCGATGTCGACGGTGCAGGCGCCGCACTGCGAAGTGTCGCAGCCGACATGCGTGCCGGTCAGATTCAGATCATCCCGGAGCAGATGGACCAGCAGTTTCCGCGCCTCCACCGAGGCGGTCTGGCGTATGCCGTTGACGGTCAACGTCACTGTGTGGCGTTTTTCGTTGGTCTCTACCACTTGTTCCTCCGATATGCGTGATGCCGTCTTCAGCGGCTGTTTGATTTGGCGGATACGGCCCTTGCTTCAGGCGAAGCTGATGTTTGCTATATCGATGGCGACGGCGACAGGTGCAGGCACCGCGGTGCCATCCGGATTACGGCGAAGCGCGCGCCGCTTGGTCGCGATTTTGATGCCGTCGAACGTCTTGTAGTCCTCGACATAGTGGGCCGTGGGAATGTTGCTTGTGACCTCCGCACCGTAGTCCAGCCGGCAGACCAGACCGTAGCCATTGATATGAAAGATCTGTTCGGAGCAGTGGGTGGCAATGGTGTCGGGGAAAGTCACCTTGAGTCTGCGGCGGCATTCGCCGTTTTCATTCCAAGGGTCTATTTCTTCAGTTTTGAATCCCGGCAACGCGAAAATGAAGGGCGTGCAGAGATAATTCCACATCGCGTAGCCGCTGAAGTACGCCAGATGGAGGGCATCCCATGGTGTTTCCGGCTTGTGGCCTTCGAATGCGGAGCGCGGATCGCGCCGTTCGTCAAGCACTTGCCCGTCCAGGGTTTCAACGGCCGTATGGTTTGGCCGATAGATGCTGCGCTTATTCGGGTCCGTGAACGGGCGATAGCTGGTCGATTGCAGCTTGGTATCGACGGTGACGTGGATGTCCTTAAGGGCATCGGGCCAGCCCTTTCTTGCCCAGAGCAGGCCAGTGATGGACATATCGCCTTCGATGGCTCTCACTTTATTCCAACGATCAATGCCTCCGTGTGCATCGATCACAAGGTCGCGAAGCTTGCTCATGTTTGCCGTCCCTAAACCGTTTTTTGCGATGCCGTTGCTTCGCGTCGTCTCAGTCCAGTACCGATAGGACTGGACGACTAGTCACTCTAATGATAAGAGTTATAAGGAGGCAAGTACTTTTATGAAGTCAAAAGGCTTTGAGGGAATGGCGTGTTCGATCGCCGGCGTATTGGCCGCGATCGGCGATCGATGGGCCGTGCTGATTTTGCGCGACCTCTCATTCGGTCTAAGCAAGTATGAGGATTTGCGCCGCTCGACCGGAGTGACCAACGCAACGCTGTCTGACCGGCTCAAGCATCTTGAAGAGAACGAACTGGTCGAGCGGCGGCGCTATCAGGTGAATCCGGAGCGCTACGAGTACATTCTGACTCGAAAGGGCAGGGATACGGTTCTCCTGACGCAGGCGCTGGTTCAGGTGGGGGACAAGTGGGGTGTGTCCGGGAGGGCCGGGCCGCCGCTTAAGTTCACCAATCGAAAGACCGGTGGCGCCGTGAAGCTTGCGATGGTTGATCAGGACACGGGCGAAACCGTTCAACTGAACGACTTGCAGCCGCAACCGGGTCCCGGGGCGGACGATCTCGTCCGATGGCGATTGACATATCTACGCGGCTAAGAGGTTCGCTTCTCGCCCCGACAATATTCGAATGAAAATCGCTCGCATCGAATGGCAACATGCATCGCGTTAACAACGCGCAAAACCCGTGCATCTCAAAAAACTCGCACAAAAAATATGCATATTATCATCTTTGTATGCAATTATGTCGCGCTGCAAATAACCCGCCGGGCTTCCAGATTTTAAAAAATCATTTTATAATTCAGTATCTTATATGTATTTTAATGCCTCCTTTAGATCTGGCATGAAGCTTGCGAGGTCATCTCCAACGAAATCTCAGCGCGTTGGAGAACATCATGAAGCGTCGCGATTTTCTGAAGACGGTTACCGGAGCGGCGGCAGGTGCTGCGATACCGGGGCCGGCGATCTGGTCCGCTGCCAAGGCGGATGCGCGTTCTGAAACGCTGCTGATCGTTTCTGAAAGTGGACCCAACAATCTGGATATCCACGGTGTCGGCACGAATGTGCCGGGGTACGAGGTGTCCTGGAATTGTTACGATCGCCTCATCACCCATGAAATGAAAACCGGCGCCAACGGCGTTCCGTATTACGACCGCGACAAGTTCAAGCCTGAACTGGCCGAGGATATGAATGTCGGCGATATGTCGGTGACATTCAAACTGAAGAAAAAGGCGACGTTTCACGACGGCGCGCCGGTGACGGCGAAGGATGTGAAATGGTCGCTCGACCGTGCCGTTAGCGTCGGCGGCTTCCCGACCTTCCAGATGAGCGCGGGTTCGCTCACCAAGCCGGAGCAGTTCGTTATCGTTGACGACAATACGGTGCGCGTGGATTTCGCGAAGAAGGATCGCCTCACGATTCCCGATCTCGCGGTGATCGTACCGTGCATCGTTAATTCCGAACTCGTGAAGAAAAGCGCGACCGAGAAAGATCCGTGGGGTCTCGAGTACACCAAGCAGAATACCGCGGGCTCCGGTGCCTATCAGGTGAAGAGCTGGACCGCAGGCACCGAAGTAGTGATGGAGCGTAACGAGAACTGGGTCGGCGGTCCAATGCCGAAGATCAAGCGCGTCATCTGGCGTATGGTGCCGCAGTCCGGCAACCGGCGTGCGCTACTGGAGCGCGGCGATGCCGACATTTCCTATGATCTGCCCAACAAGGACTTCGTTGAGCTGAAGGATTCCGGCAAGCTCAATATTGTCTCGACGCCATATTCCAACGGCGTGCAGTACATCGGCATGAACGTCACGCAGCCCCCGTTCGATAATCCGAAGGTGCGTCAGGCAGTCGCGTATGCGTTGCCTTACCAGAAGATCATGGACGCGGTGCTGTTCGGGCTCGCCAAGCCAATGTTCGGTGGCACCGGCGGGACGGAAGTGGCTTGGCCACAGCCGCACAAATTCAACACCGACATCGCAAAAGCCAAAGCTCTCCTCGCAGAGGCGGGCTATCCGAACGGCTTCGAGACCACATTGTCGTTCGATCTCGGTTTTGCCGGTGTCAACGAGCCACTTTGCATCCTGGTTCAGGAAAGTCTTGGCCAGATTGGCATCAAGACCACAATCAACAAGATACCTGGAGCCAACTGGCGCACGGAATTGAACAAGAAGGTGCTGCCGCTTTACACCAACGTATTCTCGGGTTGGCTCGATTATCCCGAATACTTTTTCATCTGGTGCTACAGCGGCAAGAATTCGATCTTCAACACGATGAGCTACAAGTCGCCGGAAATGGACAAGTACATCAACGGTGCGGTCGATGCGGCCGCGATCGGCGACACGAGTGCTTACGACAAGGATGTAAAGGGCTTCGTCGATCTCGCTTACGCCGACATTCCGCGCATCCCGCTGTATCAGCCTTACGTCAACGTCGCGATGCAGAAGAATGTTTCGGGTTACCAGTACTGGTTCCACCGCCGACTCGACTATCGCGCACTGGTGAAGGCGTAAAGGTCAGGGCGGGGGCGTTCCATGCTCGGCATGATCGGAAAAAGACTGGCTTTTGCGATCCCGAGTTTGATCGGGGTCGTGATTGTCACATTTCTTCTGACCCGTGCGTTGCCGGGTGACCCGGCGGCCTATTTCGCGGGACCCGCTGCGACCAAGGAGGCCATCGAGCAAATTCGCAAGAAGCTTGGTCTCGATAAGCCGCTGATCGAACAGTTCGTCCGCTATACTGTGGATTTATCGAGAGGTGACTTCGGTAACTCGCTCACCACGGGCCAGCCAGTTGCGACGGAAATCCGCAATCGTTTGCCGGCGTCGGCGGAACTGACCCTGATCGGACTGCTGATCGCTGTCTCGATTGCGATTCCGCTGGGCATTCTCGCCGCCACGCGGCCGGGCTCATGGATCGATCATCTTTGCCGGGTACTGACAACCGCTGGCGTGTCGCTGCCGGTGTTCTTTACGGGCCTGGTTCTGGTCTATGTCTTCTATTTCAAGCTTGGTTGGTCGCCGGCGCCGCTCGGGCGTCTGGATGTATTTGCAAGCGCGCCACCTGCTGTCACCGGATTCTACCTGATCGATAGCTTGCTCGCGCGAAACATGGAGACGTTCCGCTCGGCGCTGAGTCAGTTGATCCTGCCTGCCGCAACGCTTGCGATCTTTTCACTGGCGCCTATCGCGCGCATGACCCGCGCCTCCATGCTGGCTGTTCTGGCATCGGACTTCGTCCGCACCGCGCGTGCCAGCGGATTGTCGCCTTCCAAGGTCACCGTCACTTATGCATTTCGCAACGCGATGCTGCCGGTGATTACTACGCTGAGCATGGTTTTTTCGTTCCTGCTCGGCGCCAATGTGCTGGTGGAAAAAGTCTTCGCATGGCCTGGTATCGGCTCCTATGCGGTCGAAGCATTGATCTCGTCCGACTTCGCGCCGGTGCAGGGCTTCGTGCTGACGATGGCAGTCATGTACGTGCTGCTTAACCTGGTCATTGACATTCTTTATGGCGTCATCGATCCGCGTGTGAGGTTGGAAGGATGAGCACTGTCGCGCCGGTTGCCGAAATAGCATCAACAAATCAGGCCTCGGGCTTCAAGGCCACGCTCCAGCACGCGCGATACATTCTGGGCGAGAACCTCGTCACGGCCTTCGCGTTCGGGCTCCTTGTCCTTATTATCGTCGCAGCGGTATTTGGTCCTTCCATCGTACCTTACGATCCGCTGGCCAGTAATACTGCACAGGCGCTGAAGCCGCCTTCGGCAGCTCATTGGTTCGGCACCGATCAACTCGGGCGTGACATTCTGAGCCGGGTGGTCGTTGCAACCCGGCTGGACTTCTTCATCGCGGCTGCTTCAGTTGTACTGGTGTTCCTTATGGGCGGCATCGCAGGGGTTGCCGCTGGCTATTTCGGTGGCTGGACTGATCGCATCGTGGGGCGCATCGCGGATACCATCATGGCGTTTCCGTTGTTCGTGCTGGCGATGGGCATCGTCGCCGCGCTCGGCAATACTGTACAAAACATCATCTTCGCCACGGCCATCGTGAATTTCCCGCTTTACGTTCGTGTGGCGCGTGCTGAGGCCAACGTCCGCCGTGACGCCGGCTTCGTGCAGGCTGCGCGATTGTCCGGCAATAGCGAGTATCGCATTCTGCTCGCTCATATCCTGCCCAACATCATGCCGATCATGATTGTGCAGATGTCGCTGACCATGGGATACGCGATCCTTAACGCCGCGGGCCTCTCCTTCATTGGGCTCGGTGTTCGCCCGCCGACGGCCGAGTGGGGGATCATGGTCGCGGAAGGCGCTACCTTCATGGTCTCGGGTGAATGGTGGATCGCATTCTTTCCGGGCCTCGCGCTGATGATCGCGGTGTTTTGCTTCAACCTGCTCGGCGACGGATTGCGCGACATCGTCGATCCGCAGCGAAGGACATAACGCATGACCGCGACCCCGTTGCTCGACGTCAATGATCTCACAGTGGAGTTTGCGACCCGGCGCGGCATCGTGCGGGCGATTCAGCATGTCAATGTCAGTGTCGCCAAGGGCGAGACACTGGGCATCGTCGGCGAGTCCGGTTCGGGCAAGTCGGTGACGTCCTACGCGGTGATGCGGATTCTCGATCGCGCCGGCAGGATTGCCGACGGATCTATCATGTTCTCCGGAATCGACGTCAAGAATGCGTCCGAGGCGAACATGCGCGACCTGCGTGGCCGTGAGATGTCCATGATTTTCCAGAACCCGCGCGCCGCGCTCAATCCGATCCGAAAGGTCGGTGACCAGATTGAGGACGTGCTGCGCCAGCATGTTCAATCGACGTCCAATGATCGCGGCGAGAAGGCGATTGAGGCGCTTGAGCAGGTGAAGATCGCGCGCCCGCGAGAGCGGTACCATGCCTATCCGTTTGAGCTGTCCGGCGGCATGTGCCAGCGTGTTGTCATTGCCCTCGCACTGGCTTGCAATCCCCAGCTTCTGATCGCGGATGAACCGACCACGGGTCTTGATGTCACCACACAAAAGGCCGTGATGGATCTGATCGTGGAGCTGACCAAAAGCCGCGGCATGTCCACCATCCTCATCACGCACGATCTCGGGCTCGCGGCTGCTTACTGCGACCGCGTGGTGGTGATGGAGAAGGGAAATGTCGTTGAGACGGCGCTATCGAATGATATTTTCGTCAAACCCGAGCATCCCTATACCCGCAAGTTGATGCGAGCGACGCCGAGGCTCGGGGTCTCGCTACGAGATCTGTTGTCGGATGAAGACAGGGCGGCTTTGCCGACTTCAGCAGATACGACATCGGTGGGAAAGGCAGATGCCGCGCCGCTTCTGGTCGTCGAAAAACTGGTCAAGGAGTATCCACGTCAAGGTGTATCGAAGACATTATCTTCACTGTTTGGCCGCAAGCCGCCCGTCGAGCCGGAGCAATTTCGGGCCGTGGATGGTATCAGCTTTTCGGTCAACCGCGGCGAAAGCGTCGGCCTTGTCGGTGAATCGGGTTGTGGGAAATCCACCACATCGATGATGGTGATGCGCCTGCTCGACCAGACGTCAGGGCGCATTGTGTTCGATGGCGAAGACGTTGGCGCCATTCTTCCCAATGCTTTTGCGCGATTACCGCTGCGCAAGCGAATCCAGATGGTCTTTCAGGACCCTACCGACAGCCTTAATCCGCGTTTTACGGCAGCGCGTGCTATTGCCGACCCGATCCTGCAACTCGGCGACCTCAAAGGGGGCGATGCGTTGCGTGCGCGATGCGAAGAATTGGCGAAGCAGGTAGGCTTGCCGTTGTCCTTGCTGGATCGTTTCCCACACCAGATGTCTGGCGGGCAGAAGGCGCGAGTCGGTATTGCGCGAGCCATTGCGCTGAAGCCAGACCTGATCATTCTTGATGAACCGACCGCCGCGCTCGATGTATCGGTGCAGGCGGTGGTGCTGAACTTGCTGCAGGATCTCAAGCAGTCGATGGGTATGAGCTATCTGTTCGTATCGCATGATCTGAATGTGGTGCGGCTCCTATGCGATCGTGTCATCGTGATGCGAAGCGGGCGAATCGTCGAGCAGGGAGCGACCGAGACTGTGCTTGATGCGCCGCAGGATGCTTATACTCGCGAACTGTTGTCGGCGATCCCGCATCCGCCGCTTCCCGTGCATTGAGAACCGCTGAGACAGCTATGCCTCCGACTGATCCTCTGGATACTTACATCGATGCTGCAGCTGCGGTCCTCGGCTTGCCGATTGACCTGGCCTGGAAGCCTGCTGTTCGCGCGAATCTGGACGTCTCGTTGAAGATGGCGCGGATGGTTCAGGAGTTTCCGCTGCCCGATGAAGTCGAGCCGGCGAATACCTATGAAGCCTGATACCACCTTGATCCCGGACATGGAGTGGTTATCGGTATCAGAGATTGCCGATGCGGTTTCGTCCCGCAGGATGTCAGCCATCGACGTGACCAATGGAGCGCTGGCGCGAATCGCAACGCGTGATCCCAGCCTAAATTCATTTACCGAAGTGATTGCCACCCGCGCGCGGGCAACAGCAGGGAAGATTGATACGGCACTTGCTGCTGGCGGTCGAGCAGGTCCGCTCGCGGGCGTGCCGTTCGCAGTGAAGAATCTCTTCGATATTGAAGGTCTGCCGACCCGCGCTGGATCGAAGATCAACCGTGATCGCGCCGCCTCCAGCCGCGATGCGACGCTGATCGAACGCCTGGAGGCCGCGGGCGCGGTTCTGGTCGGCGCGCTCAATATGGGCGAGTATGCGTACGATTTCACTGGAGAGAACGTTCACGACGGCCCTTCACGCAATCCGCATGATCTAACGCGGATGTCCGGTGGTTCATCCGGTGGTTCCGGCAGCGCGGTTGGTGGCGGACTCGTACCGCTGGCGCTAGGCTCCGACACCAATGGATCGATCCGCGTCCCCTCGTCATTCTGCGGTACCTTCGGCCTGAAGCCGACTTATGGCAGGCTGTCGCGCGCACGGTCGTTTCCGTTTGTTGCGAGTTTTGATCATCTAGGGCCATTTGCGCGAACGGCCCGGGATCTGGCGCTCGCTTACGATGCGATGCAAGGGCCTGATGCGGACGACGCAGCGTGTGTGGGGCGTCCGGTGGAGCCCGTGACGCCGTTACTCGCACAAGGGATCGGCGATCTGCGCATTGCCGTCGCCGGAGGTTATTTCAAGGCATCCCTTACATCCGAGGCACAGGAAGCCATGGCGCGTGTCGCCAAGGCTTTGTCCGTGACGCATGAGGTCGAAATTCCGGAAGCCGCGCGGGCCCGTGCCGCGGCCTATGTGATCACGACAAGCGAAGGCGCGTCGTTGCATCTCGACCGGTTGCGGAGCCGTCCGCACGATTTCGATCCTGCGGTGCGGGATCGGCTCTTCGCCGGAGCAATGGTTCCTGCTGTCTACGTGGACCGCGCGCAGAAATTTCGCCGTTGGTACCGGGCGAAAGTCGTGGAATTGTTCAACACTGTCGATGTGATTCTGGCGCCGTCGACGCCTTGCGTTGCGCCGAAGATCGGTCAGGCGACCTTCGTCCTGGATGGAGTCGAGATGCTGGTTCGGCCTAACATTGGAATTTACACCCAGCCGGTTTCGTTTATCGGTCTCCCGGTGGCGGCTGTCCCTGTTCCGCTGGATCCCATGCCGATCGGGGTGCAGATCATCGCGGCGCCCTGGCGAGAGGATATTGCCCTGCGTGTGGCTTATGCTCTGGAGCAGGCCGGGGTCGTTCATGCGCCGCGCCCAGGGAATTTTTGAGAATGGCGATTGAGGTCAACCTATTGGACGTCGTTGCCGAAGTGACAGAGGCCTTCGAACGCTATGAGAAAGCGCTGACGTCTAACGACGTTGCAGCGCTCGATGCGCTGTTTCGCAAGGATCCAGACACCATTCGCTACGGCATAGGCGAAAACCTCTACGGCTATGAGGCAATCGCCGCGTTTCGAGCCGCGCGCAATCCAGCCGGCCTGATGCGTGACCTGTCAAAAACCGTCATCACCACCTATGGCCGCGACACAGCCGTTGTTTCAACATTATTCAGTCGAGCATCCGCGCCCGGCAGAGTGGGGCGGCAGATGCAGACGTGGGTGCGCTTCGCGGAAGGTTGGCGGATTGTCGCTGCCCATGTGAGCCTGATCGACACGCCGAATGAAAAGCCATGATCTTTGAACCGGAAATGCCGCAAGATTTGGCCGGCGACACGCCAGGAGTTGGTGAAACGGGCTCGCTTACACGTGGAGCGGCAACCGCAGGAAAGCGCACGCTTGCCGAAGAGCTGCGGTTGCAACTGGCCGACGACATCGTGCGCGGGGCGCTGGAGCCGGGATCGTCGCTTGACGAATCCGAGCTTGCAAGACGCTTCAATGTTTCGCGCACGCCGGTTCGCGAGGCACTTCGGCAATTGGTGGCCAGCGGTCTGGTCAATTCGCGCGCCCACCGCGGCGCGGTGGTGGCGAGGCCGACCATCGAGCAACTCAACAGCATGTTTGAGGCGATGGCTGAACTTGAAGCACTGTGTGCCGGGCTTGCAGCCGAGCGGATGTCGATCACTCAACGTAGTGAACTGGAGGCGCTGCACGAGCGGCTGCGGCTTTTGAGTTATGATGGGAATCCGCAGTTATTTCATGAAGCGAACGAGGCATTTCACAACGCAATCTACGCGGGCTCCCAGAACGGCTATGTCGCCGAAATGACTTTAGCGACGCGGATTCGCGTTCAACCATTCAGGCGGGCGCAGTTCCGAAATCTCGGCCGTCTTGCGAAATCCTACGTGGAACACGACAGGGTCGTTGTTGCCATCCTGCGCGGCGACAAGGTGGGAGCGGCGAACGCAATGCGCGATCACATTGAGACCGTGCGCGAGGAATACGAAGTTTACGCGGTGTCGCTGTAGAATTCGAACCTGCGGGGTTACGGTAGTTTCTACTTTTTGGTCCCGCCGCCAGCTAGTCCGCCGAACATCTTGAACATGTCTCCGATCTGCTCAGGATTGAACGACATCCAATTGCGCAGGATCGCGTCGGGCGACATGCTGGCAACGCCGGCAAGCAGCTTTTCCTCGACCTGTTTCATCGCTCTTTCCTGCATCGGCTGGATATTCGGAAGCCCAAGGAATTCGCGAGCTTCCTGCGGCGTGCAGTCAATGTTGACCGTGATCTTCATCAATTCGTCTCCTTAACAGTGACCACGTGTCATTGAAGCGCGGCCTTGTGCGTAATTTACATGCGATGAAGCTCAAATGGAATTGGTCGCGAACCTCGCAGTTACACGTGAACCGCGCTGCGGACGCGGCCTGCGTTGCCGAAGACGCGCAAGTAGCGGGTAATTTCGGAGGGATTGCCGGTCGCCTTTTCAGGATTGTCAGAAAGCTTCACCGCCGGCTTTCCGTTGACGGCGGTCACCTTGCAGACCAGCGAGATCGGATCGAGATCGGCGGTGCCGTCCGGCGCGCATCCGACAAAGTCGTTGGTGAGATTTGTGCCCCAGCCGAAACTGGTCCTGACGCGCCCGGCAAAAAATCGATGCGTTTCCTCTATCGATTCGACATCCATCCCGTCGGAGAAAATGAGAAGTTTTTCTTTCGGGTCGCGCCCCTTTTCCTTCCACCATCGGATGATCTCTTCGCCTGCAGCGATCGGTGGAGCGCTGTCAGGACGAAAGCCGGTCCAGTCCGCTACCCAATCCGGAGCGTCGCGGAGAAACGCTTTTGTGCCAAATGCGTCAGGCAGGGCGATCAGAAGATTCCCATCATAGGTATGGCGCCATTGATCGAGGATAAGATAGGGCGCCCATCGCAGTTCGTCGTCGTCCTTGGCCAAGGCCGCCGCCACCATCGGAAGTTCATGCGCATTTGTGCCGATGGCTTCGAGGTCATTATCCATCGCCAGCAGCACATTGGATGTACCCGTGAATGCCGACCCCAGTCCTTCCTTGACAGCTTCAACGCACCAGCGCTGCCATAAAAATCCGTGCCGTCGCCGCGTTCCAAAATCCGATAGCCGCAAGCCATCCAGTTTGCGCAGCCGCTCGACCTTGGTCCAGAGTTTCGCCTTGGCGCGTGCGTAGAGCACGTCGAGAACGAAGCGTCCCTGGCCCTTCATGGCTTGACGTGAGCGCAATTCATTGATGATGGCGAGTGCGGGAATCTCCCACATTGTGGTGTGCGTCCACGATCCATGGAAATGCAGCTCGTACTGGCCGTCGACTGTGCGGAGTTCATATTCCGGAAGCTGGAAGGTCGCGAGCCAGTTGATGAAGTCCGGCGAGAACATCTGGGTCTTGCCGTAGAAGGTGTTACCCGCAAGCCAGATCAGTTCTTTCTTGGTAAAGCGAACCGTACGGGCATGATCGAGTTGCGCGCGAAGTTCTCCCTCGTCGATCACTTCGCCGAGGCGGACATGATGGGTACGGTTGATGACCGAAAACGTGACATACTCGTCCGGATAGAACTCCCGGATCATCTGAAGCATCAGGAGCTTGTAGAAATCGGTGTCGAGCAGGCTGCGCACGATCGGATCGAGGCGCCAGCCGTGATTGTAGGTTCGTGAAGCGATATCTGTAATGGCCATACCGGGATCATATCCGGCTCCTTCGCGGGCAACCAGCCACCGGGTGATATTTTATGGCCTGCCTGCATGGCGTGCCCGGCCTATCGCCGCGGCCACGTCGGTCCAGGGCGCCTTATCTGGGGCGAACTGCTGTCTCAGGTATGAAACGAGCTCCATGACCTGCTGGTCATTGAGGCTGTTTTTGAACGCCGGCATATAGCCGAGATCACTGGATACCGGTTGTTCGATGCCGTGGAGAATGACCTGAATGAGATTGTCGGGCGAAGCACTGTGCAGATTGCTGTTGAGGGCCAATGAAGGTTTGCTGCCGAACAGCGCGGGGCCGCCTATTTGATGGCACACGGCACAGGCGCCATCGTAAATGCGGCCGCCCGCAGTGGATGCAGAAACTGCTTTCACGCTTGTCGACGTTTCCAGTCGTGCTGCCAACTCGTCCTGAGCCGATGGAGTGATAGCGCTCTCATTGAAAGAGGCGAGATAGAGCGCCATGGCCCGGATGTCGCTGTCGGGTACGGATGCAAGATCTCTGACGATCGGCGCCATCGGTCCGGCAGCCACGCCATGGAAACGGGATATGCCCGTTCGCAGATAGGCAAAGAGCTCGTCTTCGCTCCAGGGGATTGGCGCATGCGATAGGCTCGTCAGTGGCGGCGCTTCCCAGCCTTCTGCAACTCCGCCGGCCAGATAAGCCTTAATATTTCTCTCCGCGCCCAATGCGTTGCGCGGTGTGTGGCAGGCGCCGCAGTGGCCCAGGCTTTCGACCAGATAGGCCCCACGATTCCAGACAGGTGATTGTTTGGGGGAGGGTTCGAAGACAGCAGGTCTGTGAAACAGCGCATTCCATCCCGCCAGCAGTGGGCGGAGATTAAAAGGGAACGCCAGCGCGTTTTCTCGATTGATCGCGCGCACCGGCGTCTGCGCCATCAGATAGGCATAGAGGGCTTGCAAATCGGCGTCGGTCGTCTTGGCGAAGTGATTGTAGGGAAATGCGGGGTACAACTGTCGGCCATCGCGATGGATGCCTTCGCGCATCGATCGTTCGAAGGCCGGATAGGACCATGCGCCGATTCCGGTTTCCGGATCGGGGGTGATGTTGGTGCTGTAGATGACCCCGAACGGCGTATCGAGCGCGCGGCCCCCAGCATTGACGACACCATTTGCCTCGGTGTGGCACTCCGCGCAATTGCCGAGCGCTGCGAGCTGCTGACCTCGGGCAATGGTTGCCGCCGAATAGGTCGAAGTGTCCGGCCGGGCAATTGGTGCGATCGACCGCCACGGCAGCACCGCGGCAGCGATACCGACAACCGCGGCGCAGGCCGCAAGGGCTCCAGCAACCACGTTATGGCGTTTGAGAAACGGATCGCTATGAGTTCGCGTTGGTGGTTCCAGCGGCTTGAAAGTTGGTCCCGGCAGTGCGCCCTGTGGTGCAGGTTCCTGACCGCGCAATCCGGCGAGGATGCGATCCGGCGTGAACGGCGGTTCGCGGAACCGCACACCGGTAGCATCGAAGATGGCGTTGGCAATGGCCGCCGCGCTGGGAACAGAGGCCGATTCACCGACGCCAAGAGGTGGCTGGTCCTGGCGTGGCAGCATCAGCACATCGATCTTCGGGACGTCCGGAAACTTAATGATCGGGTAGGCACCCCATTCGAGGCTCGCCACCGTAGCCCGGTCAAATGAGACTTCTTCCATGAGCGCCCGGCTGGTCGACTGGATGACGTTGCCGTGGATCTGGTGGCGCACGCCGTCCGGGTTGATCATCAGTCCGGAATCCTGCCCCGCAACCACACGCGTTACACTCACGTCACCGGTTGATTTGTTGACCGCCACATCCGCGACCCAGGCCGACCACGCCGCACCATAGCCAGGGAACTTGCTGTGGACGTAGAGCGCGTAAGCGAAGCCGCGCCCGTGGACGACATCGCCTTCTGCTTCTGGCTCTTTCCAGATCGGACGAGGAGACCACCCGGCGCGTTCCGCGACGGCGTTGACCAGATCGACGGCGCGCGAATCTTTCAGATAGCGCAATCGATACTCGATGGGATCGACGCCGGCCTCGGTGGCGAGTTCGTCGATGTAGGATTCATGCGCGAAAGTATTCGGCAATGCCGATACGCCGCGAAACCACGACGCGCGCACGATCGGTGGCATGTCGTGCGTGACCACGCGCATCACATCGTAATCGTAGGGCGGAATTGCAGTCCGGTCGCCCATCTCAAAGACAGCCGGCACCGGAGGAACTGTCCCGGTGAGCAACAGCGCCAGCGTTGGCGCGCCGTTCGATGGGTAGCGTGTGGTGAAGTCGTAAGCCGCGATGCTGCCGTCCGCACGCAGGCCGCCATTGACGTCCATTAGTTGCGCGGTGCCTTTGGGCTCCCACGCATGCTCTTGCTCACGGGTCAGTTGCACGCGAACCGGACGGCCCACGGCACGCGACAGCAGCGCAGCGTCGGCCGAGACGTCGTCGGCGCAGTTACGGCCATAGCAGCCTGCGGCCTCCATCCGGATCACATCAATCATGGATTCTGGTAGCGCAAGGAGCAGCGCGAGATCAGACCGCAAGATGTGGGGATTTTGCGTGCCGGACCACACCTGCACGGCGCCATCCTGAACATCCGCGACCGAGCAGGACGGGCCAATCGAACCGTGCATCTGATACGGCCAGATGTAGGATCGCTTGATCGGCTTGTCCGTGGAGGCGATGGCGGCATCGACGTCGCCCTTGTCGATCAACGTGCGCGGTGTGCCGGGATTGGTACGGAGCGCGGTTGCAAGGTCCTCGAGGTTTGGCAACACGGGCGTCGGCTTCCAGGTCACCTTTAGCTGCGCGGCGGCCTTTATCGCATTTTCTTCGCGTTCGGCGACGACCCCGACGAAGTCACCGATCTGCACGACAGATACGATTCCAGGGATGTCGCGAATCGATGATTCATCGACAGCTATAAGGCTGGTGCCGACAAAATCGCCTGCATCGACACCCGCATAGGGCGGACGGACCACGCGGCCGTGCAGCATGCCCGGGACGCGCACGTCATGCACATAGACCAACTCGCCCGTCGCCTTGGCCGGAAGATCGACGCGCGATATCGATTGCCCGACAATCCTGTAGGTATCCACCGCCTTGACCGGGACGTCGTCGGCAAGTTCAAGCCGAATATTTTCGCCTGCGATGAGTTCGCCGTAGCTGACGCTGCGGTTGTCGCGGCCACGGATCAGGCCATCCTCTACGGATAAACCGCTGACCGGAAGTTCGAGCTTCTCAGCGGCGCGCGCCAGCAGAAAATGACGCGCCTGCGCGGCCGCCTTGCGCAATGGAACTGCGGTGATCTGAATGGTTTCGCTGGCAATGGTCGCGCCCTGATTGGGCACAAGCGATGTATCACCCAGTACAACGATCACGCGCGCGAAAGAGACGTCGAGCTCTTCCGCGACGATTTGACCGAGGGCGGTGCGGATGCCGGTTCCAAGGTCGACATGACCGTTAAACGCCGTGACGGTTCCGTTCGCGGCGATCTTGATGAAGGTCTCGAAAGCCGCTTCATTCCCGGTCGAGGGTGTCGGGTGAACAACGGACAGCGTTCCCGAAAGCGCTGGCTGGCGGTCGACTTGGGAGTCCGCAGTCATGACTCGTGTCCCTCGACGGCATGACCAGCAGCACGCATCACAGCGCGCAGGATTTCGATGTGCGCGCCGCACCGGCACAGGTTGTACTGCAATGTACTCAGCACTTCAGATTCAGAAGGGTGCGGGTTCTGCATCAGCAGAGCCTTCGTCGTCATGATCATGCCGTTAAGGCAGTAGCCGCACTGGGCGGCCTGCTCCTCGATAAAAGCCTGCTGCACCGGATCTAGATGATCGCGCGACCCGAGACCTTCGAGCGTGATGACGTCTCGCTGCAGGCAGCCACTGATTGGAATGACGCATGAGCGGGCCGCGACACCGTCGATGATCACGGTGCAGGCGCCGCATTCACCAAGCCCGCAGCCGTACTTGGGGCCATTCAGTGCGAGATCGTTGCGCAGCACGTAGAGGAGAGCGGTGTCTGGCGCGGCATCGACGTCGTGAATTCTGCCGTTGACGGTCAGGCGGATCGTTTTTTGCGTCATGCTCATCGTCACGGTCCGGTCTGCTGCGCTGCAAACTACGGCAACGCCTGATCCCAACGATACCGTTTGTATACAAACGTGCAAGCCAAGCGATGAAACGAAAAGTGCTGTGGTTTTGCGGACATGATGCATTGCACGATTTGTGAACACGAACGGTAGGCAATTGAGTTTTTATTCGGCAGTTCGGGATTTCGCGCGCGGCGGCGCTTGACAGGTTTCAGGTCCGCGCGCAACATCATTCGTATACGAACAAAATGCCGAATGTGGACGGACGGAATTTTATCCTCGCGGCATCAGCGCCGCCCGTCAGGTCAGTTTGGCTCGGACTCGAGTTTGGTAATGCTGACTGAAACAAACGCCGCCACTGCTGGCAGTTCAGACAGGATCCGCTGCGATGCTTGTCCGGTGATGTGTTACATCAAGCCTGGTGCGGCTGGTGCGTGTGATCGCTACGCCAACAACAACGGCGAACTGGTGCGCGTCGATCCGCATGTCGTGCTGGAGCGCACGATGTCCCATGGTGGCAGGCTGGTTCCGTTTCAGTCCGGCGGCGACTGGGATGGTAAGATTGTCCACGAGAAGGGCGTGTTCGTCACAGCTATTGGTGCCGGTACCACCTATCCGGACTACAAGCCTGCGCCGTTCATCGTTTCTTCGGAGATCGAAGGCGTCGACATGGTCACGGTGGTGACTGAAGGTATCTTCAGCTATTGCGGCGTCAAGGTGAAGATCGACACCGACCGTTACCTCGGTCCCGAAACCGCGATGGTGCGTGTGCAGGGTGAAGCGGTGGGCCACGTCACCACCGGCGAATATGGTTCGCAAATGCTGTCGCTCGGCGGTGTGCATCACCTGACGGGCGGCTCCAAGAAAGAAGGCCGTGTCACGTGTGACGCGCTGATGGATCTGTCCAACGGCAAACCTGTTGAGATGACGATCGACGGCGGTGCGGTCATTGTGGTTCAGGCCGGTTATCCACCGATCGTAAACGGCGTGCCGGAAGAGCGGATGCGGGTCGGTTGCGGCTCGGCGACCATCGGGATGTTCGCGAAGCAATGGCACGGCAAGGTCGATGAGGTCGTGGTGGTGGACGATCACATTACCGGTGTCCTCTCCGAGCATCAGGCGGGCAAGTTGCTGGATATTCCGGACACTGGCATCAAGATGAAAGGCCGGCGCTCGACGCCCGGGCGCTATTTCCAGGTTGCCGAGCCGGGCACTGGTTGGGGTGGCACAAATATTTCCGATCCGCTGTCGGTACTCGGCGCGTTCGATCCCAAGACCTCGTGGCCCGGCCTGCGGATGATGATGGTCAGTACGACCGGTGAACATGCAGCTTATTTTGAACTCGATGACGCGCTGAAGCCGGTCGAGAAGGAAATGCCTGCCGATCTCAGGCTATCGGTCGAACGCATTCAGGAAAATTGTGAGCCTGCGCTATGCACCGTGCTGTTCATGGGCGGGGCGGGTGGATCGCTTCGAGCAGGCGTCACCGATAATCCGGTGCGCCTGACGCGCTCGGTCAAGGACGCATTAACGTCGGTGACCTGTGGCGGTGCGCCGGTCTATGTGTGGCCGGGCGGCGGCATCACCTTCATGGTCGATGTGACGCAGGTGCCGGAAGGAGCTTTTGGTTATGTGCCGACACCGGCGCTGGTCGCACCAATCGAATTTACCTTGCGGCTATCGGATTACGCTGCGCTCGGCGGGCACATGGATCACGTGCGGCCATTGGCGTCATTGAAGGATAACACGGAGGTCCGCCAACTGCCGAAACAGCTTTCCGAGCGGAGATCGCGTAAATGAAGCGCCTCCCTCAAATCGGATGGCAGGCGGACGGTAGGCGGATTCACCTGCAAGACGGTCCGATTGATCTGATCGTGGAGGCGCGTGGAACCGCGGCGAATGTCCGTGCGGCATACGATGCCGCTGTGCAGCGTTTCACGGGTCTTCTCGATGAGCTCTGTGAAGAACTGCAGGAACTTCGTAAACCCGCGCGACCAGCGGTCTGTTCTCTGAAGGGGGATGTCGCGCGCCGGATGTATGATGCGGTTGCTCCATTTGCCGCCGATCATTTCATTACGCCGATGGCGGCCGTCGCTGGTGCGGTTGCCGAGGAAATTCTTGGCGCGATGATGCGAGCGTCTGATCTCAATCGTGTGTACGTCAATAACGGCGGCGACATCGCGCTGTATCTTGCCAACGGCGAAAGCTTTACTGTTGGCCTGATCGATCGTCCCGATATGCCTGGCCTGATCGGAAAGACTGTGGTCGAATCGAAGCATCCCACCCGCGGCATAGCGACTAGCGGATGGCGTGGCCGCAGTTTTTCGCTTGGGATAGCCGACGCAGTGACGGTTCTGGCGCGAACTGCCGCGCGGGCCGATGCCGCGGCGACCATTGTCGCCAACGCGGTCAATCTGGCGGAGCATTCGTTGATCGTCCGGCGCCCCGCCAACGAAATTCAACCAGATAGCGATCTGGGAGCGCGTCTGGTGACTCGTGAAGTCGGAGAGCTGTCATTGCGTGACATTAAGGCTGCGCTTGATTCGGGGGCTGATGTGGCCTGCTCACTTCTCGGATCCGGATTGATCGATGGAGCGGCCTTGCATCTGCAAGGTCAAACGCGCGTTGTCGCGCTAAAGGGCATCGATGGTGTTGTGCGGCGGCCCTTGCCGAGCGTGGCGTCCAGAGCAGGAACTGAAAGTTTGTTGCATGTCTGAGATCGTAGTCCGGAAGCGCGTCACCTTGATTGAGGAGATTTTCCATGAAGGCGGGATACCGGCGGCGCAGCCGTTACGCCGCGGGGCAATTCTGTGTGTAATCCGCAATCCGTTCGCCGGGCGTTACGTTGAGGATATCGCGGGGTTCATGGACGATTTGATGCCGCTCGGGATTGCCATGGCGGGCGCGCTGCTGAAGGCGCTTGGCGGCAATCCGGATGCGATACAGGGTTATGGCAAGGGCGCCGTTATTGGCGCCTCCGGAGAACTCGAACACGGCGCGCTGTGGCATGTGCCCGGCGGTTATGCGATGCGCGAAATTCTCGGTGAGGCCAAAGCCATTGTGCCGTCTGCCAAGAAGGTCGGCGGCCCGGGCGCGCGGCTCGATGTTCCGGTGACGCATATCAACGCGTCGTATGTACGATCGCATTTCGATGCCATGGAGATTGGCATTTCGGACGCTCCACGCGCGGATGAATTGCTTCTCGCGCTTGTCATGACCACGGGCTCGCGAATCCACGCCCGGGTTGGCGGCCTGAAGGCCAGCGAGATAAAGGGGGAGGATGGGCTGCGATGAATGCCGTCATTCGCAAGATCGTCACGGTGGTCGAGGAGACCCTCATGGAGGGCGGGCGGAATGTCTCGCCGCCAACCCGTCGCGCGGCAGCCATCGCCGTGATCGATAATCCGTTTGCCGGCAAGTTCGTCGATGACCTGTCGCCATTGATTGCGATTGGCGAGGAACTTGGCGAACTGCTCGCTTCGAGGGCGGTCGCGGCACTCGGTATCGAAGGCAGCAAGGCGCAGAGCTATGGCAAGGCGGCGGCGGTCGGTGAGAATGGCGAGCTGGAGCACGCGGCAGCGATCTTGCATCCCAAGATGGGGGCGCCGGTGCGTAAGGTATTGAGCAAAGGTGCGGCGCTGATTCCGTCTTCCAAAAAACGCGGCGGACTGGGAACTGTGCTCGACATTCCGCTCGGCCATAAGGATGCGGCGTTCGTGCGGAGTCATTTCGACGGGATGGAAGTGCAGATAAATGACGCGCCGCGCGCGAACGAAATCATGGTGGCGGTTGCTGTGACCGACAGCGGCAGGCCACTGCCGCGTGTCGGCGGATTGACCGTTGGAGAGATCAAGGGTGAGGATGGCCTTCGCTAGCCGTCCAGTGCCTGAGGTAAGGTGCGCGAGGATTAACCGGACTGTCCCTGAATGAGGGAGGGGATGGACGGACGTCACGGCGGAGCAGGCGCTTTCGCCAACATTGGAGGGTTGGGATGCTAAATAGCAAACGTCTCTTGAAAGGTCTGTTGGGGGCAAGTCTTGGTGTGATGCTCGGTAGCATGGCGACATCCGCCATGGCGCAGAGTGGCGAAATCAAGATTGGCGAGATCAACAGCTATTCATTGTTGCCGGCATTCACCGAGCCATATCGCAAGGGATGGCAGTTGGCAGTCGAGGAAATCAACGCCGCAGGTGGAATCAACGGCAAGAAGCTGGTCGTCGTTTCCAAGGACGACGGCGGCAAGCCCGCCGATGCGCAGACCGCCGCCAACGAACTGGTCTCGAACGAGAACGTCGTGATGCTGACAGGTACGTTCCTGTCCAACATTGGCCTGGCTGTCAGCGATTTTGCCAAGCAGAAGAAAGTCTTCTTTCTTGCTGCAGAACCTCTGACCGATGCGATTACCTGGGCAAAAGGCAATCGCTATACGTTCCGTCTGCGTCCATCTAACTACATGCAGGCGGCGATGCTGGTCGATGAAGCCGCCAAACTGCCAGCGAAGCGCTGGGCCACCATCGCGCCGAACTATGAGTATGGTCAGTCCGCGGTTGGCATCTTCAAGAAACTTCTGTCGGAGAAGCGTCCCGACATCCAGTGGGTTGACGAACAGTGGCCACCGCAGGGCAAGATCGATGCAGGCCCGATCGTGCAGGCGCTTGCGAACTCCAATCCGGAAGCCATCCTCAATGTGACTTTCGGCGCGGATCTCGTGAAGTTCGTCCGCGAAGGCAATACACGCGGCCTGTTCAAGGATCGTTCGGTGGTGAGCTTCCTCACCGGCGAGCCGGAGTATCTTGATCCACTGAAGGAAGAAACGCCTCCGAATTGGATCGTCACCGGCTATCCTTGGTACAGCATCAAGACGCCGGAGCACGATGCGTTCCTGAAAGCCTATCAGGGCAAGTACAATGACTATCCGAGGCTGGGTTCCATCGTCGGATATCAGACGATCAAGGCGGCTGCAGCTATTCTCGCCAAGGCCAACTCGACCGACCCGGAGAAGATGATCGTTGCGGCGGAGGGTCTGTCGATGCCGTCACCGTTCGGCCAGATCACCTTCCGCAAAATCGATCATCAATCAACTCTCGGTGCATTCGTGGGCAAGACTGCGCTCAAGGATGGCAAGGGCGTGATGATCGATTCCGCCTATCGCAAGGGTGAGAACTTCCTGCCGAGCGATGCGGAAGTCGAGAAGCTACGTCCAAAAGACTGAGTTTGACGACCGCGGGCGCACGATGCGCCCGCGGCAATGCCAGCCGTGGATCGCATATGAGCTTCTATTTTGTTCAGTTCCTGACCGGTCTTGCGAGCGCGGCATCGCTGTTTCTGGTTGCCTCGGGCTTGTCGATCATTTTCGGCGTCACCCGGATTGTGAATTTTGCGCACGGCGCATTCTACATGCTGGGCGCGTATGTCGCGTTCACGCTGACCGAGCGGCTGTCCGGCACGCTGGGTTTCTGGGGCGGTATTGTCGTTGCGGCGCTTGCCGTTGCGGTTCTGGGCGTGCTGGTTGAGATGATATTGTTACGGCGAATTTATAAATCGCCGGAACTGTTTCAGCTTCTAGCCACGTTCGGCCTGACATTGATGGTCGAAGACCTTGTTGTCCTGATCTGGGGGCCGGACGATCTGGTCGGCCGTCGCGCACCTGGGTTTCGCGGCGCCGTCGATTTCTTCGGCCAGAACATTCCTTCCTATGATCTGTTCCTGATCGTGCTCGGCCCTGCCGTCCTGGGAGCGCTGTGGCTGTTGTTCCGCCGCACGCGCTGGGGCGTTCTGGTCCGCGCGGCGACCCAGGATCGCGATATGGTGGCGGCGCTGGGTGTCAATCAGAAGTGGTTGTTTACCAGTGTATTCGCGGTGGGTGTGTTCCTGGCTGCTCTCGGCGGCGCGCTGCAAATTCCACGTGATGCTGTTCACCATGCGATGGATCTGCGCATCATCGTCGATGTCTTTGTCGTGGTCGTGATCGGTGGTCTTGGCAGCATCACCGGTGCGTTTGTTGCCGCGGTGCTGGTCTCCGAACTCAACGCATTCGGCATTCTGATATTCCCGAAAATTTCGATCATTCTCGTATTTCTCGTGATGGCCGCGGTGTTGATCGTGCGGCCATGGGGACTGTTCGGCAAGCCGGAAGCGGTCGCGCGTAAGACGCCGGGTCTGACAGTCCGCCCATGGCGGCCGCTGACCACGAACGAACGTTTCGCGATGCTGGCTGCGCTGATCGTTGCGGCGGCGCTTCCGCTGTTCGGCGGCAACTACGCGCTTACGGTTGGTGCGGAGATAGCTATCTTCGTGGTCTTCGCGGCGAGCCTGCACTTCTTGATGTCGGTCGGCGGACTCGCATCATTCGGGCACGCAGCCTATTTCGGTCTCGGCGCCTATGGTGTCGCCTTCTTCGCCAAGGCTGCGGGTTTGCCGATGATCGCGTGCCTGTTGCTCGGGCCACTGCTTGGTTTGATTGGTGCGGCCATCTTCGGATTCTTTGCCGTACAGCTTTCGGGCGTCTATTTCGCGATGCTAACGCTGGCCTTCGCCCAGATCGTCTGGTCGATCGCATTTCAGTGGGTTGGGGTTACGGGTGGCGACAACGGAATTTTAGGCGTTTGGCCTGATGCGTGGGCGGCGGGGCCGGTTCATTTTTATTGGCTATCGCTGGGTATTGCGGCGCTCGCGGTGGCGCTGCTTCGCATCATCGTGTTTTCCCCGTTCGGCTATGCGCTGCGCGCGACCCGGGATTCTGCATTGCGCAGCGAAGCTATCGGCATCAACGGCAAGCGTATTCAGTGGACCGCGTTTGTGATTGCGGGCACTGCTGCAGGTGTGGGCGGTGCATTGTTTGCATACCTGAAGGGGAGTGTATTTCCCGACAGCCTTGGCATCTCGTTGTCGGTCGATGCCTTGGTGATGGTGCTGCTGGGCGGGGTCGAGACGGTTTCTGGCGCTGTGGTCGGTGCGATCGTCTTCAAAGCGCTTAACATTTGGCTGGTCAGCCAGACGGATTGGTCCAAGCTCGTGCTTGGCGCAGTCATCGTGCTGATCGTGGTCGTTTTTCCGAAGGGCATCGTCGGGGTGATCGAAACGATCCGCACACGGCGCCAATCGAAGTCGTCGAAGTCTGCCATTATGGCATCACGGATCGAGAGCGCGGAATGAGTGCTACGCCTACACTTCTTTCGGTCGAAGGCCTGACCAAATCCTATGGCGGCGTCCACGCGGTGCGCGGCGTGTCGTTTTCCCTCGCGGCTGGCGAAATTCTCGCGCTGATTGGACCCAACGGAGCCGGCAAAAGCACATGTTTCGACATGCTCAACGGCCAGAATATTCCGGACAGTGGCCGAATCAATCTACTGGGCAAGGACACTGCCGGAAAGAAGCCACGTGCGATCTGGCGGCTCGGCGTTGGCCGCACATTTCAGATCACGGCGACATTTCCCACCATGACCGTGCGCGAGAACGTGCAGATCCCTTTGATCTCGTATAACGCCCAGCTTTTCAATATGTGGCGTTCGACGCCCGGCTTTGAGCGAGACGAAGCGAACCGGCTGCTCGATCTTGTCGGCATGAGCGGGTATGCGGAGCGTCCATGTGGTGAGCTTGCCTATGGCGACCTCAAGCGCCTCGAACTTGCGATTGCGCTCGCCAATCAACCGAAGCTCCTTTTGATGGATGAGCCGACGGCCGGCATGGCGCCGCGCGAGCGGGTCGAACTGATGCGCCTGACCGCACGCATCGCGCGGGAGAAATCAATCGGCGTTCTTTTCACAGAGCACGATATGGACGTGGTGTTCGAACATGCCGACCGTATCCTTGTGCTCAATCGTGGCACGCTGATCGCGGAGGGGACACCCGAGGAGGTTCGGCGCAATCCCCAGGTTCGCGCGATCTATCTCGGCGAAGGTCTGGTCTACGACGCGCGTCATCGGGAAGGAACGCCCGCATGAAGCTGTCAGTTCAGGGACTCAACAGCTACTACGGTCCAGCCCACATTCTGTTCGATGTCGCGCTTGATGTCGGGGATGGGGAAGTCGTTGCGCTTCTCGGCCGCAACGGCGCCGGCAAGTCGACCACGTTCCGGTCGATCGTCGGCTTGGTCGAACAGCGGGAAGGCCAGATCGTATTCGAGGGAAAGGATGTTTCCGCTCAGCCGACGCATGCCATCGTGCGCGGGGGGCTCGGTTATGTGCCGGAGGAACGCCGCATCTTTACCGATCTTACGGTCGAGGAGAATCTGGAAGTGGGGCGTCAGCCACCGCGCCAGAATGCTCCGCAATGGACTCGCGAGAAGCTGTTCACATTGTTTCCGAACCTCGGCGAAATGCGAGGTCGGCTGGGTGGGCGCATGAGTGGCGGTGAACAGCAGATGCTCACTATCGCACGGACCCTGATGGGCAATCCGTCTCTGGTGTTGCTCGACGAACCCTCGGAAGGGTTGTCGCCGAAGATTGTCGAGCAGATGGTAGGTGCCATCCTTGCCATGAAGAAGGAAGGCGTCAGCATTGTTGTGTCCGAGCAAAATCTCCACTTCGCGAATCTGATTTCCGACCGGGCCTATATCATCGAACGCGGCCGTATCTGCTTCAGCGGAACCATGAGCGACCTTGAGGCACGTCCGGATATTCGCGACGCCCATCTGGCGGTGTGATCGATCGCTGCGGTCACAACGTCCACCAGACGAAGACAAGATATTTATTAGAGGAACGGGAATGGCCAAGGCCGCTCAGAACAAGTTCGCTGCACCAGCCAGGGGTGTTCCTCCGAAAAGAAGTCCGAAAAAGCAGCCCTATGTGCTTGAGGATCAGATCGGCTTTGTGTTGCGCCAGGTCTGGCAGCGTCATGCAGCGATCTTTGCGAGGGAAATCGGGATCAACCTGACACCGGCGCAATGGGCGGCGCTGGCAAAGCTGACCGAGACCGGGCCATGCTCTCAAAACCAGCTCGGACGCCTCACCGCAATGGATGTTGCAACCATCAAGGGCGTGATCGACCGGTTGACTGCGCGGGGTCTGACTGAAACCGGTTCGGATCCGCAGGACGGTCGCCGGCTTCTGGTCAGCCTCACTCGCGCCGGGCAGGCGTTGGCAGAGAAAGCCGCCCCAAACGCGCTGGCGATCTCGAAAGAGACGCTTGCACCACTGGATGCAAAGGAGCGCGAAATCTTCGTTGCGCTGCTGAACAAGCTGCGCTGATGGATCTCTGATTAGTGCGCGACGATCTCCGGCACCTTGGTCGCGGGCGGGGTATTTCGGCTGCGATGTGTGCGGACGATGCCGTCGATGATCGTCATGCCGATACCGGGCAAATCGCCGAGTTGAACGCTATCCAGAATATTTTTCCCGGCTGAATGCTGAGCTTTGTCCATAATGACGAAATCCGCGGCTCGTCCGACTTCAATGATGCCGCAGTCCAGCGCGCGCATCCGCGCGGTGTTGCCGGTAGCAAAGCAGAACGCGGTTTCCGCCGGAACGTCGCCGAGCGCCGACAGCAAAGACACCATCCGCAAGATACCAAGCGGCTGAACGCCTGATCCTGCCGGGGCGTCGGTACCGAGAATGACGCGGTTCAGCTCTTTCATCTCACGGGCAATCCGCAGCGTGTAGAGCGCTGCGCGTTCATTTCCGTTGTGGACCAGTTCGAGACCCCGCTTGCAGCCTTCGCAGATACATCGGATCTGTCCATCGGGCAGGGCGGTGTGGCCGCCGTTGATGTGGCCGACAACATCGGTATCTGCTTCAAGCACAACGTCCGCGTCTATCAGGCCGGATCCGGGAATCGACGGGCCGCCGGTGTGGATTGTGCTTTGAATGCCGTACTTGCGTGCCCAAGCCACCATCTTGCGCGCGGTGGGGCCGTCCTTGACGCCGCCGAGGCCTACTTCACCGAGCAGTCTGACGCCGGCTGCCGCAAGCTCCTTGAAATCCTCTTCCGTCATTCCGGGTTCGATCACCGGCGCGCCGGCATGAACCTTGACACCGCCGGGACGCAGATTGTCGAACGCGCGCTGAGCGAAGATCGCCATCGCCTTCACGCCGACCACATCGCGCGGGCGGCCGGGCATGTGAACCTCGCCAGCCGAAATCATGGTGGTGACGCCCCCATTCAGAAAGCTGTCGATCCAGCCGATCTGGTTCTGCCGCGGGGTCCAGTCGCCGGCGACAGGGTGGACGTGGCTGTCGATCAGGCCAGGGGTGACCGTCGTTCCGTTGGCATCGATGACGGTGGTCGCGCCCTCGGCGTCGATATCCTTGGCCCGCCCGATCACGGTGATCTTGCCGTTCTCCGCGACAATAGTGTCGGCATCCAGGATTGGCTGCTCCATGGCTCCGCTCAGGATCAGGCCGATATTCCGGATCACCAGCTTGGTCGGGCCGGTGGTGCCCTGGGGCGCATCGTTAGCCATGGATTCTTCCCTTCCGTGCAATGCCTTTTCAGCGGGTCGGCTCCAACTTGAGCGCGGCTTGACGGCAGGATCAAGCCGGATTATTCATTAGTACACAAATGAATTGGCGAGGCAATCTGTCTCCGTGTTTCTGATTTTGCCCCGTCGTTGGCTCTGCACACCGGATCGAGCGAAATGAGCAATTTCAATCAGGAGAGCGTTCTCAGTGTTCATCACTGGACCGATACGCTGTTCAGTTTCACGACGACGCGCGATCCGTCATTCCGCTTCCGCAACGGCGAATTCACCATGATCGGCCTGAAGGTCGGCGAGAAACCGCTGCTGCGCGCCTACAGCGTCGCGAGCGCCAACTACGAAGACCGGCTGGAATTCTTCTCGATCAAGGTGCCGGATGGTCCGTTGACCTCGCGCCTTCAGCATCTGAAGGAAGGCGACCAGATTATCGTCGGGCGCAAGGCCACCGGCACGCTGGTGATCGACAATCTGAAGAACGGCCGGAATCTCTATCTGATCGGCACCGGGACCGGGCTTGCGCCGTTCCTCAGTGTCATCAAGGACCCCGAAACCTATGACCGCTTCGAAAAGGTGGTCCTGCTGCACGGGTGCCGCCGTGTCGCCGAGCTCGCCTATGGCGAGATGATCACTGAGCGGTTGCCGAAGGACGATCTGATCGGCGAGCTGGTCCGCAACCAGTTGATCTATTACCCGACGGTGACGCGCGATCCATTCCGCAATCGCGGCCGGATCACTGACCTGATGACGTCGGGCAAGCTGTTCGCAGATACCGACCTCGCTCCGCTGGAGGCCGCGCACGACCGCGTCATGATCTGTGGCAGCCCGGCATTGCTTCAGGACACGCGGGCGCTGCTGCTCGACAAGGGATTCACCGAAGGCAACCACGGCGAGCCCGGCGAGTTTGTCATCGAAAAGGCGTTCGTCGAACGCTAGCAGGTGACCATTTTTGCGCCGCTTGGACAGGTATTGGCCTCGCAATGCGTGCCGATTTGTCGGATGATCCGGTCCCAAGACGCGTAGCGCGGGGACGTTGGCATGGCGATTTCCGAAAACGACAGGCGCGATGCGTACCTGTCCCGGATTCAGGTACCTGCCCTGGATGTGGACGGGTTTGCAGCGATGTTGCGCCGCCGGGCGGCGTTTATCGGCGCGGTAACCGCCATCTGCGCCACGCTCAGCCTTGCCTGGATATTGCTGTCGGCTCCCCGGTATGTCGCATCCGGCCAGATTCTGCTCGGTTTGCCTGCTCAGGTGACAGCCGATGCCGGCAAACCGGAAGCTGCCGCAGCCGGTATCGACAGCGAGATCGGCGCCCTGACGTCGCGTAGCGTCCTCGACAAGGTTATCGCAAGACAGAAGCTCGACACCGATCCGCTTTTTGGCGGCAAATCGAAAGGGATTCTCTTCACGCTCCTTGCCGGTGTCGGACTTGTCCCTGCAACCGAGCCGCACATAGTGGCATTGCGTCAGTTGAACCGTGCGATCAGCATCGTTCGTAACTCCACCTCTAACACGGTGAACATTAACGTCGTCACGCTGGACCGCGAAACGTCGGCGCGTATCGCCAACGCGGTGATGGATAGTTATATGGAGGAACAGGAGCGCGCCGGTGCGGAGGCAGCATCGGGCGCCGTGGCACCTCTCGCCGGACGGTTGGAAACGCTTCAGACCCGCTCGTTGGAAGCCGAACGGCGTTATGAAAAATATCGCAGCGATAGCCGCGCGATGATGGCTGGTGGCCAGTCCGGTGCCGAGAAACAGGTGAGCGAAATTTCAGACCAGATCACCGCGGCTGAGGCCAAGGCCGGTGGTTTGCGTTCGACGCTGAATCAGATCCAGCGTGCCAGAAGAACCCTCGATGGCGGCGGAATACCGGATACGATCCGGGAAGGAGCAATTGGGACGTTCAGAACCCGCTATGCCGCCGCAAGGCAGCTGGAAATTGATCTGTCCGATACGCTCGGGCCCCGTCACCCCGACCGTGTGATTGCCAGGATGCGAGCGGCCGAAGCCAGACGGCTGCTGGAGCGGTCAATTCAGGATGTGGCTCAGTCCGTCACAGCCGAACTGGAACGTACCCGTGGTATTCTGACTCAGCTCAAGAGCCGCCTTGAAGCATCGAGACAAAACCTCATTAAGACGAACGAAGTGATTGCCCGCCTCAAGGAACTGGAACGAGAGGTCGAGGCAAACCGTGCCGCGTATCAGGCGATCCTGGCCCGGTCTCAGCAACAGCAACCGGACAATGCGAGCCCCCGGATATTGAGCCGCGCAACGGTACCGCTGGTATCTGGCCGTACATTCCCTGTCGGGGTTCTGCTCGTCAGCGTGTTGCTCGGTCTCGGTCTGGGTATCAGCCTGGCCTGGTTGCTTGAATTGATGAACGAGCAAAAGAGAGCGGGCGCATTGCGTTAGCTCACTGCATTTCCCGAACAACTCCAGGACTTTCGCGCGGCGCCCCGTCGGCAGGATTCAGTACGTCGCTGGGCCGATATGAAAGGTGTCATCCAACCTTCAAGTTAACCAGTCAAATAGAACCCCTGAGTTTCATAAGGGGTATGAGATGAGCGACATTACATTGAATTCCGGGATCGCCGATGGGCAAACCATCGAACCGGCCTCAAGGCCTAATCTCGATAAAGGTTTCAACCCGCTGACAATGATTCTGTTTTTTGGCATCCTTGCCGCGGGTGCATTATTCGTTGCCTACAGCATTTACGTCGATATCGACGCAACCGGCACCAAGGTAACGACCTATCTTCCTTACATCTTGCTGTTCATCGCACTGCTGATTGCGCTCGGCTTCGAGTTTGTCAACGGCTTCCACGACACCGCGAACGCTGTCGCAACGGTGATTTATACCCATTCGCTTCCAGCCGAATTTGCAGTGATGTGGTCGGGCTTTTTCAATTTTCTCGGCGTGTTGCTGTCGAGCGGCGCGGTCGCATTCGGCATTGTCTCGCTGCTGCCGGTTGAACTCATTCTTCAGGTCGGAAGCAGCGCTGGTTTCGCCATGGTGTTCGCGCTCCTGATCGCAGCCATTATCTGGAATCTCGGCACCTGGTACTTCGGTCTTCCGGCGTCCAGCTCGCACACGCTGATCGGCTCGATCATTGGCGTCGGCGTCGCCAATGCGGTGATGCGCGGACGTGACGGCACGTCGGGTGTCGACTGGACCAAGGCCACCGAAATCGGTTACGCGCTGCTGCTCTCGCCGTTGTTCGGCTTCTGCATGGCCGCGCTTCTCTTGCTGGTGTTGAAATTTGTGATCCGGAATCCCGCGCTTTACGCTGCTCCGGAAGGAAACAAGCCGCCGCCGCTGTGGATTCGCGGTATTCTCATTGCGACCTGCACAGGGGTTAGCTTCGCGCACGGCTCAAACGACGGTCAGAAAGGCATGGGCCTCATCATGCTGATCCTGATCGGCACCGTGCCGACGGCCTATGCGCTGAACCGCGCCTTGCCGGAATCGCAGGTCGTCAAGTTCCAGCAGACCTCAGAGGCCGCCTCCAAGGTCATCGCGGCGAAAGGCGCTGGTCACAGCGTCATCGGTGACCCCCGTCCGGCAGTGACGCAATACGTCTCGCTGCACAAGATTAGCGAAGGCACTTATCCGTCGCTGGCGATCCTCGTGAAGGACGTCGGCGATCAGGTGCAGAAGTACGGCACGTTGAACAAGGTTCCTGCCGAGGCGGTGGGTAACACCCGCAACGATATGTACCTCACTTCGGAGGCCATCCGCTTCCTGATGAAGGACAAGGAAAACGACCTGAGCAAGGAAGAGGTCGCCACGCTCAACGCCTACAAAGGCTCTCTCGACAGCGCCACGAAATTCATTCCGACCTGGGTGAAAATCGCGGTGGCTATCGCGCTCGGCCTTGGCACCATGATTGGCTGGAAGCGCATCGTTGTCACTGTCGGCGAAAAGATCGGAAAGACGCACCTGACCTACGCACAGGGTGCATCTGCCGAGCTCGTTGCAGCGGGGACGATCGGTGCGGCTGACATTTTCGGCCTTCCGGTCTCGACGACCCACGTGCTGTCGTCCGGCGTTGCCGGAACGATGGCGGCTAACGGTTCGGGATTGCAGATGGCGACCATCCGCAACCTGCTGATGGCGTGGGTGCTGACCCTGCCGGCTGCGATCTGCCTGTCGGCGGGCCTCTATGTGTTGTTCTCGCACCTGTTCTGATCCAACGCTGCAACAGCGGTAGTAGACAACGAAAAGCCCGCGCGAAAAGCGCGGGCTTTCTCTTCAAACGAGATATCGCAGAAGCTCAATAGTCCTTCTCGCGATGCACGTCGTGGATGACGATGCCCATCCCAGCCTCCGGCATCGCCAGCCATTCGCGCCGCTTCAGCGTGCGGCGCGTGTCCTCAAGGCCGCTCAGCCAGTGCTCGCGCATCGAGGTGGCGGAGAATTCGTGGTCCTTGGAGTCGCCTTCATAGGCCTTCTGCTGATAGATCATCTGCAAGATGGTGATTTCCGGCAGGTCCGCGAAGTGATCGCGCAGCGCGCGCTCGTGATCCGTTAGTCTGTCTTCCGGGACCTTCAGCAGCGTCTTGTAGAAATCGGTCTTCAGGTTGTTCATGCGCTTGTAGACGTCGGTATTGTAGCGCGTGCGGGACGAGTACATGATGTCCTTGTGCCGGGCCATCACCTCCTGGATATCGCGCGGCAGGACTCCCCGAGCGTTGAACAGGTCGACCTGAAATACCAGCGAGTTCATTTTGTCTTCCTGATCGAGCAAATGCTGCAGCGGCGTATTCGAAACGATGCCGCCGTCCCAAAAATGGTCGGTGCCGATCTTCACCATGGGCAGGGCTGGCGGCAGTGCGCCACTGGCCATCACATGCTCGGGCTCGATGATTTCTTTCTTGTTGTCGAAGTAAAAAAAGTTGCCAGTGAGAACATTCACCGCGCCAACGGCGAAATGCATCTTGCGTGAATTGATCAAATCGAAATCGACGAGCTCTAGCAGCGATGCGCGCAGCGGCGCGGTGTCATAATAACTGGTTGCTGTTTTGGCCCCGGCCGGGCTGAACCATGGATTGACGTCGTGCGGCTTGAAGAAGCCTGGCTGCCCCATTGTGGTCGTCAGGAACGAACTCGTCATGTTGCGTGCCTTGCGGTAGATGTCGCCATCCGGCGTGTAGTGCCAGACCCTGCGGCTGGTGATGCGGTCCCAGAAAGTCCGCAGCCGTTCGAGGCGCCGCTCCGGCGGGTTACCTGCGATAATGGCTGAATTGATTGCACCGATCGACACGCCGCAAACCCAGTCGGGCTCCATGCCGCTTTCGTGCAGGGCCTGATAGACGCCTGCCTGATAGGCGCCGAGCGCGCCGCCGCCCTGAAGAACCAGCGCCACACGATCACAGCGATCGGGGCGCCAGCTTTGCGATTCAAAAGTTTCGGATTTCGGCGTGCGCGCGTCCATGATTTTGCCCCGTTGATTTTGCCTCGAAGTCCTATGCGCAAATTTCAGACGAGCGGTGACGCTGTCGTGACAGGCCACTCTTTTGATTGCGGAATCCGCTTCGTGGTTAGCGGATGGGGCCGTGCAGAAACGGGGTGTCACCGGACTGAAGAAATTTCCTCACATCGATGTCAAGGACCGACGTTAGCTGTTGCGCATCGCAGTTCTTCCCGCTCCTTAACCGAGCTGCCGGTGAAGGATGTGGCACCCGCCTCGGCAGTTCAGATTGGCTATCAGTATGCTGTCCGGAAAATCCGCCATCATCACAGGCTCCACCAGCGGTATCGGGCTTGGGATTGCCCGCGGGCTGGCCGCCAGCGGTGCCAACATCATGCTCAACGGATTTGGCGATCCTGCGGAGATTGAAACCATTCGTCAGGACATCGCGGGTGAACACAATGTCAAGGTGCTATTCAGCCCGGCCAACATGACGATTCCTCAAGAGATCGAGAAGATGATCGCGCTCGCTGAGGAAGAGTTCGGAGGCGTCGATATTGTCGTCAATAACGCCGGCATTCAGCATGTCGCGCCTGTCGAAGAGTTTCCCGTCGAGAAATGGGACGCCATTCTGGCGATCAATCTGTCCAGCGCTTTCCACGCCACGCGGTTGGCGATCCCGGCGATGAAGAAGCAGTCGTGGGGCCGGATCGTTAATATTGCGTCGGCGCATGCGCTGGTGGCTTCGCCGTTCAAGTCGGCCTACGTGTCCGCCAAGCACGGCATTGCCGGCCTTACCAAGACGGTTGCACTCGAGGTCGCCGAGCATGGCATCACTGTCAATGCCGTTTGCCCCGGCTACGTCATGACGCCGCTGGTGGAAAAGCAGATCCCCGAACAAGCCAAGGCGCGCGGTATCTCCGAGCAGCAGGTGATTTCCGATGTTCTGCTGGCGGCGCAGCCGACCAAACGTTTCGTCACCGTGGAAGAACTGGCTGCGCTGGTGACATTCCTCTGCACCGACAACGCGAAATCGATCACCGGCACGACGCTGCCCGTCGATGGCGGCTGGACCGCGCACTGAAAGGAACGCTTCCATGCGCAGAGCAGATATTCTCAGATTGCCTTCGATGCCGGCCGCCGGTCCGAGTTATCCGGCGGGGCCATATCGCTTCATCGATCGCGAGTTTCTGGTCATCACCTACGAGACCGACCCGGATCTGATCCGCGCCGGATTGCCTGAACCGCTGGAGCCGATCGACACTCCGATCGTCCACTATGAGTGGATCAGGATGCCGGATTCTTCCGGCTTCGGCAGCTATACCGAGTCGGGCCTGGTCATCCCCGCACGCCTGAACGGTGAAGAGGTCAATTTTGTCTCGCAGATGTATCTCGATGACGATCCGCCAATTGCCGCGGGACGCGAGATTTGGGGATTCCCAAAGAAGTATGCACACCCCAAGCTCGAGGTCGTGAAAGATACGTTGACTGGCACGCTGGAATATTCCGGTCAGCAGGTCGCCATGGGCACCATGGGTTATAAGCACGAATCCATGGCCGGCAACGGCGAGATCACACGCGCCACGCTGTCCAAGACCCAGATCAATCTGAAATTGATCCCCGGTGTCGATGGCCGTGCCGAAGTCTGCCAGCTTGTTGCGATCAACTTGACCGACATCAACGTCAAGGGCTCATGGATCGGGCCTGGGCGGCTACATCTCATCCCGCACGTTAATGCACCGGTGGCCGATTTCCCGGTCAGGCGCGTGATAGGGGCGCATCATTTCCTGGCCGACCTGACGCTGCCCTATGGCCGTGTCGTGCATGACTACAACAAGGAAGCGGACGATCTGGCGGAGGCGGCAGAATGACAGGCGCTGACATGCGCCTGTAACAAACTTGTCGTCATACTCGATCGATATCCGGGTGGCCCGAGCCATCCGGAAGCGTTGTGAGTTCTGGGCTGTCGGGGCGTATCGTGCAAGCAGAAGCGTTAGCGGCTGAGGATATCGCGGCCGGGCATTCTCCGCATGCGGCGCAGATTCCGGGGCTGGTGTGGGCGTTCCGGATTCATGTTGATGGAAGTGCCGAACCGCTCGACGTGGAGGGATCAATCGATCTGCGTGGCGATGGGCTGCTCTGGCTGCATTTCAATCTCGGCGATCTGCGTGCCGATCAATGGCTGGCCTCGGCTGACCTCGATATTCCGGAAGTTGGCAAGGCGCTGCTGTTATCGCGGGACAATTTCCAGCAGATCCACGCTGTTGATGACAGCATCTATGGCGTCTTTTCCGATCTGGTGCGCGCGATCGACCGCGTTACCGAGGAAACCGGCTATCTTCATTTTGTTATGACCGAACGGCTGCTGCTCAGCGGCCGTCATCACGCACTCTGTGCGGTCGATGCGACGCGGCGCGTTCTCGAAAGCGGCCAGCAGCGCATCGGCAACGCGGCTGCTCTGCTCGAAACCATCGTCGAATACGTCGCGGAGACGATGGAGCGTGTTGCCGAGCGCGTTGGCGCGCGCCTCGACAGTATTGAGGAGAAGGTGCTTTCCGATGATTCGGCCGACCTTCGCAGGGATCTGGGCCGGCTGCGCCGCACCTGCGTCCGCCTGCATCGTCAACTGTCTGGCCTTTTGCTGATGTTCCGCCGCCTCGATCTGCAAGGGCCGGACGCGCTTAAGCCAGCATTGCGGCTGCGCGCTGGCAAGCTCGCGCAGCGGCTGGATGCTCTCGACCATGTGGTCGTGGAAATGCGCGAGCGGAGCCGGTTGCTTCAGGAAGAACTGCATCTCAAAATCGAGGAACAGACGAACAAAAGCATCCATCTGCTGTCCGTGCTGACAGCGCTGCTGCTGCCGCCGACGCTGGTGACCGGCATTTTCGGCATGAACACCAAAGGATTGCCGCTGACCGATGTGGAGACCGGCTTTCTGACGGCCAGCGTTCTGATCGTCTCTTCATCCGCGCTCGCATATTTCATCATGAAACGCTTCGGCATCCTGAGATAGCTCGAGATCGCCGTGCAACATCCGTGCAAATTGCTGCGGACCATAGCGACCGCCAGCGTCATATGCGTGTTCCCGCTGCATGGAGCGGGTGCCGCCGATACGAAGCCCGCATCGGACAAGCTCGCGGCGAAAAGTCCGCGCGAAATCCTGGCCGACTGGGGCGTGCAATTCAACGCGACTTACATTTCGGAAGTGTTCGGCAATGCGTCGGGCGGCATGCGGCGCGGCTCGGTTTATACAGGGCGTCTCGATCTCGGCATGGACGCCGATCTCGAAAAGCTCGTCGGCTGGACCGGCGCCAGGTTCCACGCCAACATGTTTCAGATTCATGGTCAGGGTCTGTCCCGCGACTATGTCGGGAACCTCATGCTGGTCAGCGGCGTCGAAGCGCTCCGCGCGACGCGGCTGTATGAATTGTGGATTGAGCAATCTCTGTTTGGCGGCGCGTTGCAGGTTCGTGTCGGACAGCAGGCATCCGATATCGAATTCATCGACAGCAAGTACGACGATATTTTCACCAACTCGGCGCTGGGGTGGCCCGGCATCACCGGTATCAATCTGCTGAGCGGCGGCCCATCTCCGCCACTGGCTGTGCCAGGCGTGCGCATTAAGGCGCAACTGGCTGATGACATCACGGCCAATGCCGCGATTTTTGACGGTGACGCCGCTCCGCCGGACAGGCTGGTTGATCCGCAGATCGCAAATCCACATGGGATGTTGTTTCGCGTTCACGACCCGGCGTGGGTGATTGGACAGCTCAAATACGGATTTCAACTTGGCGAAAGCAAATTACCGGGCACGTTGACCGGCGGCGCCTGGAAACATCTCGGTGAATTTGGAGACATGCGGTATGCGACAGGGGGCTTTCTGCAGGCAGACCCTCTGAGTTCGGGAGTCCCGCTGAAACGCCGCGGGAATCACGGCATCTTTGGCGTGTACGAGCAAATGCTGTCGCGCGCTGCGCCGGGTTCTGACAAGGGTGTCGGCTTCTTTGTCCGGACATCCGTCAGTCCGTCGGATCGAAATCTTATCAGCTTCTATATCGACGGCGGCTTCCAGTTCACCGGCTTCAGCGAAGCGCGCCCCAATGACAAATTCGGTGTCGCCATGACCTATGCGCGCATTTCCGATGCCGCACGCGCCGCCGATCGCGATGTGCAGGCGTTCACAGGGGCACCGTTTCCGGTGCGTGACTTCGAAGCGGTGTTCGAGATGGCGTACATGGCGGAGATTCAAACCGGCTGGACCGTTCAGCCGGTCTTCCAGTACGTCCTTCATCCGGGAGGAGGCGTGGTCGATCCCAACGACCTGACCCAGACAAAGCGTATCAAGGATGCCGCAGTGTTTGGCCTGCGCAGCACCTTTAACTATTAGTCATCGTCCTTTGAAGTTGCCCGCGCGCCGCTCGGCAGTCGCCTTGATGCCTTCCTGGAAATCCTCGGTTTCGCGCAACCAGGTCTGTTCGGCGAGTTCGTGATCGGTTTGCGCCTTGACCCGATCCGCGAGGCCTGCCCGCATCGTCGCCCGCGTCGACATCAATCCTAATGGCGAGTTCTCTGCAATCTCGTTTGCGAGCTTGAACGCTTCGGTACGTACCTGATCCTGCGGCACCAGCACATTGGCGAGGCCCATCCTGAAAGCTTCTTCGCCGGTCACGCGGCGGCTGGTGTAGAACATCAGCGCGGCGTTGTTCTTTCCTATCACCTCAGGCAGCGTCACGGTTAACCCGAAGCCCGGATGAAACCCAAGCCTGGTAAAGTTCGCGGCGAAGCGTGCTTCGGGGCAGGTGACGCGGAAATCGGCCGAGACCGCAAGTCCCAATCCGCCACCGATGGCGGCGCCCTGAACTGCGGCGACGATCGGCTTCTTGTTGCTGAAGATGCGGACGGCTTCGCGATAAAGATCGCCGGTGGTTCCGTCGCCGGACGCTGCATCACCGTCGAATCCGGCAGGCCGGTTGAAGTTCGCGCCGGCGCAGAAGGCTTTTCCTTGCGAGGCCAGCACCACGGCGCGGGCGTCCATGTCATTGTCTATCTGCCCGAGCGCGTCGGCGATCTGGCGGATCAGGGACAGATCGAAGAAATTCAGCGGCGGCCGGCGAATCTCGATCAGCGTGACGTGCCCGTGTTTTTCCACGCCGATGTCGGTAAAGCCGCTCATGAATGTTCCTCGTTCGATGTTGGTTCGTTAGCGTAGTCCAAGGCCGCGTGCGATGATGCCGCGCAGGACTTCGGTCGTCCCGCCTTGGATCGTCAGCTTCGGAGCAATTTTGATGGCGAACGCCAACTGATCCTCAAGGGTGCGATGATTGGAAGCATCGGTGTCGATGAAGGCGGCAAGATCACGCACGCGATGCGGAAGCTGCTGTTCCCAGATCGTGCCGATGTCCTTGACGATCGACGCCTCGACGACGGGTTCCTTACCTGCATGTAGCATGCCCGCGACAGAGACTGACATGCGGCGCATGGTGTGAAGCTGCGCCACCAGCCGGCCGATTCCTTCTGCGCCGCGCGTGTCCGGATTCGGTCCAAGCGCGCGCACCAGTTCGGTCAGCACATAATAGGTTTCAAGAAACCGCTCTGGCCCGCTGCGCTCGTAAGCCAATTCGCTGGTCGCCTGCTTCCATGCGCCGTCGATTTCGCCGAGGACGTGATCGCCCGGCATAAAGGCATCCTGAAACACGACTTCGTTGAATTCCTTCAGACCGCTGATCTGCGCGATCGGATTGACCGTGATGCCGGGCGTCTTCATATCGACCAGAAACTGCGTCAGGCCGTGGCGCCGGTTCTCCTTGGTGGGCGGTGAGGTGCGGAAGATCGCCAGCATGTAGTCGGCTATATGCGCCGAGGTGGTCCAGATCTTGGTGCCATTGATCAGCCAGCCGCCGTCGGTCTTGGTGGCCTTTGTTTTTGCTGCGAACAGATCGGAGCCGGAGTTTGGCTCGCTCATGCCGATGGCGAAACAGACTTCGCCGCGGCAGATGCGCGGCACGATATCCATCTTGATCCGTTCGTTGGCGTATTTGAGCAGAACCGGGCCGCTCTGGCGATCGGCGACGAAGAAGCGCCGGGTCGGAGCGTTGGCGATACGCATCTCTTCGGTGACGACGTAGCGTTCAAGGAAGGTGCGCTCGTGTCCGCCATATTTTTTCGGCCAGGTCATGCCGATCCAGCCGCGTTCACCGACCCGGCGGCTGAACTCCGGAACGTCGGTGTCCTCGCGTTGCGGCTCATGCGGATTGAAGGTGCCGGCGGCGATTTCCTCGGCGAGAAAGGCGCGCACCTCATGCCGCAGCTTTTCGCATTCTTCCGGCAGACGAATTTGGTCAAAACGAAGCGCTGCGGTCATGATCAGTTCCTTTGTCAGCGCGAGGCGACCAGCGGCCACAATTCGTCCGCACCGCGTGCGGCAACGAATTTTCCGAGTTCGGTCGCCCAGTAACTTTCATGGCCGAAATCGTCGCGCCATCCCAGTGCGCGCAGCGTGTAGCGGTGCAGAATATGCTCCATCGAGAAGCCGATGGCGCCATGCACCTGATGCGCGATGGCCGCGCCTTTCTCGGCAGCTTCCGCGCAGCGGATTTTTGCCGACGCAGCTTCCAGAAAGATCGCGTCGTCGAACGACGAGCTATTCGCGATAGCGTCGGCGGCTGATCCAGCAGCGGCGACGGCGGCAGCGACTTCACCCGCGAGCCGGGCGAGATTATGCTGCACCGCCTGGAATTTCGAGATCTGCTTTTCGAATGCAACACGTTCGTTTGAATAGCGCACGCTCATGTCGAGCATGGTCTCCAGTGCGCCCGCGATTTGCAGGCTGCGCACAGTCGCGCCCATCAGCATCAGTGCCACAGGCGTCGTACCCGATGGCGCCGGCTTGGACAAAACAGGCCTGACATTATCGAATGTCACTGTGTCCGACACGTCGCCGCCGAGACTCTCTCGGGCTTCGATCCGGCAGGCGGAGGCTTCCACCAGCGCAATGGAATATCCCTTCGCGCCCTGTGCGATCACTGCGATATGCGCGGCGTCTGACGCAAGCGGAACGCCGCGAACCCGTCCGCTGAGGGAGCCGTCCGCGTTGATCGAAACGCGGTCCTGCGGCCGCGCCGGGGCAACAGTCATTTTGCCGGCGGGTGAGGGAAGTCCGGCCTGCGCCAGCAACCAGCCCGCGAGCATTGTTTCGACCAGCGGAATTGAAATTGCAAACCGGCCTGCCGAACTCGCAACGCTGAATCCATCCGCGAGGCTCGCGCCGGAGCCATCGCAGTCTTCTGGCACCCATGAGAGCGGTAGCCCCGCTTCGGTGAGCGCGGCCCAGAGTGGTGTTTTCCAGCCGTCGTTTGCGGCATTGTTGATGTTCCGAGCGTCGGCGAGGTCGGAAAAGATCCGTTCGGCGGTTTCCGCAACGATGTTTTCGGTCACGCTGGGATGCCTTTACTGCCAGCTCTGAGGGTCTGCGCCATTTGTCTGTCAGTCATCAAAGTCCTGCACATTTTTTTGCCCAGCCATCGAGCCGGGAGGCGATTTTTGCAACGCAACTAGCGTCGGATTGGGTGTCAGCCCAGGCTGAAAGCAACGAAATAACGTCGTCCGGAACGGTATCCCGTCGCTCCGAACGGTGTCAAATCAGATCAGGTTTTCAGAAACGCGGTACGGCAGAGGCCGTTAGCCGCTCCGCGGCGTTCGTTGAAGTTCTGCAATCTCGCGCCTTAACGCGAGCCTTTCCGCGAAACTCCGGGTGACGTCGCGAAGCACGGCAACCGTTCCATCAGGCAGGCCGCGTTCATCGCGCAGCATGACAATCGTGAATTCGACGGAGATGCGTTGGCCGCCCTTTGTCAGCGCCGGAACCGAGAGCAGATCTCCGCTGCCATAGCGGCTCTCGCCGGTCGCCATCGTGTGCCGGTATCCAGCCCAGTGCCGCGCTCTGAGATTCTCGGGAATGATGAAATCGAGCGGCTGTCCCATTGCTTCATCGGACGAGAACCCGAAAATTCGCGTCGCACCGGGATTCCAGAACGTGACGGCGCCGTCGCGGTCGGTTGCGATGATGGCGTCTGATGCTGATGCCAGTAATGCATCGGCGAGACCGGCGGGAGCGGTTATCATGTGCTCTCTTGTATCGGGAATTCCGCTAATAGTGGCTTATTTTGAGCAATTGTCAAAAGAGATCAAAGGCGGCGTAAAAGGCCGTTTGGGGCTGTTTTGAGCCGTTAAATCGAGCATGCAGCGCATGCCTTGCATGCGCTGAGCCGGTGGACGCCGCCAAACAGCCAAGGATGGTCTTTCGCTCCCGCCACAACAAAGATACCATCAAGGAATATCGGCGAGGGCCGGTAGATGAATTCACCGATCGTATGATCGATTCCATCCATCTTTACGCAAGATCGCGGCAGTTAAGGGAAACGTCATGACCAATCGTATGCAGTTCTATATCGACGGAAGCTGGGTCGATCCCGTCGTCAAGAAGTCTATCCCTGTCGTCAACCCGGCGACGGAAGAAGCGATGTATGAAATTGCGGTTGGATCGAAAGCCGATGTCGACAAGGCGGTGGCTGCTGCTCGCCGCGCTTTCGAAACCTTCTCGCAGACCAGCCGCGAAGAGCGTGTCGCGCTGCTCGAAAAGATTATCGCGGTTTACAAGACCCGCATGAAAGATATCGGCGCCGCCGTGTCTGACGAGATGGGTGCGCCGCTGCCGATGGCGGAGAAGATGCAGGCCGGAGCCGGCCTCGGTCATCTCGCATCGACGCTCGAAGTTCTCAAGAACTACCAGTTCGAGGAGCCGGTCGGCTCCGCCGTCGTGGTTCGCGAACCCGTCGGTGTGATCGGCATGATCACGCCATGGAACTGGCCGCTCAACCAGATCGCCTGCAAGGTCGCGCCTGCGCTCGCGGCGGGCTGCACCATGATTTTGAAGCCGTCGGAGTACACGCCGTCGTCCGCGCTGATCTTCGCTGAGATCCTGCACGAAGCAGGCGTGCCGAAAGGTGTGTTCAATTTGATCAACGGTCTTGGTCCTGATGTTGGCGTCGCCATGAGCGAACACCCGGGAATCGACATGATCTCGTTCACCGGCTCGACTCGCGCCGGTATCGACGTCGCCAAGCGCGCGGCGAATACCGTCAAGCGCGTCAGCCAGGAACTGGGCGGCAAGTCGCCGAACATCATCCTCGATGATGCCGATTTCACCAAAGCTGTGACCGGCGGCGTGGCGCACATGTTCAATAACTCCGGCCAGTCGTGCAATGCGCCTTCGCGCATGATCGTGCCGCAGGCAAAGATCAAGGAGATCGCTGCGATCGCCAAGGCTGTGGCGGACAAGACCAAGGCGGGCGATCCGCGCGCCGAGGGCACCACGATCGGCCCCGTCGTCAACCGCACCCAGTGGGACAAGATACAGGGTCTAATCCAGAAGGGCATCGACGAGGGCGCCACGCTGGTTGCTGGCGGCGTCGGTCTTCCTGAAGGCGTCAACAAGGGCTTCTACGTTCGCCCGACCATCTTCTCGGATGTCACCAGCGACATGACGATTGCCAACGAGGAAATCTTCGGGCCGGTTCTGGTGATCATGGGCGCGAAGGACGAGGCGGAGGCGGTCAAGATCGGCAACGATACGCCATACGGACTCGCAGGCTATGTCTCAGCCGGCACCGTCGAGCGCGCACGTAAGGTCGGCCGTCAGCTGCGCGCTGGCAACGTCAACCTCAACGGTGTGCCAAACGAGCGCACCGCTCCGTTTGGCGGCTACAAGCAGTCGGGCAACGGCCGCGAGTGGGGCAAGTTCGGTCTCGAGGAATATCTCGAAGCGAAGGCGATCGCTGGCTTCAACGCAGCCTGAGATATGTCCCCATGATTTTGCCGGCGCGGGATTGCTCGCGCCGGCATATCTTTTTCTAAGACCAGCATGGATCGATGAGCATGGCGACGCCCGATACTGTTGTATTTATCGGCCTTGGTCAGATGGGCCTGCCCATGGCGAAGCGGTGCATCGCCGCTGGTTTCAAGGTTCGCGGTGCTGATCCATCGCTGCCCGCGCGTGAAGCATTTGCCGCCGCGGGCGGAGAAATCTTCGCGAGCGGACGCGAAGCCGCAAAGGATGCGTCGATTATCATCACCATGCTGCCGGACAGCAAAATCGTGCGCGAAGCCGTGCTGGGCGAACAAGGCGTCGCCGATGTTCTTGCGAAGAATGCGCTGATCATCGACATGAGTTCATCGGTGCCTGTCGATACGCAGTCGCTTGGCAGGGACCTTGCCGCGCGCGGGATTGCGCTGATCGATGCGCCGGTGTCCGGAGGCGTCAAGCGCGCCATCGACGGTACGCTGTCGATCATGGCCGGAGGTGACGCTGCGCTTGTCGAGCGGGCGAAGCCGGTGCTGCAAGCCATGGCGAAATCCGTCTTCGCGACCGGGCCGCTTGGATCGGGCCATGCGATGAAGGCGCTGAACAACTACGTCTCCGCCTCCGGACTTGTCGCGGCCTGCGAGGCGCTGCTGGTTGGCCGTCGCTTCGGCCTGCAACCCGACACGGTCATCGACGTGCTCAACGCATCGACCGGCAAGAACAACTCCACCGACGTCAAGATGAAGCAGTTCGTGATCTCGGAAACCTTCGCGTCAGGATTTTCGCTGGCGCTGATGGCTAAGGATCTGCGCATCGCTGCCGATCTGTCGAAGCTCGTCGGCCTCGATCCGTCGAACGCGGAAACGATCGCGTCGTTCTGGGAGAACGCCAAGGCTGCGCTCGACAGGAACGCAGATCATACCGACATCTATCGCTTCATCGCGTCTGCGATTCACGATTGATAACGCCCGCAGCCCAGAACCTATTTCAAGGCGCTTCGAACGGCCGCATCGATGGCCGCGAGGCCCTTCGCCACATCGCCCGTGATGTGAAGCCGCAGCGCGCGGCGGCCACGCTCCGCCAATACGCCGAAATCGCCGCGCGCCTGCGCCGCCTCGATGACGCCGAAGCTGATCTTCTGGCCGGGGACATCCAGATCGGCGGCGCCGTCTGCGGTGATCTGCAAGAATACGCCGTTGTTCGGTCCGCCCTTGTAGGCCTGTCCGGTGGAATGCAGAAAACGCGGCCCAAAGCCGACACATGTCGCGGCATGTTTGCCATCGCGGATCGCAATGCGGATGCTCTGTATCGCAGCGATATTGGCATCGCTGCGGTCAAGATAAGCAAGGGTCGCGACATAGTCACCCGCCTTGATGCGGGCGAGATGCGCCCTGAGCCAGGACGTCAGATCGCCATCGGCTCCAGACTTTCGCAATGCATCCGCGTTTGCCGTATCGGTGTAGATCGCAATCGCGCCGTCGGTTGCGACAGCAGTCTCGGCGGGCATTGTGCCTGATGTCTCGAATGCGGACGTCAGTTCCCGCGTCTTGACCTTCGCGGCCTCAACATCTGGCTGATCGAATGGATTGACCCCCATCACCGCGCCGGAAACCGCGGTGGCGATCTCGAAACGGAAGAACTCCTGTCCGATATGCGCAGGGCTTGTTACGGTGATGCGGATGATCGGATGGCCCGCGGCCTCCAGCGCGGTCAGTGCCGTTTCTCGCGCGTTGTCGCTGTCGTCCTTCAGCCGCAGATCGATGAACACACGATCTTTGCCATAAACCTCTGGCTTGCCGAGAGGCTCACCTTCGAGCGGGATCAGCGCCTTGCCGTTCTTGCCGGTGGATTCGGCGATCAGTTGCTCAGCCCAGGCGCCGAAATCCGCGATGCGCTGCGATCCGTTGAGGGTGAGCTTGTCGCGGCCATGCTTGGCGGCGGCGGCGAGCGCCAGTCCCAGCTGAACGCCCGGATTTTCCGCAGGCGGCACATCGGGACCGCAAGAGCGCACCATCGCGCTCGCGAGACCGAGAAATTCCGCAATGTCGATTCCAGCCGCAGCCGCCGGCACAAGGCCGAACGGCGAGAGTACCGAGTAGCGGCCGCCGATGGTCGGCTCGCCGTGGAAGATCTGCGCAAAGCCGCGCGCGGCCGCCACCTTTTCAAGCGACGAGCCGGGATCGGTCACCGCGACAAAACGTTCGGCGGCCTTTGCGCCGGCGCGGACGAAGAAATATTCCATCAACGCGTTGGGCTCGGTGGTGCCGCCGGATTTGCTCGATACGATGAACAGCGTCTTGTCCAGATTAATCGTGGCTTCGGTGCGCCGGACCTGCTCTGGATCTGTGGAGTCCAGAATGCGCAGCTTCGGAAAGCCGTCGATCTGGCCATAGGTTTCCGCGAGTACTTCCGGTCCGAGACTCGAACCGCCCATGCCGAGTACAACGGCGTCGGCGAAATTCTTGCTCTTCACCCAGCCCGAGAATGCGGCATAGCGCTCGATCTCGCTTTGCTCGCGTGCGACGACATCGAGCCAGCCGAGCCATTTAGCTTCGTCGCCATCCGTCCACACCTTCGCATCGCGCCGCCACAACGCGCGGATGGTGCCGTTTGCACGCCAGCGCTCGGACAGCGCCTTGGCGTCCTTATCGATCTCTGCCGGCAATTTGATGGTCTGCGCATCGATGCGAGAGGCGAGGATCGCCGCGCGTTTTTGCGCGACAGCGCCGAGCAGCTTGTCGAAGGCCTCTGCGAACAGTTGCACGCCATCGTCCACCAGCGCTTCAGTGATTGCATCCAGCGAAATGCTGCTTTTCGCGAGACCCGCGAGAACGCGCTCGGCGTCAGGAATGTTCTGTTCAAGACTGTCGCGCGGCTTGCCGTGGTCGCGGAAGGCATCGAGGGTCGCGGGCGGCACGGTGTTCACCGTATCGCGTCCGACCAGTTCCTCGACATACAGCACATCGCTGTAGGCCTTGTTCTTGGTCCCGGTCGATGCCCACAGCAGGCGCTGGACTTGCGCGCCTTTTGCCGCGAGCTTTTTCCAGCGCTCGCTGCCGATCACTTTCAGATAGTGCTGATACGCCAGCTTGGCATTGGCGATGGCGACCTTGCCCTTGAGCGTTTCGAGCCGCGCCTTTTCATCGCCGCCCGCAGCCGCGATCTTGGCATCAAGCTGGTTGTCGACGGCCGTATCGATGCGGCTGACGAAGAAGCTGGCCACGCTGGCGACGCGCTTCGGATCGCCGCCGCCTGCGATGAGGGCTTCGAGGCCGGAGATATAGGCTTCGAGAACTTCTGCGTACATTTTCTGCGAGAATAGCAGCGTGACATTGATGCTGATGCCCTGCGAGATCAGCGCGCGGATCGCCGGCACGCCTTCGCGTGTTCCGGGCACTTTCACCATCAGGTTGCCGCGGCCAACGCTTTTCCAGAGCCGCTGCGCCTCGGCGATGGTGCCTTCGGTGTCGCGCGCGAGATAAGGTGAGACTTCGAGGCTGACATAACCGTCCGCGCCCTTCAGGCCGTCATAGACCGAATGCAGTGCATCCGCTGCGCGCTGAATGTCTTCCACGGCGAGGGCTTCATACAGATCGGCCACCGGCCGGTCGCGCTCATTCAGAAGCGCGGAGACGGCGCCGTCATATTCGTCGCTTCCGCCAATCGCCTTCTCGAAGATCGAGGGATTGGATGTGACGCCGCGCACCCCGTCGCTGTCGACCAGCGCCTTGAGTTCGCCGTTGGCGATGAAGCCGCGTGCGAGGAAATCGAGCCAGATCGCCTGGCCGTGAGTCGTGAGAGCTTTAACTGGGTTCATACCGTCTCTGAGGGATTGGGCGGGGGCGGGAAGGGGGGCGTTGATCGATCTCATTCAGCCAGAATAGATCGCCTATAGGGCAGGATTATAGAGAGTGCCATCGGCAGCCCGATTTTTTGCTGAAACATGGGAGAAGGATTTCCGCCTGTTGCCTCTCGGAATAGGAGGACTCTCTACGTTTTGAAGCGCATGGGCAAGAATATCCTTAGTTTTTCAACGATCTAGACCCGTTTGGGGCGGGCGAATAGATATTTGTTCTCCAGACATTATCGATCGTGGTCAAGGAAACTCCGTCATGCCCGGTATTCCGGTCTCCGCTGGTTTTGCGATTGGTCTCGCGTTCGGCGTCGTCGGTCTTCTCAGCGGCTTCTGCCTGATGAGCAGCCTTCGCGACTGGTGGACCGCGAACGACGGCCGCAAGGTCCGCAGCTACGCCCTGGCCTTGGCGGTTGCGATCCTTGGAACCCAGCTTGCCGCAGGCGTGGGCCTCGTCGATATCGCCAAGTCAATCTATCTCCAGCCATCGTTTTCCGCGCCGCTGATCTTCGCGGGCGGCGTGCTGTTCGGCTTCGGCATGGTTCTGTCCAATGGCTGCGCGTCGCGCGCCCTGGTTCTGCTGGGCAAGGGCAACCTCCGTTCGCTGGTCGTGATCGCCATCATCGGCATCGCCGCGCAGATGACCCTGAAGGGATTGATCGCGCCTGCACGTCTCGCCTTTCTTCAGGCCACGCAGACCACGCCCGCTGCCGTCTCCGCGCCGGCGCTGCTCGCCTCCGCGGGCATCGACGAGTTTGTGGCCCGTATCGCCGTGACGCTGATTGCGAGCGGTGGGCTGCTGATCTTCGCATTCTCCGACGGTCAGTTCCGCCGTGCCTATGGCCAGATCGTGGCCGGTCTTGCGGTCGGCCTTCTGGTCACCGCCGGCTGGCTTGCCACCGGCTGGCTCGGTGCCGACGATTTTAACCCGATCCCGGTGACGTCGCTTTCGTTCGTCTCGCCGATTGCCGATACGTTGCAGTACACGATGCTGTCGACCGGCCTGACGCTGAACTTCGGCGTCGCGCTGGTGGCTGGCGTACTCTCCGGCAGCGTCCTGACGGCAGTTCTGACCGGTCGCTTCAAGCTTGAAGGCTATACCTCTCCGAGCCACATGGTGCGTTCGATTTCCGGCGCGGCATTGATGGGCATCGGCGGCGCGATGGCTTACGGCTGTTCGATTGGCCAGGGCCTGACCGGCTTGTCGACGCTGGGCATGCCGTCGTTCATCGCGGTTGCCGGAATCCTGTCGGGCGCTGCGCTCGGCATTCGCGGCGCGGTCGTTATTCCGGCTCTTGCAACGCGCTGACGATAGCGGCGTTCACCGGAACGTTTGCGGCAAGCCCTTGTCGTCCTGATGGTGCTCCGGCATCCTCCGCCGCGTTGTCGGCCGGAAGAGGCAAGTCACCCATGAATCGCCGCAAACTCATCTACTCCGTAGCATGTACCGTGTTGGCATCAGCCATCTCGCGTCCAGCCGGGGCGCAGACAAAGGCCAAGCCTCCCGAGGACAAGCCGTTCGCGGAACACTTCATTGCGTTGCAACTGTCCGATGCCGATCCGAAAAAGCAGCGGCTGGTGCTGAGCGTCGCCAGTAATCTCCAGAAAGCCTACGGGCAGGACAAGATCGCGATCGAAGTGGTGACGTTCGGTCCCGGCATCGATTTGCTGCGCGACGCCAGCGAAAACCGGCAACTGGTGGACAGTCTGGTCACGCAGGGCATTCGTTTCGATGTCTGCGGCAACACCCTCGACACCATCGAACATGAGACCGGACAGCGGCCGAAAATCAATCCGCAAGCCATTGAAGTACAGGTTGGCGTCGGGCAACTGCTGGCCCTGAGCGAAGGCGGTTATACCGTCATTCGTCCCTGATCTTTATTCCGCAGGGTCGCCTTTGCCGAGCAGGCTCGCCCAGCGGCGCTGAATGATGTCGCGCGGCGAGCCATCGACCAGAATGGCGATACCGAGCCGCGCGCCCACAATCATGCCGCCGATCGCGAGCGGCGCTGACAGCGCCAGCATTGATCCCGCGGTCAGGCCCTGACCGATGGTGCAGCCGCCGGCAAGAATCCCGCCCATTCCCATCAATACGCCGCCGCCGAGATGCCGCCGCATCTCGTGATCGTCGTCGAAGGCTTCCCAGCGCAATTCGGCTGCGCGCCACGCCGCAAGCCACGAACCGGCGATAACGCCGAACACGCTGGCAACACCGAAGTCGGCGAAATTCGTGGCGCTCAGCAGGCCCGCGTACAGCGCCTTGCCGACGGTGGACACGAACGTCAGGCTTTGCGGCCGCGCCGGGCCTGCGAACTCATCCACGACCAACACCGTGACGATCCATCCGGCGACGATCAAGACGCCGAGCGCGATTCCTGCGGACAAAAGACGCGGCGCACGGCGCAGCCTCGGATCTCGCAATGCGAGCCAGCACAATCCGGCTCCTGCGATGGTTGCGAAGATAACGCGCGTATCGATGCCGACAAGCTGGGACGACAACGACGCGATGTCGGCGCGCGTACCCTCTGGCATTGGCAGCGACAGGGATTCCAGAAACTCGATCCGGTAGGTTGCGAATATTCCGCGTAGCGTCGCATAGGCCGCGCCGCCCAATACGAGAACGACCACGAGGCTGCGCAGATCGCCGGTGCCGAGCCGTACCAGCGAGCCGAAGCCGCAGGTGCCGACCATCGCCATGCCGATGCCGAACATCACACTGCCGATGGCGATCGCAATCAGTGGCAAGGCCGTTGGTGTGTAGGTCACGAGCGCCGGATCGAGAATGCCGCCGATAACAAGCGCCTGCGTTCCGAGAATGGCGATGCCGAGCGCCAGCCCGAACACGCGCAGCCGGCGGCTGTCGCCGCCCATCAGCGCATCCTCGATGGCGCCGAAGGTGCATAGCCGCGCATGGCGCACGGCAAAACCCGCAGCCGCGCCGATGGCGAAGCCGCCGAGTGGTTGCATCCAGGCAGACATGTTCTGCATGGCGTCTCTCCCGGACCGGCGCGACGTAAGGGCCTTGCGGGCCGTGTCGCGTCCGCCTGCCGTTGCGGCAGGTTTATTTCTTGTCCGCGGCCTACACCGGCGCGCAGAAAATATCGTACACCACCGAGATCACGCGGCGGACATCGTCATTGGCGAGGCTGTAGTAGATGGTCTTGCCGTCGCGGCGTGTATCGACCATGCCGTCGTAACGCAGCCGCGCGAGCTGCTGCGAGACCGCCGACTGCCGCAGCGAGAGAATATTTTCAAGCTCGGTGACCGACCGTTCGCGTTCGGCCAGCAGGCAGAGCAGTAGCAGCCGGTTCTCGTGCGACAGCGCCTTGAGGAAGTTGCTGGCCTTGCGCGCCTTGCGCATCAACTGGTCGAGTTCGGGTGAATACTCCGCGCCGTCGCGAAGCTCGGTTTCCAGTTCGGATGAAAGTATCGATGTCATAGGCATGGCTTTCAAACGGTGGATCAGATTCGGTTCGGTTCGCGCGCCGCGGTCCGCAGCTTCGCCGCGAGTGAGTCGAGCAATCCCCAGAAGGCATCGTCGTTGCTGTAGCCAGTGATGCGCCCGACCTCGCGGCCGTTGTCCACGATCACGAAAGTCGGCGTGAAGCGGACCGGGGAAGCGAGGGCGACGCCGCTCATTTTCTGGTTCTGGATATCGACGCGCCGCAGCGGAAGCGCCCTGGCCTCATCGGTTCGCTCATACAGCGCGCCGACGTCGCGCTCCCATCGCTGGCAATAGACGCACCCGGCCTGCTCGAACATCACAAGCTCGGACGCACCCGCCAAAGCGGGCCAAAGCCCGCTCGCCGCAAATGCGATAGCTGCCATACCCGAGGTTCTTGCGCGCAATCCTGCAATCATGTGATACATATACACGAATTCGCATGTATCTGCCAGAGCCGGGAAATCCGTGGTTTCTTCTCTTTCTTTCGTGGGGGCGCTGGGGGCGGGGGTGCTGTCGTTCCTCTCACCCTGTATTTTACCATTGGTGTTGCCGTATCTGTGTTTTCTGGCGGGCATCAGCCTCGATGACCTGACGCAGGAGGATAAAGAGCGCGGCTGGCGGCCGGACTGGCGCGTGGTGGCGCTGTCCTTCGCCTTCGTACTCGGCTTCGCCACGGTCTTCGTTGCGCTCGGCGCGTCGGCCTCGGCGCTCGGCAAGGCCATCACCGCGTATTTCGACACGCTCGCCATCGTCGCGGGCGTCATCATCATTATCCTCGGTCTGCATTTCCTCGGGCTGTTTCGGATCGGTCTGCTGTTTCGCGAAGCGCGCTTTCAGACCGTGGCAAAGCCGGCTGGATTTGTCGGCGCCTATGTGGTCGGTCTCGCTTTCGCGTTCGGCTGGACGCCCTGCGTCGGGCCGGTGCTGGCCGCGATTCTCGTGGTCGCGGGGATTGAGGGATCGGCGGCGCACGGCGCGTTGCTGCTCGGGGCCTATGCGCTCGGGATAGGCATTCCGTTCATGCTGGCGTCGCTGTTCTCCGGTCCTTTCATGCGGATGATGGCGCGGCTGCGCGGCCACATGGGCACTGTCGAAAAGGTGATCGGCGGCGCTCTTGTGCTGACCGGAGTGCTGTTTTTGACTGGCAGCATGCCGCGTATCGCCGGTTGGCTGCTGGAAACATTTCCGGCGTTTGGATCGATCGGTTGACGCGACAGAGGGAGGTTCTCTTGCCCAGCAACAAAAACCGTCTGACCCGGCGGCATGCCTTGGCCGCGCTCGGCGCAGGTGCCCTGAGCCTGCGTGCCGCGCCTTCGCTTGCGAAAGCGATGCTCAGCGATGATGGCATCTACCACATGGACTGGTATCTCGACAGCTTCCTCGATGTGTCCGAGGATCTTGCCGGCGCGACCGCGAAGGGCAAGCGCTTCGCGATCATGTGGGGCCTCAAGGGCTGTCCGGCCTGCAAGCGGATGCACGAGGTGCATATGCAGGACCCGAAGATCGAGGGCTACATCCGCGACAATTTCGAGATCCTTCATCTCAACCATATCGGCGCACGCGAGGTCACCGACTTCGACGGACGCAAGCGCGGCGAGAAGGCCTTCGGCGAAGCCTATGGCATCCGCTTCACGCCGACGATCCAGTTCTTCCCCGAAAAGGCTGACGGGCTTGCCGCGCTGAACGGCCAGGCACGGGAAGTCGCCCGCATGCCGGGGCTGCTGGAGCCGACCGAATTTCTCGCGATGTTCCGCTACGTGCGCGAGAAGGGTTACGAGTCCGCGCCATTTCCGGAATGGCTCAAGCGGCAGGTGTGAGGTTTTCTTCACTGCAGTCAATGTTCAACGAGCGTCGTGCCCCGCTCGCAGATCGTCATGGCCGGGCTTGACCCGGCCATCCACGATTTATCTCGACATCCCCAAGCAAGACATGGATCACCGGGTCAAGCCCGGTGATGACAATTGTGAGTGTTGGAGCGTCGCGCGATCTCTCTACGTCGTCCCCGCGCAGGCGGGGACCCATAATCATCGAATGTTGCGATAATGGTGAGAAGATCGCTCCGGCATCCCTTCACACCGATGATTCAGGGAGTATGGGTCCCCGCCTGCGCGGGGACGACATCGCGTGTGTTGAAGCGCTCGATATTTCCCACCGTCATTCCGGGGCGCGCGTCGTCGCGCGAGCCCGGAATCCACGGACGCCAGCCAGATTCTTGCATGATGGATTCCGGGCCTGCGCCAAGTGGCGCATCCCGGAATGACGGGTGGAGAAGTCGGGTTGCTCCATCAACGGCCAGGACTGCGTCTGGTGTCGGGCGAGCGCTGCCGCGCTCTTAAAAATCCAGCTTGTCGCTGATCGCCGCGATGCCGGCCTTGGCGCAGGCTTCGTCCGCGTCGCCGCCCGGCGCGCCGGACACGCCGATGCCGCCAAGCATTGAACCGCCGGCTTCGATCACGACACCGCCGCCGATCAGAACCACATTGGGAAGCTGGCGCAGGCCCTGCATCGCAGGTGCCTGCGTGGCCGTGACAAGGTCATTGGTGCTGCTCTTGAAGCTCACCGCGGTCCAGGCCTTGCCGGTCGCGGTGGGCGGCGTGTGCGCGCCCGCGAAACGATCGCGCAGCATCACCTGCGGCGTGCCGGAACGATCGACCACGGCGACCGCGACCTGATAGCCGCGCTTGCGGCAATCATTGAGCGCGGCCCTGGCCGCGTCCAGCGCGATTTCGGGGCTGAGCGATTTGTACGCGACGGTCGCATCCTGTGCGCGCGCCGGAGCCGAGGCGATGGCGCAGACAGCCGTGATCGCCAGCAGGGCTTGCACCTTCATCCCGTTATCTCCACCTTGCTTGCAACCGGCTTACTTGTTGACCGGCGATTCCGGATCGAACAGCAGCGCCACGAGATCCTTGATCTGCTGCTCGCTGAGCACCTTGTTCGCGCCGAAGCGCGGCATGTTGGAGCATGCGAACACGGCCTGCGAATCGTAGATCTTCGTGAAGGCGTTCTTGATCTCGTCCGGCGCGTATTTGCGGTCCTTGCCGTAGTTGGTCAGGCTCGGCCCCAGCGTGCCGAAGGAGACTTCCGCTTTTTCCAGCTGATGGCAAGCGTAGCAGTTTCCGCCCGAGACCGTGTCGGGCTTGTCGGAGAACTGTCCGCCGCGGCCGTTGTTGGCGGTCTTCTTGCCTTCCTTCCAGTCGCCAAGGAACTTTCCGTCGGCCGGATAGACGACTTTCGCCAACTCGCGTTTGGTGATCGCTTCGGCTTCTTTCGGCGGCACGTTGTTGTGATACGCGTTGCAGGTCTTCAGCGTTTCGTCAGGAACGATCCGCTCCTGCCATTCCGGCGGCGCCTTGCCGAAGGTCGATTTCACATAGGCATCGACAATCGCTGGGTCCACGGCCTTCGGCGCGGTCTGCGCGGACGCCGCGAAGGGAAAGGCGGTGAAGATGCCTGCGGTGAGAGCCAGTGCTGCGATTTTCAAAGATGATGTCATGATGCGCTCCTCTCTCAACGCTTGATCGACGGGACGTTGATTTCACCGCCCACGGCCTGCTTTTGCAGGAACACGGTCAGCGCGGTGAGCGAGTCGGAGGCATATTCAGGCACCGGCCAGCGCTGCTGCCGGTAACAGTCCCACAGGCGATGCTGCATGGTGCGCAGCGCGCCCTGCGACACGCGATAAGTCGGCCATCCGCCCATGGTTTCCTGCGGCAGCTTGCCGGGCTTCGACAGGTCGGGCAGGCCTTGCAGCCGGATGCGCTTGCCTTCCTCGGCGTGGCAGGTGGCGCAGGAGAAATCGTTCACGCCGCCGCGCCGATAGAACAGCGCTTCGCCGACCGCGGCCATTTCCTGCTCTTTCGGATGGCTGAGCGGAATGTCGATCTTCATGCCGCTCGACTTGTTGGCGATGAAGGCGACGAGGTCTTCCATGTCGGACGCTTTACCGGGGCCGGAGAATCGGCGGGCGATCACGTCCTTGGTGTCGAGGCCCTGGATGTTCGTCATGCACCACAACAGGCGCTGCTCGAGGTCCATGACCTTGTCGGACTCCTTGAAGTAACGCGGCAGCCTGGCGAAAGCGCCTTCCAGCTTGCCGGCGCCGAGGCCGAGATCGCAGGTCTCAAGCGAGACATCCTTGGTGCCGCGCTTCTGCTTCCAGAGCACCTCGCCACGATCCACCGCGAGAAAACCGGGGTTGGACATCGGATCGGAAATCATCGCGCGGTAGCGCTCGATTTCCTTTTCGCTCGCGTCCTGTGCGCGAACGGCACTCGTCGTTACGAACATGACGGCAACAGCGACCGCCGACCGGATGATGGTCTGTCTCATTCTTTGTCCTCCCTCCGTCAGGCCGTCTGTGCGGCCCTTTCGGCTTCCCGGATTAGCCAGGTGTGGATTAGCCAAGTGTGGATTAGCAGGCGTCGTGAATCCGAAGTTCGTTTTATTTCGCAGATGCGAACTACCACACGAATACTTGGTACATCTTTACATTCAAGAAAAACAATATAATGATGTGTCTCGGATCATGATAGATCACACTTGGCATCGTCAAGCGATACTATCGTCAAGGGATGCAAAAGACTCCCGCTGGAGGAATCATTCGATGAATTTGAAGTCCGTTGAAACAACCCGCCGCGAGACGCTGACACTTGCGGCGATCGCGGGGCTCGCGGCAATCCTCGCGCCGAAGATGTCGTTCGCCGACGAGGGCGCCGTCGCGGCCGAGATCAAGAAACTTTACGGCGACAAGAAAATGGACAGCGGCAAGATCAAGCTTGACGTGCCCGAGATCGCCGAGAACGGCCTTGTGGTCCCGGTCAATGTCGAGGTCGAAAGCCCGATGACCGACAAGGATTACGTGAAGGCGGTTCATGTGTTCGCCGACGGCAATCCGCTGCCCGGCGTCGTGAGCTACAGGTTCACGCCGGCCTGCGGCAAGGCCTCCGCATCGACGCGCATGCGTCTGGCGCAAACGCAGAACATCGTCTGCGTCGCGGAAATGTCGAACGGCAGCCTCTACATGACGAAAGCCAATGTGAAGGTCACCATCGGCGGCTGCGGCGGCTGATCGGACGGCGTTCAACAAGAAAATATTCAGGCGAGGAATTTTCCAATGGCCAATGCACCCACCCCGCGCGTTCGTGTTCCTGCCACCGCGAAGGCCGGCGAACTGATCGAAATCAAGACGCTCATTTCGCACGAAATGGAATCGGGCCAGCGCAAGGATTCGTCCGGCAAGGTCGTGCCGCGCAAGATCATCAACAAGTTCACGGCGACCTTCAACGGCAAGCCGGTGTTCGAAGCCGACTGGAATCCGGCGATCTCGGCCAATCCGTATCAGTCGTTCTTCTACAAGGCCGCCGAGACCGGCGAGTTCACCTTCACCTGGAAGGATGACGACGGTTCGGAATACACCGCCAAGAACAAGCTGACGGTCGGCTGATTTTTTTTCACGCGGCCTGGTCCGTGCGAAGGCAAGCTTTCTGAAAATCGTTTCCCTCAACCGAGGGGACAAAGGTGGTCCGATGATATCGAGGCGGGAATTCCTGCAAGCGAGCGCGGCTGCGTCTGCGCTGACGATCGGGAGCGGACTGGGTTCGCTCGGACGCGTGGCGGCGCAGCAGAAGCTGACGCAGGCCGACATCACGAAGTTCGATCCGCTCGGCACGGTGACGATCCTCTATGTCGCCGACAATCATGCGCAGTTGATGCCGCTGTATTTCCGCGAGCCGTCGGTCAATCTTGGCGTTGGCGCGGATAAGGGTCTGCCCCCGCATCTGACCGACGCGGAATTCCGGAAGTACTTCAATATCGCTGCCGGATCGGCGGATGCCTATGCGCTGACGGCGGACGATTTCGTCTCATTGGCGCGCAACTACGGCCGCATGGGCGGCATGGACCGCGTCGCGGCGCTGATCGGCGCGGTGCGCGCCGAGCGTGGCGAGGACAAGGTGTTGCTGCTGGATGGCGGCGACACCTGGCAGGGAAGCTGGAGTTCGCTCCAGACCAGGGCGCAGGACATGGTGGATGTCATGTCGGCGCTGAAGGTCGATGCCATGGTCGGCCACTGGGAATTCACCTATGGTGCTGAGCGCGTCAAGGAAATCACTGAGAAAGCGCCGTTCGCATTCCTGGCGCAGAACATCCGCGATAACGAATGGCAGGAGCCGGTGTTCGAGCCGCGCAAGATGTTCGAGCGCGGCGGTGCCAGGATCGCCGTGATCGGACAGGCGTTGCCGCGCACGGCGGTGGCCAATCCGCGCTGGATGTTCCCGAAATGGGAATTCGGCATCCGCGAAGAAGACATGCAGAAGCAGGTCGACGAGGCGCGTGCCGATGGCGCACAGATCGTCGTGCTGCTTTCGCACAATGGTTTCGATGTCGACCGCAAGCTCGCGGGCCGGGTGAAGGGTCTCGATGTGATCCTGACCGCGCATACCCATGACGCGATGCCGGGCCTCGTGCGCGTCGGCGACACGGTGCTGGTCGCGACCGGCTCGCACGGCAAGTTCGTCTCGCGCCTCGATATCGAAGTGAAGGACAAGAAGGCCGCCCGCATCCGCTTCAAGCTGATGCCGGTGTTCACCGACGCGATCAAACCGGATAGCACGATGACCGCGCTGGTCGAGAAGGTGAGGGCGCCGTTCGCGAAGGATCTGGCGCGCGTCGTCGGCAAGACGGACTCGCTGCTGTATCGCCGCGGCAATTTCAACGGCACCTTCGACGATCTGATCTGCGACGCGATGCTGTCGGAGCGCGACGCCGAGATCGCGCTGTCGCCGGGCTTCCGCTGGGGCGGCACACTGCTGCCGGACAGCCCGATCACTTGGGAAGACGTCACCAACGCCACCGCGATCACCTATCCGAACTGCTATCGCAACCAGATGACCGGCGCGCAGCTCAAGGAAATCCTCGAGGACGTCGCCGACAACATCTTCCATCCCGATCCTTATTTCCAGGGCGGCGGCGACATGGTCCGCATCGGCGGCATGGGTTATTCGATCGATGTGTCGAAGCCGATGGGCTCGCGCATTTCCGGTCTGACGCATCTGAAATCCGGCAAGCCGATCGAGGCGGCGAAGAGCTACAGCGTTGCGGGCTGGGCCAGCGTCAACGAAGGCACGCAGGGCCCGCCGATCTGGGATGTCGTGTCGGCGCACGTATCGAAGCGCGGCACTGTGAAGGTCGAGCCGAACACCGCCGTCAAAGTCTCAGGCGTCTGACGCAGGGCATTTCCATGCATCGCCGTGGTCAACACATTCACGTATCGAGATAAATAGAAAGGATGCCGCATGAGTGACAAATCATCTGCGGATATTCTCAACCGCCGCAAATTCCTTGGCGCCGCGGGTCTCGCGGGCGCCGGCGCCGCACTCGGCGCGATGCCCGCGATGGCGGAAGGAGCCAAACCCGATCCGCTGATTACCGGCGTGCAGGACTGGAATCGCTATCTCGGCGACGGCGTACAGAAGACTCCTTACGGCATGCCCTCGAAGTTCGAGAAGAACGTGATCCGCCGCGATGTGTCGTGGCTCACCGCGTCGCCCGAGTCATCCGTCAACTTCACGCCGCTGCACGACCTCGACGGCATCATCACGCCGTCGGGGCTGTGCTTCGAGCGGCATCACTCCGGCATCGCGGAGATCAATCCTGCCGATCACCGCCTGATGATCAACGGTCTCGTGGACAGGCCCTTGGTGTTCACGATGGACGACATCAGGCGCATGCCGCGCGTGAACAAGGTCTACTTCCTCGAATGCGCGGCGAATTCCGGCATGGAGTGGCGCGGCGCGCAGCTCAATGGCTGCCAGTTCACCCACGGCATGGTGCATAACCTCATGTACACCGGCGTGTCGCTGAAGACCCTGTTGGATGAAGCCGGCCTCAAGCCGAATGCAAAATGGCTGATGCTGGAGGGAGCTGACGCCGCCGGCATGAACCGCTCGCTGCCGGTCGAGAAGGCGCTGCACGATTGCATGCTCGCGTTCGCGATGAACGGCGAGGCGCTGCGGCCCGAACAGGGTTATCCGCTGCGCGCGGTCATTCCCGGCTGGGAAGGCAATCTCTGGGTGAAATGGATTCGTCGCATCGAGGCCGGCGATCAGCCGTGGCAGACCCGCGAGGAGACGTCGAAATACACCGACCTGCTCGCCGACGGCCGCTCCCGCAAGCACACTTTTGTCATGGATGCGAAGTCGGTGGTGACCAACCCATCGCCGCAGGCGCCGCTGAAGCATAAGGGCCGCAATGTGCTGAGCGGGCTCGCATGGTCCGGGCGCGGCACCATCAAGCGCGTCGATGTCACCATGGATGGCGGCCGTAACTGGCAGACCGCGCGGATCGACGGGCCGGTATTCGACAAGTCGCTGACGCGTTTCTATGTCGACTTCGACTGGAACGGGCAGGAGCTGATGATCCAGTCCCGCGCGATGGATTCCACCGGCTACGTTCAGCCGGCCAAGGACGAACTGCGCAAGGTGCGCGGCGTCAACTCGATCTACCACAACAACGGCATTCAGACCTGGCTGGTGCGCGCGAGCGGGGAGACTGAAAATGTCGAGATTGGCTAAGCTCGCCGCATTCGCTTTGCTGTGTGGCGCGGCGCTCGCAGTTGCGAACTCGCCAATCGAAGCGCAGCAAATTGCCGCACAGGCGGCCACCAAGACCTTATCCAAGCTCGGACTTGGACGCCCGGCGCTGCCGGAGGAGATCAAGGCATGGGACACCGATGTGCGGCCGGACGGCAAGGGCCTTCCGCCGGGCAAGGGCACGGTGAAGCAGGGAGACGCACTGTTTCAGGCGCAATGCGCGTCCTGCCATGGCGAATTCGGTGAAGGCGCGGGCCGCTGGCCGGTGCTTGCCGGGGGCACCGGAACGCTGAAGGCGGACCGTCCCGACAAGACCGTCGGCTCGTTCTGGCCGGACCTGTCGACCGCATTCGATTACATCAAGCGCGCGATGCCTTATGGAAATGCGCGGTCACTGTCCGACGATGATATTTATGCTCTGACGGCGTATCTTCTGAGCATGAATGATATCGTAAAGGACGAAAACTTCGAATTGAACGACAAGAACTTTACGTCCATCAAGATGCCGAATGCGTCCGCCTTCTACGACGACGACCGCGAGACCGCCGAAAAGCAGTTCTGGAAGAAGGACCCGTGCATGAAGGATTGCCGCAGCGCACCGAAGGTGATCGGCCGGGCGATTTCAATCGATGTGACGCCTGACAGCAAGGCCGGACCGAAGGTCGATTGATGGGGCGGCGGCCGGCGAAAGCGTTGCTTTTCGTTCTGACGGCGGGTCTTGCGCTGGAAAATGCTGCTGCCGGTGACCGCGAACTTGGGCAATATCTGTCGTCGGAGTGCATGACCTGTCATCGCACGTCGGGGCAGAACGCGCAGGGCATTCCGAAGATCCACGGATGGCCGGAAGACCAGTTCATCGCGGTGATGAATGCCTACAAGCAGAAACAACGCGACAACCCGGTGATGCAAACCGTCGCGGGGCGTCTCGGAGCTGATGACATCGCGGCCCTGGCGGCTTATTTCAGTACGCAGAAATAGCGGTTTCAATATCGGAGGCTGTCATGACAGACCAGAATGGCTCGGCAACGCGGCGCAGTCTTATTATCGGAGCCGCCGCGGGTGGTCTGGCAGCGGCAACGGCGCATGCCGCGCCGAAAGACCTGTCCATGGCCGATTTGAAGAAGGAAGGCGACGTTGCCTGCCTCTATCATTGCGACTATGGCGACAACGCGCGCTTCGCCCAGACGCTCAACAACATCTCCAATCACTATTCGGCTTACGGCGCCGACCCGTTCGGCCTGCAACTGGTGATCGTCGCGCACAGCGTTTCGGTGAAATATTTCCTCTCTACGCTGGAAGGAACGCCCTGGAAGGACGAGACCATCGATCCGGCGCTGTTCGAGCGCGTCACCGCGCTCGCCAAGAACGGCCTCAAGGTTCTCCTGTGCGAGATCACCTTCCAGCGGCTGAAGCTGGACAAGGCCAAGGTGAAGGATGCGCCGTTCATCGGCTTCGTCCCGTCCGGTGTCGCCACGGTGGCGGCGCTGCAATCGAAAGGCTTCGCGTATCTGAAGGTCGGCTGACCCGGCTGGCCTGCTGCATTGGATTTTTCATAAGACATATTGGAGGATACCATGAGCATCAGTCGTCGGCAGTTGATTTCGGGATCGGCATCGTTCGCGGGGATCATGATGTTCGGTGCGCCCGCTGTACTCGGGCAGGGCAAGCCGCGCGTGGTGGTGATCGGCGGCGGCGCGGGCGGCGTCACCGCGGCGAAATACATCGCCAAGGACAGCGGCGGCGCGATTGCCGTCACGCTGATTGAACCCAATGCGAAATACCAGACCTGCTTCCACAGCAACCTCTATCTCGGCGGTGTGAGGGACTATCCGTCCATCACCCATGGCTACGGCGCGCTGAAGAAGCACGGCGTCACCGTCGTTGCAGACCGCGCCGCAAAGATTGACCGCGACAAGAAGGAAGTCGTTCTCGCGGGCGGCAAGAAGCTGCCTTACGACCGCCTCGTGGTCTCACCGGGCATCGACCTGAAATACGATTCCGTTCCGGGCTGGTCGCAGGCCGCGGAAGAAAAGATGCCGCACGCCTGGAAGCCGGGCGCGCAGACGCTGCTTTTGAAGAAACGGCTCGATGCCGTGCCTGACGGCGGCGTCATCGTGATGATCGCGCCGCCCAACCCCTACCGCTGCCCGCCCGGACCCTATGAGCGCGTCTCGATGATGGCGCATGCTCTGAAGAAAGCGCGCAAGGATCGCTCCAAGATCATCGTGATCGATCCGAAGGACAGCTTCTCCAAGCAGGCGCTGTTTCAGGAGGGCTGGGAAAAGCACTACAAGGGCATGGTCGAATGGCTCGGCCCCAAGGTTCATGACGGGGTCAAGTCGGTCGATCCGAAGACCAACACCGTGGTGACGGGATTCGAGACCTACAAGAATGCGGCGCTGGTCAACGTCATTCCCGCGCAGATGGCCGGTGCGATCGCGCGGGATGCCGGCCTCGCCAACACGACCGGCTACTGCGCCATCGACCCCACCAACATGAAGTCGTCGGTTGATGCCAATATCTATATCCTCGGCGATGCCTCCATCGCCGGCGACATGCCGAAGTCCGCGTTCTCCGCCAACAGTCAGGCCAAGGTCGCCGCCATGATGATCCGGGGCGAGCTGGCTTCGGCGCGCACGTTCCCGGCGCGCTACACCAATACCTGCTGGAGCCTGATCGACACCGACGACTGCGTGAAGGTCGGCGGCGCTTACGAGCCCAAGGACGGCAAGATCACGGCGTCATCCACCTTCGTCTCGAAGACCGGCGAGGATGCCGGGCTGCGCAAGCAGACGCAGGCGGAAAACATGGGCTGGTACGCCGGAATTACAGCCGATATGTTTGCCTGACACTTGTTCACCGTTGACGGAACCCGCCGCGTCGTGGCGGGTTCCGGTGACGTTTCCCGCCTCGCGCTCTCTCACTCCATCAGCCAGCCTTCCTGCCCGCTTCAAAGGTCAAAACATATGATTGCTCGTTCGCTCGCCGCTGCCTTCGCTCTTGCCGCCGTCAGTTTCGCCGGCACCGCCAACGCTCAGGACGCCGCCGCGGGCGAGAAGTCCTTCAACAAGTGCCGCGCCTGTCATCAGGTCGGCGAGACCGCCAAGAACGGTGTCGGCCCCGCGCTGAACGGACTGTTCGGCCGCCACTCCGGAAGCGTCGCGGGCTACAGCTATTCCGACGCCAACAAGAATTCCGGCATCACCTGGGACGAGGCGGTGTTTGCCGAATACATCAAGGACCCGAAGGCCAAGATCCCCGGCACCAAGATGGCGTTCGCCGGCATCAAGAAGGAAGACGAGATCAAGGATCTCACCGCCTTCCTCAAGCAGTTCGCCGCGGACGGGAAGAAGAAGTAAGGGGCCGTCATTCCGGGGCGCGCTGATATTCACCTCTCCCCGCATGCGGGGAGAGGGAGAAGCGACGCTGTCTCGATGACGACACTTCCGCCGAGAACTATGTTTACGCGCGCGGCATCTGTGTTTCATCCTTGACGTGGCTCGCGCCGGGTCAAATGGAAAGCTTCCCACTGCGGCAGCGCCGGACGCGTGCGCGATGTGAGTGGGCAAATGTTCGGCGAGAATCATGGAAACTGATTCTGGATAGCGCGATCCGCGGCAGGACTCTCGAACGCCTTTTGCTCATGCCACCAAAAAAAACTTTGGGCGGTTTTTCAGCGCATTTTGCGCTGTTGCAGGAGTCGTCCCGGTTATTCACAGGTTCACGATGTTGACTTCCTGTCCCAAATACACAGGATGTAGATGTCGAGGTTCCGCAAAGCCGCAAGGCCTAGTGGTGAAAATGGGAAGCCGGTGAGCTGCACTCCGATGCTGCAAATCCGGCGCTGCCCCCGCAACTGTAAGCAGTGAGTTGAATCCGACCGATGTCACTGGTGCGTTCTCGCATCGGGAAGACCGGATTCAGCCGCGACCTGCGAGTCAGGAGACCTGCCGCGACACCAAAAGAACGTCCACGGGCGGGGTGTCCGGCGGTCGCGTGCTTCGGTGCGTTCGCGCGCCGCGACGACGCGCCTTTCGGCCCCAGCCCCCAGAAAATTGCAACATGCACGGGGTCTGCCGATGTCACTCTCGATCGAACGCGAAGCCGCCAAGTCCGCTCCTTTCATTCAGTTGCGTTCCGAGTCGCTGGCCGTCCCTGCCGCCACACCGCCGTTACAGGTGATCCGCCGCAACGGCACGGTGTCGCCGTTCGACGCAAGCAAGATTTCGATCGCGATGACCAAGGCGTTCCTCGCCGTCGAGGGACACACCGCGGCGGCGTCGCGCCGCATTCACGGCGTGATCGAGCAACTGACGAATGAGGTGGTGAACGCGCTGACCCGCAGGATCGGCGAGGGCCGCACCTTCCATATCGAGGATGTGCAGGATCAGGTCGAACTCGCGCTGATGCGCAGCGAGCACCACAAGGTCGCCCGCGCCTATGTGCTCTATCGCGAAGAGCGCGCGCGTCAGCGTGCCGAAGAGGCCGCCGCTAGGCCGGTCAAGACATCGTCCGAGCCGCTGCTGCATGTCACGCTGGGCGACGGCGCGCGCGTGCCGCTCGATGTCGAGCGTCTGACCCTGATCATTCAGGAAGCCTGCGCCAGTCTCGACGGTGCCGATGCCGCGCCGGTTCTCGCCGAGACACGCCGCAATCTCTACGACGGCATCAGCCAGGACGAGCTTGCGCTCGCGGGCATCATGGCCGCGCGCACGCTGGTGGAGCAGGAGCCGAACTACGCCTATGTCAGCGCGCGTCTCTTGCTCGACAAGCTGCGCACCGAAGTGCTGTCGTTCGTTCATTCCGCGCAGATCAGCGCTACGCAGGCGGATATGACGGCGCGCTATGCGGATTACTTCCCGGTCTATGTCAAGAAGGGGATCGCGGCTGAACTGCTGGACCCTGAACTGGCGCGCTATGACCTGACGCGGATCGCGGCGGCGCTGAAGCCGGAGCGCGATCTGTCGTTTCAGTTCCTCGGCTTGCAGACACTGTACGACCGATATTTCCTGCACGAGAACGGCAACCGCATCGAACTGCCGCAGGCGTTTTTCATGCGCGTGGCGATGGGCCTTGCGATCCGTGAGATCGACCGCGAGGCGCGCGCCATCGAATTCTACAACCTGCTGTCGTCGTTCGACTTCATGGCCTCGACCCCGACGCTGTTCAACTCAGGCACGCTGCGGCCGCAGCTCTCGTCCTGCTTCCTGACCACGGTGGCCGACGATCTCGACGGCATCTTCAAGTCGGTAAAAGACAATGCGCTGCTGGCGAAGTATTCCGGCGGCCTCGGCAACGACTGGACCCGCGTGCGCGGCCTCGGCGCGCACATCAAGGGCACCAACGGCGAAAGCCAAGGCGTGGTGCCGTTCCTGAAGGTTGCCAACGATACCGCGATCGCGGTCAATCAGGGCGGCAAGCGCAAGGGCGCGGTCTGCGCTTACCTCGAGACCTGGCATGTCGATATCGAGGAATTTCTCGATCTGCGCAAGAACACCGGCGACGACCGCCGCCGCACCCACGACATGAACACCGCGAACTGGGTGCCGGATCTGTTCATGCAACGCGTCGAGGCCGATGGCGAGTGGACGCTGTTCTCGCCGGATGAGACGCCGGACCTGCACGACCTTTACGGCAAGGCGTTTGCTGAGCGTTATGCTTTCTACGAGGACAAGGCCGCGCGCGGCGAGATGCGCGTGTTCAAGAAGCTGCGCGCCACCGATCTGTGGCGGCGCATGCTGACCATGCTGTTCGAGACAGGACATCCCTGGATCACCTTCAAGGACCCGTGCAATCTTCGTTCGCCGCAGCAGCATGTCGGCGTGATCCACTCGTCCAACCTCTGCACCGAGATCACGCTGAACACGTCGGATGACGAGGTTGCGGTGTGCAATCTCGGCTCGGTCAACCTGCTCAACCATGTGGGCGAGGGCGGCATCGATCATGCGCGGCTGCAACGGACCATCTCCACCGCGATGCGGATGCTGGACAACGTGATCGACATCAATTTCTACACCATCCCCGAAGCGCGGCGCTCCAACCTGCAACATCGCCCGGTCGGCCTCGGCCTGATGGGTTTTCAGGATGCGCTGCATGCGCTGCGGATTCCGGTTGCCTCGGACGCCGCTGTCGCGTTTGCCGACACCAGCATGGAAGCGATTTCGTATCACGCCATCTCGGCGTCGGTCGATCTTGCGGCGGAGCGCGGGCAGTATCCCTCGTTCAAGGGATCGCTGTGGAGCAGGGGCATCCTGCCGATCGACTCCATCGAGATCCTAGCCGACGCGCGTGGCGGTCTGGACGTGGACTGGTCGGCAACGCTGGACTGGACGTCACTTCGTTCGCGGGTGCAGTCGGTCGGCATGCGCAATTCCAACGTCATGGCGATTGCGCCGACTGCGACCATCTCCAACATCTGCGGCGTGGCGCAGTCGATCGAACCCGCCTACCAGAACCTCTATGTCAAATCGAACATGTCCGGCGACTTCACCGAGGTGAACGAGTTTCTCGTCCGCGATTTGAAGGCGCGCGGGTTGTGGGACGAGGTGATGGTGTCGGACCTGAAGTACTTCGACGGCAGTGTCGGCTCCATCGACCGCGTGCCGGACGATCTCAAGCTGCTCTATGCCACCGCTTTCGAGATCGATAGCGCGTGGCTGATCGAGGCCGCGGCGCGGCGGCAGAAGTGGATCGATCAGGCGCAGTCGCTCAATCTCTACATCGCCAATCCGTCGGGCAAGAAGCTCGATCAACTGTATAGGCTGGCGTGGGCGCGTGGCCTGAAGACGACTTATTACCTGCGCTCGCGCAGCGCCACGCATGTGGAGAAATCCACGCTCAAAGGCACCGACGGCAAGCTCAATGCGGTGTCGTCATCGTCGTCGCCCGCGGTCATGACAGTCAACCAGCCCATCGTGGTGCCGCAGGCATCGACCGCGCCGGATTTGTCGGGCGCGGTGGCGTGTTCGATCGATAATCCCGATTGCGAGGCGTGCCAGTAGCGCTTCTTACCCTCCCCTTGAGGGGGAGGGTCGACGCGTAGCGGCGGGGTGGGGTGAGAACCCGTGCCGTCGTGTTCATCCCACCCCGTCGACCTGCCGGTCGGCGACCCTCCCCCTCAAGGGGAGGGTGAAGGCCACACGATTTTCAGGAATCTTCCCATGCTCGACTGGTCCGACACCTCGCCGAACAAAGCCATCAATACGCTTCCGCCGATCCTCGCTGGCCAGCCCGCCGTGGCTGACCAAACAGGTCTCGGCATCATCGACCGCAAAGGCGGCCGTGTGTCGGTCGATGACAAGGCGATGATCAACTGCCGCGCCGACGTCAATCAGCTTCTGCCGCTGAAGTACAAATGGGCGTGGGAGAAGTATCTCGCCGGCTGCAACAATCACTGGATGCCGACCGAAGTATCGATGCAGGCCGATATCGCGCTGTGGAAATCACGCGACGGTCTCACCGATGACGAGCGCCGCGCCATCAAGCGCAATCTTGGATTTTTCGCGGCCTCGGAAAGCCTCGTCGCCAACAACATCGTGCTGGCGATCTATCGCCACCTGACCAATCCGGAGTGCCGGCAGTATCTGCTGCGTCAGGCATTCGAGGAGGCGGTGCATACGCATACCTTCCAGTACATTGTCGAAAGCCTCGGCCTCGACGAAGGCGAACTGTTCAACATGTACCGCGAGGTGCCCTCGATCACCGACAAGGCGGCGTGGGCGCTGAAGCATACGCAGAATCTCGACAACCCGGATTTCAAGACCGGCACCCCGGAGTCGGATCAGGCGTTCCTGCGCGATCTGGTCGCGTTCTACGTGATCTTCGAGGGCATGTGGTTTTACACCGGCTTCGCGCAGATCCTGTCGCTCGGCCGGCGCAACAAGATGGTTGGTATTGCCGAGCAATACCAGTACATCCTGCGCGACGAGTCCATTCATCTGAACTTCGGCATCGACGTCATCAACCAGATCAAGATGGAAAATCCGCATCTGTGGACCCACGCGTTCCAGGACGAGGTGCGCGGCATGATCCGCGAGGCCGCCGAACTGGAGGCGGCCTACAGCCGGGACACCATGCCGAGGGGGTTCCTCGGCCTGAACGCTGCGCTGTGCGAGCAGTACATGCACTTCATCGCCAACCGCCGCTGCGCCCAGCTTGGACTGACCCGCGTGTTTGACGAGACGGACAATCCGTTCCCGTGGATGTCGGAGGCGATGGACCTGAAGAAGGAGAAGAACTTCTTCGAGACCCGCGTGATCGAGTACCAGAACGGCGGCGCGCTGAGCTGGGAATAATTTGTTAATCTTTGCCGCCGCGCGGTGCTGAAAGCCCGTGCAAACCTGGCAATTGCGCGCGATGTTTGCAGGAAACGCCCGCTTGGTGGGCGTTTTTTGCTGCGTGAGGTAGCAATTTACGGGGTGTTATTCAATTTTGTTTACCTTGAGGGACCTTGCGCCGGTTGGCTGTCCGGCAGGCTTCGCATGCAAAAAGAATTTTTGGGGGTTGGGAATGGGCTGGTTCAAGAACACTCCGGCAAAGCAGAAGACGAGCGTCAGCTTTCTCTCCAACCTGCGATTTCGAACCAAGATCATGCTCGGTTTCGTTATCGTGCTCAGCATTTCCGCCATCAACATGGGTGTCACCTATTTCGGCTTCGAGCGCATCGCCGAGGGTGTCCAATCCTATCAGGGCATTGTCGCCGAGACCGACAGCGCGCGTGACATCGACCGCGAACTCGCAGCGTATCAGCTTCTCGCACGTTATTACGTGACGACCGGCCTTCCCGCCGACGAGGAAGCCGCGCGCGCCGCCGAGACCGCCCTTGGCGCCGCAATCGAACGCGCGGCCCGGGTCGCCACCGCTGGAAACCGGAAAAGCGTCCTCAACCTTTCCACCAGCTACAGCGAGTTCGCGGGGCTGTTCGGCGAGGTCATCAAGCTCAAGACCGATAACGCCGCGATCGCGTCGAACCAGTTGCTCCGGATGGGCAACGTCATCCGCTACAAGTTCGACGATCTGGCCGACACTGCGATTCTCGCGGGGCTGTCATCGATTCAGCAGAACGCAAAGGAACTGGCGACCCACTCGGCGTCGATCACGTCCAACATCAGCAACTACGTCCTGCGCCCCGATGCCGCCGTCGCCAATAGCGTCAATGCCCGCATGCAGCTTCTGAAGAACAGCTTCGGCACGCTGACAGCCGACGACGCGAAGCTCGCATCGAAGATTTCGGAGATCACCCAGGAACTCGATGCCTACAAGGTGGCCTTCACGAAGTTCGTTGAGAATACCGCGAAGATCGCGGCGCTGTCGGCCAGGATGAATGAAGCGGCGGCGGCTGTCACGCAGGAGGCAAAGGCCATCAAGGACGGTCTGCTTGCACAGCAGGCCCGGCTCTCGAAGGAATCCGCCGAGGCTGCGCGCACCACCGGAAAATTTGTGACGATTCTCGGCGGCGGCGGCATCGCGCTCGGTGCGTTGCTGGCATGGATGCTGGGCCGTGGAATTTCGCGGCCGATGATCGGCATGTGCGATGCGATGCGTCAGCTTGCCGGCGGCAATTTCGACGTCGTCCTGCCGGGCCTTGGCCGCAAGGATGAAATCGGCGAGATGGCGGGTGCGGTCGAGGAATTCAAGATGCGGGCCGTCGCCAAGGCGCAGAGCGAGGCGGCGGAGCGCGAGGAGCAAGGCAAGTCCGCCAGCGCCGCGCGCAGCGCCGAGCTTCATCGTTTCGCGGACAATTTCGAAACCGCGGTTGGCGGGATCGTATCCAGTGTTTCGGCGTCGGCGAGCCAGCTTGAATCGTCCGCGACGACCCTGACGCGTACCGTCGAGGCGACCCAGATGCTGTCGGGCAAGGTCGCAGGCGCATCCGAGGAAGCATCGTCCAACGTGCAGTCGGTGGCGGCTGCGACAGAAGAACTCTCGGCATCCGTTGTCGAGATCGGCCGGCAGGTCCAGGAGTCGAGCCGCATCGCCGCCGCGGCGGTGTCGCAGGCCGAGGCGACCGACGCGCGTATCGCTAAGCTCTCGCGGGCGGCGCAGGAAATCGGCGACGTGGTCAAGCTGATTACGGCGATTGCCGAGCAGACCAATCTGCTGGCGCTGAACGCCACCATCGAGGCGGCGCGGGCAGGCGATGCGGGGCGCGGCTTCGCCGTCGTCGCATCCGAGGTGAAGTCGCTGGCGAGCCAGACCGCGAAGGCGACCGACGAGATCTCGTCGCACATCGCCGGGATGCAGAGCGCCACGCAGGAATCGGTTTTCGCCATCAAGGAAATCGGCGAGACCATCGGCCAGATTTCGAAGATCGCCGGCAACATCGCCGCTGCCATCGAGCAGCAGAGCAACGCGACCACCGAGATCGCCCGCAACGTCCAGAGCGCCGCCGGCGGCACGCTGGAGATCGCGGAGGGCATCTCCGAGGTAAACCGCGGCGCCAGCGAAACCGGCACGGCGTCGGGCGAGGTGCTGAACTCGGCCCAGACGCTGGCGGTCGAAAGCACGCGGCTGCGTCAGGAGCTCGATCGCTTCATGGCGAATATCCGCGCGGCGTGATAGCTTGCTGCAACCTCGCCCTGTTCTTACGGGGAGAGGGAGCAGGTTTTGCTCCCTCTGCCGTTACGCGTGTTAGTGAACCGTCAAGCCCGGCGATGACGGCTGTGTGAACTACTCCTAGTACGCATCCTTTTTGGCGCGCGCGTCTTTCACGCTTTGCACCAGATCGAGCTGCTGCTCGATCTTGCCGAGCGCATTTGCGAATTCCTTCCGCTCAGCCGCCGTCAGGCATGACAGGATGTCCTGCTCCTTGCGGAGCAGACGGGGAATAAGCTCCTCATAGAGGGCGCGGCCCTTGCGGGTGATCTGCAAGGCAAGCTCGCGGCGGTCATCCACATTCTCGACGCGTTCGATCAACTGCTGTTCCAGCAGGTGGGCGACGGCCCGGCTGATGGTCGATTTATGCGTCCGCGTGCAGTAGGCGATATACTGCGCCGTGCAGGCATCGTCCCGGAAACCGAGCGTCGCCAGCACCCGCCATTCCGGAATATCGAGGCCGTAGCGCTCGCTGTATTCGCTGGAGAGTTCCGCGCTGACTTCGGCGGCCAGCCGGTTCAGCCGGAACGGCACGAATTTGAAAAGGTCGAGCTTGGTCAAGAAGAACGTCCGGTTTGGCCAAGAAGCGGCTTGGCCTATTTGGTTGCAGTTGCAACGATCATAGCCTTGGTCTATCTTCTTGACCAGAGGCTTCGTTCAAGGGGTCCGTCAGTCAAGCAGGGTAGAGAGACGTGCCGGTATCACGGAATATTCAGTTCGGCTATCGCCGCCATTCCGATCAGGACCGGGCGGCGGCGGATGCCGCGCGCCACCCGGTGGTGGTGGTCGGGGCTGGTCCGGTCGGGCTGACGCTCGCCATCGATCTGGCGCAGCGGGGCCATGCGGTTGTTCTGCTCGACGACGCCGACCGGATTGGGGACGGCTCGCGTGCGATCTGCTTCTCGAAGCGTTCGCTGGAATTGTGGGACCGCCTCGGGGTCGGCGAGCGCATGGTGGAGAAGGGCGTTGTCTGGAAGGTCGGCAAGATCTTCCTGAACGACGACATGCTCTACCGGTTCGACCTATTGCCGGAAGACGGCCACAAGATGCCGGCCTTCATCAATCTCCAGCAGTATTATGCGGAAGCCTTTCTGGTCGATCGCGTTCAGGAACTGCCGCAGGTTGACCTGCGCTGGCGCAACAAGGTCGTTGGCCTCGACCAGCGCAACGATCATGTGGTGCTGGCGATCGATACGCCGGACGGACGCTATCATCTGAAGGCGGACTATGTGGTCGCCTGCGATGGCGCGCGCTCCGCGCTGCGCGGCTTTGTCGACGCGGAATTCACCGGCGAGGTGTTCGAGGATCAGTTCCTGATCGCGGACGTCAAGATGACCGCGGAATTTCCCACCGAGCGCTGGTTCTGGTTCGATCCGCCGTTCCATTCGGGCCAGTCGGCGCTGCTGCATCGCCAGCCGGACGATGTCTGGCGCATCGACCTGCAACTGGGGCCGGATGCCGATCCTGCCGTCGAGCGGCTGCCGGAGAATGTGCGGCCACGGATCGAGCGGATGCTGGGCCACACAAATTTCGATTTCGAATGGATTTCGATCTACAAGTTCCAGTGCCGCCGCATGCAGCGCTTCGTCCATGAGCGCGTGATCTTCGCGGGCGATGCCGCGCATCAGGTGTCGCCGTTCGGCGCGCGGGGCGCGAATTCAGGGCTTGAAGACGCGGAGAATGTGGCGTGGAAGCTGTCGCTGATCCTGCGCGGAGCGGCGCCGGTATCGCTGCTGGGCAGCTACGAGATCGAACGCGGCGCCGCCGCCGACGAGAACATCCGCGCCTCGACCCGCTCGACCGATTTCATCGCGCCGCATTCAGCGCAGGAACGCCGGATGCGGCAAGCCGTGCTGCGGCTCGCGAAGGAAACCGAGTTCGCTAAACGCATGGTCAACGGCGGGCGGTTGTCCACGCCATCGGTCTATGAATCGCCGCTGTCGACGCCGGACAACGAAGCATGGAGCGCGGGGCCGCGCCCCGGAGCGCATATGGCCGATGCGCCGCTGACAACGGCAAGCGGGGAACCGATCTATCTCACAGAAGCCTTTATCGAACAGGGCGAGGGCGGTTTCGTCCTGCTGCAATCGGGACTGAATGGCGGCGATCATCCCGGCTGCAGGACCATCGCCATCGGTGAAGCTGCGCCGCTGCGCGATGCGTCGGGACTGTTCGCGAAACGCTACGATGCATCCGAAGGCGCAGCCTATCTGCTGCGTCCCGACGGTTACGTGGCGGCACGCTTCAGGAAGCCGACGGCGGCGGCGGTGCAGGCCGCGATGGTTCGCGCTAGCGGGAGGGCCGCGCCATGACACTCTCGACCGCATCGAATTTCAGCGATCCCGACACCGCCTACCGGCTGGTGGTGGAAGCGCATCGCGGGTTGAGCGACGAGGACAGTGCATCGCTGGATACGGCACTGGTTTTGATTTTGGCCAATCATATTGGCGATGCCGATGTGCTGCGCGCGGCGATTGCGCTGGCGAAACGCCAGCTCGGTCAGGCCAGCAACAAGATGAATTCAGAAAAGGACGCAAAATGAGCGCAAAGGGTTTTGCTTCGACCGGCGACATGACGGAAAAGAAGATCACTTTCTCCGAAATCGGCCCGGACATTTACGCTTTCACCGCGGAGGGCGATCCCAATACGGCGGTGATCGTCGGCGATGACGGCTGCATCGTATTCGATGCGCAGGCGACACCGGCGATGGCGAACAGCGTGATCGAGCGCGTCAGGACCGTGACCGACAAGCCGATCAAGTATGTCGTGCTGTCGCACTATCACGCGGTGCGCGTGCTTGGCGCATCGGCCTACAAGGCGCAGGGCATCGTCGCCTCAACGGAAACCCGTCGCCTCATCATGGAGCGCGGACAGCAGGACTGGGATTCCGAATATGGCCGGTTTCCGCGCCTGTTCCGCGACGCTGAGAGCATTCCCGGCCTGACCTGGCCGACGCTGACTTTCGACACCGGCATGACGCTCTATCTCGGCAAGCGCGAGGTGCAGCTGATGCATCTCGGCGCGGGCCACACCTCCGGTGACATCGTGGCATGGGTGCCCGATGCGCAGGTGATGTGCTCCGGCGATCTGATCGAGTATCACTCGGCCTGTTATTGCGGCGACGCAATGCTGCGCAAATGGCCGCTGACCCTGAACGAGATCCGCGAGTTCAATCCGAAAGCCGTCGCGCCGGGGCGCGGCGACGCCCTGAAGGGCACAGCGACGGTGAACGAGGCCATCGCCATGACGCGCGATTTCGTGACCTCGCTTTATGGCGCGGCGGAACTGTCGGTGGCGAAGGGGCGTTCACTCAAGGAAACCATGGCCGCGAGCCGCGAGGTGATGGACCCGAAGTTTTCCAGCTTCGCGATCTACGAACACTGCCTGCCGTTCAATGTCTCGCGCGCCTACGACGAGGCATCCGGGATCGACGATCCGGTGATCTGGACCGACAAGCGCGACCGCGAAATGTGGGCAGCTTTGCAAGGAGGATAGTGCGATGAACATCAACACCGCTCCTGGCGCCGTCAATCGCAACGCCGTCAATGTCACACCGGGCTATATGTCCGGCTTCGGCAACAGCTTCGAGACCGAGGCGCTGGCCGGCGCGTTGCCCATCGGGCGCAACTCGCCGCAGCGCTGCGCCTACGGGCTTTATGCCGAACAGCTTTCGGGATCGCCGTTCACCGCGCCGCGCGGCACCAACGAGCGCTCGTGGCTCTATCGTATCCGCCCGTCGGTGAAGCATTCGGGCCGCTTCACCAGGGCCGATGCGAAATACTGGCGCACCGCGCCATGCACCGAGTACGACATGCCGATCGCGCAACTGCGCTGGGACCCGGTGCCGATGCCGAAGGAGGAGCAAACCTTCCTCCAGGGCGTTTACACCATGACCACGGCGGGTGACGCCAACACCCAGGCGGGCATGGCGGCGCACATTTATCTCATCACCAGATCGATGGTGGATCAGCATTTCTACAATGCCGACGGCGAACTGATGTTCGTTCCGCAGGAGGGCAACCTGCGCCTCGTCACCGAGTTCGGCATCATCGATATCGAACCCGGCGAGATCGCCGTGATCCCGCGCGGCGTCAAATTCCGCGTCGAGATTCCGGGCGGTCCGGCGCGCGGGTATCTTTGCGAGAACTACGGCGGCGCGTTCACGCTGCCGGAGCGCGGGCCGATCGGCGCGAATTGTCTGGCCAATTCGCGCGACTTCCTGACCCCGGTGGCGGCTTACGAGGACAAGGAAACGCCGACCGAGCTTTATGTGAAGTGGGGCGGCTCGCTGTTCGTAACCAGACTGCCGTATTCGCCCATCGACGTGGTAGCGTGGCACGGCAACTATGCGCCGTACAAATATGACCTGCGGACGTTCTCGCCGGTCGGCGCCATCGGCTTCGATCATCCCGATCCGTCGATCTTCACCGTGCTGACATCGCCGTCGGAAACCGCGGGCACCGCGAATATCGACTTCGTGATTTTCCCGGAGCGCTGGATGGTGGGGGAGAACACCTTCCGGCCGCCGTGGTATCACATGAACATCATGTCGGAGTTCATGGGGCTGATCTACGGCGTCTACGACGCCAAGCCGCAGGGCTTCGTGCCGGGCGGCATCAGCCTGCACAACATGATGCTGCCGCACGGGCCGGACCGCGAGGCGTTCGATCACGCCAGCAACGGCGAACTGAAGCCGGTGAAGCTGACCGGCACCATGGCCTTCATGTTCGAAACACGGTTTCCGCAGCACGTGACCGAGTATGCCGCGACAACCAGTGCGTTGCAGGACGATTACGCCGACTGCTGGCAGGGGCTGGAGCGCCGCTTTGATCCGTCGAAGCCGTAAAGAGTTCGCATGACTGACGCTGTTCTTTACGGCTACTTCCGCTCGACCGCGGCCTATCGCGTGCGCATCGCGCTCAATCTGAAAGGATTGAGTGCGGATCATCGCTTCGTCCATCTGCGCAAGGGCGAGCAGACGCAAGCGGCCTATCGCAAGATCAATCCGGCTGGCCTTGTGCCGTACTGGATCGATGACGATCTTGAACTGGCGCAGTCGCTGGCGATCATCGAATATCTCGACGAGACGCATCCGCAGCCGCCGCTGCTGCCGCCGGATGCAAAGGGAAGGGCGATTGCGCGGGAGATCGCGCTGGTTGTCGCAAGCGACATTCATCCCATCGGTAATCTGCGCGTGCTGAACCGGCTGATCGACATGGGCGTCGATGAGGCGACACGCGCGGCATGGTCGAAACACTGGATCGAGACCGGATTCGATGCCGTCGAGGCGCGGCTGGCGCATCTGCCGGGGCCGTTCGCATTGGGCGAGGTGCCGACACTGGCGGATATTTGCCTTGTGCCGCAGGTTTTCAATGCGCGGCGCTTTGGTGTCGACCTCGCGCCCTACAAGCGGATCGTGGAGATCGATGCCGCCGCTATGAGCCTCGATGCCTTTGCCGCCGCCGAACCGGGCCGCCAGCCCGACGCGGAATAAGAGAAACGGATGGACACGATGCACCCGAACGATCCCAAGCTCCGCTCCTTCGTCGCGGTCGATCCCGCGTCGGATTTCCCGATCCAGAATTTACCGTATGGCGTGTTCTTCACGCCGGAGCAGCCGGACCTGCGGGTCGGTGTCGCGATCGGCGATTTTGTGCTCGACCTGGCGGTGCTGGAAGCGGCGGGATTGCTGCGTGTTGATGGCGCAGCGAGTGTTTTCGCAAGTCCCTCGCTCAACGCCTTCATGGCGCTTGGCCCGAAGGTGTGGCGCAAGACGCGCGCGCGGATCAGCGAACTGCTGCGGCATGACAATCCCGAACTGCGCGACAACGCGGATCTGTGCAAGCGCGCGCTGGTGCCGCGCAACTTTGCCGACATGCATATGCCGATCGCGGTGCAGGGCTTCACCGATTTCTATTCGTCGAAAGAGCACGCGACGAATGTCGGCATCATGTTCCGCGGCAAGGACAATGCCCTGCAACCGAACTGGCTGTCGATTCCTATCGGCTACAATGGCCGTGCATCGACGGTCGTTGTCAGCGGCACGCCGATCCGCCGCCCGCGCGGACAGCTGAAGCCGCCGACAGCGGATGCGCCGGTGTTCGGTCCCTGCAAGCGGCTGGATTTCGAACTGGAGATGGGCGTTGTGATCGGTCAGGCCTCGGCCATGGGCGAGATGCTGACCGAGCAGCAGGCCGAGGAGATGATCTTCGGCTTTACGCTGCTGAACGACTGGAGCGCGCGCGATATCCAGGCCTGGGAGTATGTGCCGCTCGGGCCGTTTCAGGCGAAAGCGTTCGGCACCTCGATCAGCCCGTGGATCGTGACACGCGAGGCGCTGGAGCCGTTCCGCGTGACGGGACCGGCGCAGGACCCGGTTCCGCTGCCGTATCTGCGGCAGAAGGGTGCGAACAACTACGATTTGCAGCTCGCTGTGGATCTGAAGACCGAGACGATGAACAAGCCGGCCGGCATCTGCCGCACCAACTTCAAATACATGTACTGGTCGTCGGTGCAGCAGCTTGTGCATCATGCCTCATCGGGTTGCGCGATGAATGCTGGCGATCTGCTCGGCTCCGGCACCATCAGCGGGCCTGAGAAAAGCGAGCGCGGCAGCATGCTGGAGCTGAGCTGGGGCGGCGCCGAGCCGCTCGATCTCGGCAATGGCGTGCAGCGGTCGTTCCTCGAAGACGGCGACTCGCTGACCATGCGCGGCTGGTGTCAGGGCGACGGCTATCGCATCGGATTCGGTGAGGTCGAAGGAACGATATTGCCGGCGCTGTAAAAGTCGAACTTGTTTTTCAGATTTATCGGCCGTCATGCCCGGGCTTGTCCCGGGCATCCGCGTTTTGGATGTCTCAGCGAGGCGTGGATGGCCGGGACAAGCCCGGCCATGACGAGATGAGAGATCGTGCGATCAACTCGGTATCTTCTTCAGCGGCAGCTTCCGCGTGGTCTTGAGCCGGTCGAGCACGATGGACGAGCGCACATGCGCCACACTTTCGTGTGGCATCAGCACGTTGTTGACGATGTCGGACAGGCTCTTGAGATCGCTCAGCACGACTTTCAGCAGATAATCCGCATCGCCGGTGAGCGAATAGGCCTCCTGGATTTCATCGACGCGGCGCATCAGGTCGCGGAACCGCTTGGCGTTGTTAGGGGAGTGCGTGGCCAGCGTGATCTGGATGAACGCCAGCACGTTGAAACCCAGCGCTTCGCTGGCGAGGTCGGCGTGATAACCGGCGATCACCTTCTCGTCTTCCAGCCGGGTGCGGCGGCGTGAGCATTGCGACGCCGACAGACCAGCCAGGTCGGCGAGCTGCTGGTTGGTCAGGCGGCCGTCGTCCTGAAGCGCGGCGAGGATTTTGAGGTCGAAACCGTCCAGTGAAGTCATGCGCCAATACCTTCCTGAATGCACAATCTGTGCATGATATTAGCAGAATGTGCCTCATTTTGCACGCATGTTGCATCAAAAGCCGCTCATGATCCCTTCCAGATCAGAAGGAATCGCCAGCGAAGACTGGCAAGAGGAGATCGCCATGGGTCCGTTTCCGCACGATGCACCGGCCGCCGTCATTTCCGAGCAGAACCCCATGGGCACCGACGGTTTCGAGTTCGTCGAATACGCCCATCCCGAACCGGAAAAGCTGCACGCGCTGTTCCGGCTGATGGGGTTCACGGCGGTCGCTCGTCACAAGACCAAGGCGATCACAGTCTATCGTCAGGGCGACGTGAACTATCTGGTCAACGAGCAGCCCGGCACGCATGGCTATGATTTCGTTGCCGCGCATGGTCCGTGCGCGCCGTCGATGGCGTTTCGCGTGGTGGATGCCAAGCGCGCCTATGAGCGTGCGCTGTCGCTCGGCGCGGAGCCGGCCGATATAACGTCAGCGCAGAAGACACTGGATGTTCCGGCGATCAAGGGCATCGGCGGCAGCCTGCTTTATTTTGTCGACCGCTATGGCGCGAAGGGTTCGGCTTACGACGCCGAGTTCGGCTGGCTCGGGCTGAAGGACACTCACCCCGACGGCGCCGGGCTGTTTTACATCGACCACCTGACCCACAACGTGCATCGCGGCCGCATGGATGTGTGGACCGGATTCTATGAGAAACTGTTCAACTTCCGTCAGATCCGCTTCTTCGACATCGAGGGCAGGGCCTCTGGTCTGTTCTCGCGCGCGCTCACAAGTCCTGACGGCAAGATCCGGATTCCGATCAATGAGGATGCGGGCGATTCCGGCCAGATCGAGGAATATCTCAACATCTATCGCGGCGAGGGCATTCAGCACATCGCCTGCGGCGTGAAGGACATCTATCGCACCATCGAGAAGCTGCGCGCCGACGGCCTGCCGTTCATGCCGCCGCCGCCGGATACCTATTTCGAGAAGATCGATACGCGCCTGCCAAAGCACGGCGAGGATGTCGCGCGGCTTCGGAAGAACGGCATATTGATCGACGGCGAGGGTGTGGTCGATGGCGGCCACACCAAGGTGCTGTTGCAGATCTTCTCGGCCAACGCGATCGGTCCGATCTTCTTCGAGTTCATCCAGCGCAAGGGCGACGATGGCTTTGGCGAAGGCAACTTCAAGGCGCTGTTCGAATCGATTGAAGAAGACCAGATCCGGCGCGGCGTGCTCTCGGTGGACAAGAAAAGCGCGGCGTGATGTCTCGCTCTTAAGGTTGAATTCACAACCCAAACAATGACGACGTGCGTTTATCGCCGTGATCTGATCGATCTACGATCGCTTCAGGTTGAGCAGGTTGCCAGTGAGGATCAGCGCGGCGCCGATGACGGTCGCGGCGTCGAGCCGCTCGGAATAGAGCAGCCAGCCGAGCGCCGCCGAGAGCGGCACGCGGAGAAAATCCATCGGCACGACCACGGTCGCGTCGGCATAGCGCATCGCCTGCGCGAAGCAGTAGTGCGAATACGTGCCGCAGAACGCGATCACCAGAATCCACGGCCAGACGTGAGCCGATGGCGAGTGCCAGGTGTAGATCGCCGGGACCAGTCCGATCGCCGACTGGATCACCAGCATCCAGAAGATGATCACGAGGACCGTATCGGTGCGGGTGAGGGATTTCACCATGACGATAGCGGCGCCGAAACCCATCGCCGCCAGCACCATGATCAACTGGCCCGGACTGATCTGCGCGGCGCCAGGCTGCACGATGACGATGACGCCGATTAGTCCCAGCACAATCGCCAGAACTTTCCAGACGTTCAGGCGCTCGCCGATGAAGCTCACGGCAAGCAGCGCGGTCCAGATCGGCATGGTGAACTCGATCGCGACCACCTGCGCCAGCGGGATCAGCGTCAGCGCTAGAAACCAGCCATACTGCGCGGCGTAGTGGACGATGTTGCGGACGATATGCGTGAGCGGCCGCGAGGTCTTCATGCGCGCGAGACCGCCGCTGGCATGGATCAGCGGATAAAGCATCAAGAGGCCGATGACCGAACGCATTTCCATGATCTGAAACACGTTGAGCTCACGGGTGGCTTCGCGCCCGGCGACCAGCAGCACCAGCATCAGGGCCAGCCAGCCGGCCATCCAGCCAGCGGCTTTCGTATTGGAAGGCTGCATCGCAATGACCGATTGCGTCACATGCGCCCCCGTGCTGCACCGCAAATCAACATCGCAAATCCCTGACTTGATGGACGGCCTGCTTACGCAATCCCGTTTCGGCCTGCAACATCGCGAAGCTCGCAGCAGGCCCGTCAAGTTTGCATTGTGAATCGGCCACTGTTTCTGCAACGATCAGGGCGAGCGGGGCGCCAGTTCCTGCCGTAAAACAAGCCAAACGAGAGGACACGCCTTGATCGATCCCGCCTCATTGCCGTTCGATACCGAAACCATGCTGACGGGCCTGCGTCCGTGGGTCGAATGCGAAAGCCCGACCTGGGACGCTGCCGCGGTCAACCGCATGCTTGAACTCGCCGCGCGTGACATGGCGCTCAGTGGTGCAACGATTGAATATATCGCCGGACGGCAGGGGTTTGGCGGCTGCATCCGCGCCCGGTTTCCTCACCCGAAGCAGGGACAGCCGGGCATCCTGATCGCCGGGCACATGGACACGGTTCACCCGATCGGGACGCTGGAAAAACTTCCGTGGCGGCGTGAGGGGAGCAAATGCTACGGCCCCGGCATTCTTGACATGAAGGGCGGCAACTACGCCTCGCTCGAAGCCATCCGGCAACTCGCCATGGCGTCGGTCACGACGCCGCTGCCTGTGACGGTTCTGTTCACGCCCGACGAGGAAGTCGGAACGCCGAGCACGCGCGATATCATCGAGGCGGAAGCCGCCCGAAACAAATACGTGCTGGTGCCGGAGCCGGCGTTCAAGAATGCGGGCGTCATCACCGGACGCTATGCGATTGCGCGGTTCAATCTGGAAGCGGCCGGCAAGCCGAGCCACGCGGGCGCGACGCTCGCAGCGGGCCGTTCCGCGATCCGCGAGATGGCGCGGCAGATCATCGCCATCGACGGCATGACCGGCGACGACTGCACCTTCAGCGTCGGCGTCGTGCATGGCGGGCAGTGGGTCAATTGCGTCGCCTCGAGTTGCCGCGGTGAAGCGCTCAGCATGGCGAAACGCCAGGCCGATCTTGACCGCGGCGTCGAGCGGATGCTGGCGCTGAACGGCACGGCGAACGATGTCACATTCAAGGTCACGCGCGGCGTGACGCGGCCGGTCTGGGAGTCCGATGCCGGTACCATGGCACTGTATGAACAGGCGCGCGCGGTGGGCGCGAAAATCGGCCTCGATCTGATTCAGGGCAGTTCGGGCGGCGGTTCCGACGGAAACTTCACCGGCGCGATGGGCCTGCCGACACTTGATGGTCTCGGGGTACGCGGCGCGGATTACCACACGCTGAACGAGCATATCGAAGTCGACAGCCTGGCCGAACGCGGGCGCCTGATCGCGGGTCTCTTGGCCGGCCTGCAATGATTTGCCAGGATGAGCCCGCGCGCTCAGGCTTTGTCATAAACCCTCATACGAAACGGGATGACGCCGCATGTCCAATATCGAGCTGATCGAAAGCTATACCGACGAACTCATTGCCATCCGCCGCGATCTTCATGCCCATCCCGAAATCGGTTTCGAGGAACATCGCACCTCCGGCATCGTCGCGGAGAAGCTCGCAGGTTGGGGCATCGAAGTGCATCGCGGCCTCGGCGGCACCGGCGTCGTCGGCCTCCTGAAAGGCAAGGGCAACGGCAAGAAACGGATCGGCCTGCGCGCCGACATGGATGCGCTGCCGATGGAAGAGAAGACCAATTTGGGCTGGCGTTCGACCATTCCCGATCGCTTCCATGGCTGCGGTCACGACGGCCACACCACCATTCTGCTCGGCACGGCGCGCTATCTCGCCGAGACGCGCAACTTCGACGGCACCGTGGCTTTCATTTTCCAGCCCGCCGAGGAAGGGCTGGGCGGCGCCCGCGCGATGATCAAGGACGGCCTGTTCGAGAAGTTTCCACTGGATGAGGTTTACGGGCTGCATAACGCGCCGCAGCTTAATCCGGGTCAGGTTGCGATCTTTCCGGGGCCGAGCATGGCCTGCGCGGATTTCTTCGATATCACCATCACCGGCTACGGCAGCCACGGCGCGATGCCGGAAATGTCGCGCGATCCGGTGGTGATCGCGATGACGCTGGGGCAGGCGTTGCAGACCATCGTCAGCCGCAACGTCGATCCGCTCAAATCCGCCGTGCTGTCGATCACGCAGATTCATGCAGGTTCGGCGTACAACGTCATTCCCGGCGAGGCGACGCTGGCCGGCACTGTGCGCACCTTTTCCGAGAAGGTCCGCGAACATATCCGCGACCGGATGCGCACCCTTGCTGCCGGCATGGCGACGGCATTCCAGGTCGAGATCAAGGTCGAGATCCGCGACATCTTCTCGGTGCTGATCAATCACGAGGAGCAGGCGCATTTCGTGGCGGACGTGGCGCGGGATGTTGTCGGCAGCAACAATGTGCTGACCACGCCCACGCCGAAAATGGGCAGCGAGGATTTCGCCGACATGCTGCTGGCGGTGCCGGGCGCCTACTTCTGGCTGGGCCATGAGGGATCGGTGCCGCTGCACAATCCAGGGTTCATTCTGGATGACGGCATTCTGCCTGTCGGCGCGAGCCTGTTCTCGCGCATCATCGAGCAGCGGATGCCGATGGTGGCGTGAACGCTCTGCGGATTTCCGTCGTCATCCTGAGGTGCGCGCTCTTGCGCGCCTCGAAGGATGATGGGCAATGGACGCCGTCGCCCTTCGAGGCCTTCGCTTCGCTACGGCACCTCAGGGTGACGGCAACCTAGCTGGATGTTTGCGCGAATAACTGCCGCATCAGCGTCGTCAGCCGGCCCGATGGTGAAGCCAGTTCATCCATCATGGTGAAATGGTTCGCCTTCGGGATTTCCTCGTAAATCACCGGCAGTCCATATGTCGCGCGATGCGCGGCGAAGTCGGCGGACTGCTTGCGCAGCAACGGCAATTCGCCGCTGCCCGCCACGATAACGAGCGGCTTGTTCACGCCGCCGGGATTGCGCAGCGGCGAGTTGCGCTGGATCGTGGCGTCATCGAGACTGAGTTTGGCATTCAGATAGCTGTGGCTGATCGGCTCCAGATCGTAGATGCCGCTGATGAGGAGCCCGGCCTTGATGTGCGGATGACTGAGCGACATCGATGACAGATGTCCGCCCGCCGACCAGCCTGACACGATCATCCTGTTAGGGTCGCCGCCGAGCGCGGGAAGCTCTGCCACAAGAGTATCGATGCCGCTGCGCACCTCGTCCACGATCTGACCGAGCATGACGTCGGGCGCGAGCGTGTAGCCGATCAGGGCGACGTTGATGCCGTGGGCCATCGGGCCTGCGGCACAAAAGGCAAATGTTTCCTTCGCGCGGGTCTGCCAGTAGCCGCCATGAATGAAGACCAGCGTCGGCCCGCCGTCCTTCGTTTTCAGGAAATCGATCCGGTTGCGCTCGCGAGGCCCGTAGGGAAGATCGAGGGATTGCGGATGCCGGGCCCGCATCTGTGCGGAGAGGCAATCCCATTCGGCGATGATGGACGCGGTCTCGGGCACATGAAGCGTGTTGTTGAAACCGAGATCGAGCTGTTCCTGCGTCAGCTTGCGCCAGTCCGGTGCATCGGCAGGTGCGCTCATGAGGTCGTCTCCGCGTTTGTTTTCGCGATGATCGCAACTGCAAGGCTTCGGCGCAACCCGCTTGTTTACTGCCGCAGCGCAGGCACCACGAGAAATGGAATCATGCCGAGGATCACGCTGATGAGGGCGAACAGCAGCAGCGCGTTGTAGTTTCCGGTCATGTCGTGGATCAGGCCGCCGGCCCATGAGCCGAACGCCGATCCGAGCCCGCTGCCGATGGTGATGGTTCCGTAAATGGTGCCGACCCGCTCACCTCGAAAGATCTTCATCGCGGTGGCGGTGATGAGGGGGCCGCGCGAGCCGATCATGCTGCCGAATGTCACGACGAACGCGGTGAGCAGCCAGACATTGGGATATGATTTCAGCAGCCAGAGCAGGCCAATGCCGATGATCGACATGGCGTAGCTGAACAGCACCGAGCGGCGGCGGCCGATCACGCCGTCGAGCCAGGTGACGCCGAGCATCCCGAACAGCAGCACCACGCCGCTGAATCCCCACGCGGTCGCGGCCTGCAACGGCGGGAATCCGGCATCGACCAGATAGGCGACGATCTGTGCCGACAGCGCGAACATGCCGACCGCGGTGAAGAAGAATGTCGAGAACAGTGCCCAGAAGGCGTGATGGCGCATGGCGCTGACCAGCGTCCAGCCTTCATCGATGAAGTCGGTTGCCGCGCTCTTCGCCAGCGTGGCCGATCCTGACGCGAACAGTCTCCACGGCAGCAGCAACAACGGGAACAGCAGGACCAGCGCGGTGCCGCCGAAGATCTGATACGCGCCGCGCCAGCCGACGCGGTCGATCAGGACCTGCGACAGCGGCAGCAGGATCAGCACGCCCGCGCCGGCGGCGGAATAAACCACCGACATGGCGGCGGGCAGTTTCGGGCCGAACCATCGTCCCAGCAAGATCGAGTTCGGCACGTTGCCGATGCAGGCGATTCCGAAGCCGGCGCACAGGCCGAGCGTGAGCTGAAACTGCCAGAGCTGCCGCGCGAAGGCTGCGGAGAGAAAGGCTCCGCCCAGCAGGACAAGCCCCAGCGAATAGACCATGCGGGGACCGGAACGGTCGAAGATCCGGCCGATCACGGGGGCGGCAAGACCGCCCGCCAGCGCGGCCAGCGAATAGATCGAGATGACCTCCGCCCGGTCCCAGCCGAAGCTTTGGGAGATAGGCAGCAGGAAGACGGTGAAACTTTCGCCGAGCCCGCGTCCGAGCACCGACAGCGCGAAACACAGCGCCAGCACATTGAGGGCGATATGTACCGGCTTCATGCCCGTTCTGATGGGCTTCATCGGGCAGGCCCGGAGAGCGGATCGCGATTCATCCCTCCATGAACCGCAATTTAGCGTCTGGGAGCAGGTGCAGTTTGCGAATACGCCTATGCAATCGCAGACGAGGGCCGTGTTGCGGCGCGGGTTGCCGTGCCGGGAGAATGCCGCCATGAGAGAAGGCTGGTAGGCTGTGGCCTATCGCAGGATCAAACGTCGGGAGAGCGTCATGAGCGGTGAAAGCGAACAATTCAAAAAAGGCCTGGCCGTCCGGCGCGACGTTCTGGGCAAGGACTACGTCGACGGCAGCATCGCCAAGGCCGACGACTTCATGATGGCGTTCCAGGACATCACCACGGAATGGTGCTGGGGCTATGCCTGGACCCGGCCCGGCCTCGACCGCAAGACCCGCAGCATGCTGAACCTCGCCATGCTGACAGCGCTGAAGGCGCCAAACGAGATCAAGCTCCATGTCAAAGGCGCGCTGACCAACGGCGTCACCGTGGATGAGATCAAGGAAGTCCTGCTGCACGCCACGGTCTATAGCGGCATTCCGGCGGGCCTTGAGGCCTTCAAGGCCGCGCACGAAGTACTGAAGGCCGAAGGCGCGCTGGACAAGAAGTAAGCTTTTTCACCTCTCCCCGTTTACGGGGAGAGGTCGACCGCGAAACGGTCGGGTGAGGGGCAGAATTCACGTTTGACATCTAGCGCCCCTCACCCCAACCCTCTCCCCGCCTGCGGGGAGAGGGAGCGCATCGCGCTCGTTGTATGAAACTGGATGAGAATTCTGCGGTGTGGGCTATCCTCACACGCCCAGATAAACCTGCTGGATGTACTTGTCGCTCGCGATCTCTTTCGCCGTGCCCTCGCGGATGGTGCGTCCGTGTTCGAGAACATAGACGCGGTCGGTGATCTTGAGTGTGGAGGTTGCGTCCTGTTCGACGATCAGGATCGCGGTGCCGTCTTTCCGGATCTGCTGGATCGAATCGAAGATCAGGCCTTTCAGCCGCGGCGCGATGCCGACCGACGGCTCATCGAGCAGCAGCAATTCCGGCCGCCCCATCAGCGCGCGGCCGATGGCGACCATCTGCTGCTCGCCGCCGGAGAGCGTGCTGGATTGCTGCCACTGCCGTTCGCGCAGCACCGGAAACAGCGTGAAAACGCGTTCGAGGTCGGCGTTGATCTCGGCCTTGTTGCTGCGAAGATAAGCGCCGAGCTGAAGGTTCTTCAGCACGGACAGTTCCGAGAACAGTTTGCGGCCTTCGGGGCAATGGCAGATACCGCGCGCCACCACATCGTAGGGCGCGACGCCGTCCAGCGGCTGATCCTTGAACTTCAGCGTGCCTTGCGAGCCGATGGAGCGCGAGATCGCTTTCAGCAGGGTGGTCTTGCCGGCGCCGTTGGGACCCAGCACGCCGACCAGTTCGCCCTTCTCGACCTTGATCGACACGGACTCGATGGCGAGCGCCTTGCCGTAACTGACGCGCAGGTCGGAGACTTCAAGCAGAGGCATATGCATCCTCCGTCTTGCCGATATACGCCTCGATGACTTTCGGATTTTTCACGATTTCCTCGGGTGGTCCGACGGCGATGATCTCGCCGAAGTTCATCGCGATGACGCGTGACACCAGCGCCATGAATTCGCGCAGCTTGTGTTCGATCAGGAGGATGGTCAGGTTTTCCTCGCGGTGCAGGCGCTTGATGAGCTGCGCCAGCGGCTCGATCTCGCTGGAGCCGAGACCGGCGAACGGCTCGTCGAGCAGCAGCAGATCCGGCCGCGTCGCCAGCGCGCGGGCGATTTCCAGCCGCCGCAGGTCGCCGTAAGGCAGGGTTTCCACCGGCTCGGAGCCGCGTCCGCCGAGACCGACCTGTTCGAGCAGATGGCGCGCGCGCTCTTCCTTGTCATGGTCCTGATGCGCGCGGGGCGACATGCAGGCGACGAGAACATTCTCCAGCAGGTTCATGCCGACGAATGGGCGGGTGAGCTGGAAGGTGCGGGCCATGCCCCGGTTGACGACCTTGTAGGGCGCGAGGTTCTTCAACGGCTCGCTGTTGAACACCACGCTGCCCGATGTGGGTTGCATGAAGCCGGTCAGCAGATTGAACAGCGTGGTCTTGCCGGCGCCGTTCGGACCGAGGATGCCGGTCAGTTCGCCTTTTTTCAGCGTGAAGGTCGCGTTTTTCACGGCGGTCAGGCCGCCGAAGCGCTTGGTGACGTCGTTGACTTCGAGCAGCGCGGTCATCGGAAGCGCTCCGTCATCCGGCGCCAGAGTGGCGCGATCATGCCGTTCGGCAGGAAGAACAGGATCAGCATCAGTGTGAGGGTGTAGATCCACAGCCGGTATTCGCCGAAGCCGCGCAGCATCTCGGTGAGCAGTGTGAGCAGGATGGCGGCGATCGCCGCGCCGTAGATCGAGCCGATGCCGCCGACGTAGCACATGATGATGACGGTGATGGAGACCACCACCGAGAACAGAGGCGGGGAGACCTGAAGCTGGTAATGTGCATAAAGCGCGCCGCCGAGGCCGGCGAAGGCCGCGCTGATGGCGAGCGACGCGATCTTGTAGAACGTCACGTTGATGCCCGCCGCCTGGCAGGTGGCCTCGTCGCCGCGAATGGCGCGCAGCAGCAGACCCCAGTGCGATTGCGCCAGAAGCACCAGCACGATCACGGTGATCACAAGGACCGCCAGCACGAGCCAGTAATAGTGCAGCGGATTGCGCATCAGCGGTTCGAGACCGTAAAGGCCTTCCTCGCCGCCGGTCTGTTCCCAGAAGATCAGGCACAGGCGTTGCAGGATCGCGGAGGCCGACAGCATCGCCAGCGCAAAATAAGGTCCGCGCAGGCGCAATGTCGGAAAGCCGACGATCAGGCTGAATGCGACCGCGATGACGACCGCCGCCGGCAGGCTGTACCACGGGTTCGTGAACCAGATTGTCGCCAGGAAGCCCGCGGTGTAGGCGCCAGCGCCGATAAAGAGCGAGTGGCCGAAATTCTCGCGGCCCGTCAGGCCCGACATGAAGTCCCAGCTCGAGGCCCAGATGCCGTAGATGACGCAGACGGTCAGCACGCCCGTGAGGTAGTTGCTGGCCGCGAACACGGGGGCCAGCGCCAGGATGGCGACGACAACGATGCCGCCGGCGATATCGATCAGTGAAATCTGCCGCATGTCAGAACGCCGCCCGCCGTCCGAGAATTCCGGACGGTCTGATCATGAGGGTGATGACGACTGCGACCAGCGAAACCAGTTCGGTCCAGGATGTCGAAATCAGATAGGCCACGATGGTCTCCGAATAACCGAGGATCAGCGAGGCGATGATGCTGCCGGGGATCGAGCCCAATCCGCCGACGATGACGATGGCGAATGCTTTCACCATCGGCAGCAGGCCCATGGTCGGCTGCACGGTGAGAAACGGCGAGACCAGCACGCCAGCCAGTGCCGCGGTGCCCGCCGAGATCGCCATGACAATCGAGAAGATGCGATTGGTCGGAATGCCCATGTACTGCGCGGCCTCCGGATCCTGCGATACCGCGAGAATCGCCGCGCCGAGCCGCGTGCGCTGAATGAACAGCCACAGCAGCAGCAGCACCAGCACGCTCGCGACCAGCGCGAGCAGCCGCTGGCCGCCGATATCGACACCACCGATCGATAGCTTGTCCGCAACGAAGGAAGGCACGTTGCGGTACTCGGAGCCAAAGATGATGAACAGGGCCTGTTCGACGGCGAGCGATACCGCCAGCGTGATCATCAGCACGGCGAGTTGCGACGAGCGCAGAGGCCGCACCAGGAACCGTTCCATCAGCACGCCGAAGCCTGCGACAATCAGCACGGCCAATGGCGCTGCGATGAATAGCGGAAAGTTAAGGAGCGATGTCAGCACGTAAGCCGCATACGCGCCAAGCGCGTAAAACGAGCCGTGAGCAAGATTGAGGATGCGGGCAACGCCGAAGATGAGCGTGAAACCCACCGCGAGCATCGCATAGATCGCGCTGGAAACCGCGCCATAGATCAGAATCTGGAGCATAACCGCCTGCTGTTCTTGAGCGTAAGATGAAGGCGGAGCCTCCGGTGACCGCGGCCGGTAAGGTCGTTACCGGCCGCTGTTCTCACGACGTCAAGCGCAGTTAGTTCATCCAGGGCGGCGGGATCATCTTTCCCGTTTCGGATGCCTTCGGCCAGACGACGATGCGTGCGCCGTCCTTCTGCCATTGCGCGAACAGAACGCCCTGGAGGCCGGGGCCGGCCTTGACGTCATGCACCTCGTCGAACTGCACCTTGCCCGCGATGCCGACATAATCGGTCTTCTCGAGTTCCTTGATGACCTTGTCGGTGTCGAGCGAGTTGGCGCGCTGTACGGCTTCGGCGTAGACGTAAACCGCGTCATAGGCGCCGACCCCGGTATAGACGGGCGCGGTTCCGAAGCGTTTGATGAACCCGTCCCAGAACGGAATCGTCTTCGGTGTCAGCGGGGCGCGGGTTGCGAGCAGGGCGACGGTCTCGCCAAGCGCCTTGCCGCTTACGCGGGTAAAGAAGTCAGCGTCCTGGCTCTTCACGTCGATGCCGCCGATCGGAATCGGCACCTGCGCGTCATGCCACTGCTTGACGAAGATATCCGACGATGCGTGGGACAGGATCACGATCAGGTACTGGGCGCCGCTGGCCTTGACCTTGGCGAACAGCGGCGAGAAGTCCGAGGTCGAGGTATCGAAGAATTCGGATAACGGCACTTCGGTGCCGCCGGCGATGGCGCCCTTCTTCAGGATCGGAACGAGATCCTGCACCCATTTCGCGTTTTCGCCGACGATGGCGATTTTCGTGAGCCCCATCTCGCCCTTCAGCTTGCCACTGATGAAGTCCACCAGCGCTCTGGCCTGATGACCGGCATGAATGGGAAAAGAGCGGAAGATGTACTTGTAGTTGTCGTAATCGGCTTTCACCTTCGCGGTGATGGCGGGAGACGCAGCGCCGATCCCGAGATAGATCGTCTTTGCATTGGAAATGTGCGGCAACTGGGCGAGCGTGACGCCGCTGGTATAGCCGCCGATCAGCACGTCGACCTTGTCGTCGGCGGTGAGTTTCTTGATCGCGGCGATGCCCTGTTCGGGGTTTTCGGTTTCGTCGGCGACGACGATTTCGAGTTTGCGGCCAAGGATACCGCCCTTGGCGTTGATTTCTTCCACAGCCATCTTCGCTGCGTTCTGCGTATCACGCCCGACCTGAAGCTGGACCGAGGTTGGAATACCGATTTTGATGGGACTCTGCTGGGCCAAGGCCGGAGTGAGAATGGCGCCGGCACTGAGAATACTCGCTGTCGCGAGCAGGTTGAGAAATGACTTCATGCGTTTCTCCCAGTTGCATCCGAATTCGTGTTCGATGCTTTTTATTTGCGGCGACAGACTGCTGGCCGGACAAGTTCGAGTCAAGCAAAGATCAGATGATTGCAGCGTGGGGTTGTTTGAAACAGAATTCGAAAGCTCGCGCGGCAGGATACGGTGTTGCCATGCGATCGATGTTGCGATGCCGAAATCGCGCGATGCTCATGAATTCATCGCGGCCTGTCTGATTTTTGCACGTCCGTTCGGCGATCCGTCGATCAGCCGTTGTTATGGATTGCGATGCTCGGCCATGAAGCTTTCAAATCGTGGATTGCCGACATGCGCGATATTGACGCGCATCGCGGGGCGGGCCGGCGCGGCGTCCGGATTGAAAGCGGAGGCGGGCGCCAGCAAAATGCTGCGTTCGGCGGCAACGCGCGACAACTGCTTGTCGTCGATGTGCGCCGGCAATTCGCACCACATGTAGAATCCGCCGCGCGGCTGGCCGAACACCGGCAGGCCGAGCCGCGACAGGCTGTCGTTCGCCTGGTGGGTGGCGGCTTCGATGCGGCCGCTCAACCGCTTGAGGTGTCCGCGATAACGCCCGCTCGTGATCAGGTCGTAGATGATCTGTTCGATATAACCCGAGCTGTTGGCGCGCGTGATCATCTTGAGATCGGCGAGCCGTGCGACGGTCTCGGCGTCAGCGGCGATATATCCCGACCGCAGACTGGCGGAGAGGGTCTTGGCGAAGGTGCCGACATAGATGACGCGGTCGAGCTGATCGAGCGCGGCGAGGCGGGGACTGTTGTTCGGCAACACGTCGGCGAACGGATCGGAATCGACGATCCGCAGATTGTGCTCTGTGGCGGTGCGCAGCAGACGATAGGCGACCGGCAGCGTGATCGAGCAGCCGGTCGGGTTGTGCGCGAGCGATTGCGTGAAGAACATCCGCGCGCCGGTGCTGGCGGCCTTGGTGGCAAGGTCGTCCGGGTCCGGCCCATCCACGGTTCGCCGCACGCCGATCAGCCGCGCCTTGGCCAGCCGCAATTTGCCGAACAGCGGATAGTATCCCGGATTGTCGACAAGCACGGGATCGCCAGGCTCGACATACTGGCGCACGATCATGTCGAGGGCGTCGTTCGCGCCTTGAGTCAAAAGTACCTGTGTCGGCTCCGCGCCGATCGATCGCTCGGCGAGAAGGCCGGCGATGCGCTGGCGCAATGGCAGCAGGCCGTAAGGGCTGCCATAACTTTCCGGAAGATTGCGTTGTCCGGGCCGGCTGACCGGCCGCAGATAAGGACCGACTTCCGAACCTTCCATCCAGGCCGCGGGTGGTCGTCCGTCGCCGACCCGGACCTCGTAACGCTTCTCCAATTGCTCGCGCAGCAGCCAGACGCTGTCGACGGCTTCGACCTTCGCGGGTTCGGTGGTCTCCATGCGCTTGGGACGGTGCAGCGAGACGTAAAAGCCCGAGCCGGGCTTGCTCTCGATCTGGCCCGACGCGACCAGCCGCTCATACGCATCGACGATGGTATTCTTTGATGCTCCGAACAATTCAGACGCGCCGCGGATCGACGGCAACCGTTCGCCGGGCCGGATCGCGCCGCGTTCGATCCGCGCGTTGATCGCATCGACAATGGTTTCAATGCGCGACCGCGCGGGGCCGCCATCGGAACTGGAAACTGTACCCATCTTATGAATGGTACGGACCTTCCTGAAATAGTGCAAAGCGTTCCTTGTGGTGTACCCCCATCACCATACAGTTTCCGCAGCCGAAAATCCCCCTCAAGAGGACCTCGGTTCGGGAGACGCTGAAGAATGATTTCTGCCAAGCACGGGGCGAACCGCAGCTCGCGGATCGCCGGATTTCACCGCAAGTCGCCGCAGGAACGGCTCGATCTGGTGGCGTCGTTTGCGGGCCTCGATGCCGCGGCCACGGCTCATCTTGCCGACATGGGCAACCTGTCGCCGCAACTCGCGGACAAGATGATCGAGAATGTCGTCGCCACGATGAATGTGCCGATCGGCATCGCGACCAATGTGAAGGTCGATGGCGAGGACGTGCTGATCCCGATGGCGACGGAAGAGTCGTCGGTGGTTGCCGCCGTCTGCAACGCCGCACGGCAGACCTACGACGCAGGCTTCATGACATCGGTGTCCGGCACGCTGATGATCGCGCAGGTGCAGGCCGTCGACGTGCCGGATCCTTATGCCGCGCGGCTTCGGCTTCTGGAGAAGCGCGACGAGATCAAGGCGATCTGCGATGCCTGCGATCCGCTGCTGGTCAAGCTCGGCGGCGGCTTCCGCGATGTCGAGGTGCGCATTCTCGATACACTCGGCGGGCCGATGGTCATTACGCATCTGGTTGTCGATACGCGCGATGCGATGGGCGCCAACGCCGTCAATACAATGGCGGAGAAAATCGCGCCGCATGTCGCCACATGGAGCGGCGGGCGGGTGTTCCTGCGCATTCTCTCCAATCTCGCCGACCGGCGGCTGGCGCGCGCGCATGCGGTGTGGAAGCTCGGCGACATCGGCGGGGAAAGTGTGCGCGACGGCATCATCAGCGCGTATCAGTTCGCCGAAGCTGATCCGTATCGCGCAGCCACGCATAACAAAGGCATCATGAACGGAATCAGCGCCGTCATTCTCGCGACTGGCAACGACACCCGCGCAGTGGAAGCCGGCGCACATGCCTATGCCGCGCGGGGCGGACGCTACACCAGCCTGACGCGCTACGAGATCAACAAGGACGGCGATCTCTCAGGCTCGATCGAATTGCCGCTCGCGGTCGGCCTGATCGGCGGCGCGACCAAAATTCACCCCACTGCGCAGGCATGCCTGAAGATTCTCGGCGTCACCACGGCGGAGCGGCTGGCGCGCATCATCGCGGCGGTGGGTCTGGCGCAGAATTTCTCCGCGTTGAAGGCGCTTGCCACGGTGGGCATTCAGTCAGGTCACATGGCGCTTCATGCGCAGAACATCGCGATCATGGCCGGGGCCGTCGGCGACGAAGTCGAGGCTGTTGCGAAAGCGCTGGTCGAACGGGCGACGGTGCGTATCGATGTCGCGCAAAATATTCTGGAGACGATTCGCGGCTAACCATTCCGGCGGCAGCGCCGGACAATTCATAAAAATATAAACGGGAGGATAACAATGTTGCTTAGATCAAGATCGGCTCTTCTGGCGGGCGCTGCGATGCTGTTGGCGTTTGCGACTCCGGCGAACGCGCAGATCGTCAACAATACGATCAAGCTCGGCGTGTTGACCGATCTCACCGGCATCGCCACCGATTCCACAGGCGCGGGTTCGGTTGCCGCCGCGCGTCTTGCGATCGAGGACTTCAAGGCCGAGAAGCCGGACATCAAGGTCGAACTCGTTCAGGCGGATCACCAGAACAAGGCGGACATCGGCGGAGCGCTGGCGCGCCGCTGGATGGACATCGACAAGATCGATGCAATCCTCGACGTGCCGTTCTCGTCGGTGGCGCTGGCCGTACAGGAGGCCACGCGCGGATCGAAAACCGCGTTCATCGCGTCGGGCCCCGGCTCATCATTGCTGACCGGAGAAAGGTGTTCGCCCAACACCGTCCACTGGACCTATGACACCTGGGCACTGGCGCACGGCACCGCATTGGCCCTGTTGAAGGCGAAGAAGGACACGTGGTTTTTCGTGACGGCGGACTATGCGTTCGGGCATTCGCTTGAGAAAGACGCGTCCGATGTCGTGAAGGCAGAAAACGGAAAGATCCTGGGGAGCGTGCGGCATCCGCCCGGCGCGTCGGACTTCTCGTCGTTCCTTTTGCAGGCGCAGGCCAGCAAGGCCAAGATCGTCGCGCTTGCGAATGCGGTCGGTGACACCGTCAACTCCGTGAAGCAGGCGTCCGAGTTCGGCATTCAGGCCGGCGGGCAGGAGCTTGCGGCGATGCTGATGCAGGTGACTGACGTCAATGCCATCGGTTTGCAGGGCGCGAAAGGTCTCTACCTTACGGAAGGGTTCTATTGGGACACCAACGAAGGCACGCGCAAGTTCTCCGACCGCTTCACCGCGATCGTGGGCGGCGGACGGCGCCCGACCGCCATTCAGGCAGGCGTCTATGCCGGCACGCTGCATTATCTTCGCGCCGCCGCCGCGGCGAACACGACGGACGGGCAAAAGGTCGTCGCCAAGATGAAGGAGATGCCGTCGAAGGATGCGTTGTTCGGCGAAGGCACGATCCGCGAGGACGGCCGTCACATCCACAACATGTACCTGTTCCAGGTGAAGACGCCGGCCGAATCCAAGGCGCCGTGGGATTTCTACAAGCTGGTGGAGACGATCCCGGCGAAGGACGCATTCCGGCCGATGAGCGAGGGGAATTGCCCGATGGTGAAGAAGTAAGGCCGGTTTTCGCGGCCGTGTGCTTGCCCGGCCGTGGTTATCGGGGCGTTTAGATTGAGTGTAAATTTCCTCCCGGCGGGCTCTGCACGGGAGGAAATTTCTCCTGTGGAACATGATCTTAGAATGCAACGCCGGTCTGCCTTCGGGGCATGACGCAGGCGCGGTATGTAATTGACCAAAAACGGAAATTCGGCTATTTCACCGGCGTCGTGAATGTTGCCGCCATCTTCGCCTGCGAGGCAGGCCATCCAGCAAAATTCATTGGCGAGAAGTTCTGCGTGAGGCGTGATCGCCCGCAAGTCCGGCGATTGTGCGCTCACCGATTGCAAGAGCATGGGTCCGGTTATGAGCAACTTCAATCAGGAAACGGTTCTCAGCGTCCATCACTGGACCGACAACCTTTTCAGCTTCACGACCACGCGTGATTCCTCATTCCGTTTCCGGAACGGCGAGTTCACCATGATCGGATTGAAGGTGAACGAGAAGCCGCTGCTGCGCGCCTACAGCGTCGCGAGCGCGAACTACGAAGAGAACCTCGAATTCTTCTCGATCAAGGTGGCTGACGGCCCGCTGACCTCGCGCCTTCAGCACCTCAAGGAAGGTGACCAGATCATTGTCAGCCGCAAGGCGACCGGCACGCTGGTGATCGACAACCTGACTGCCGGCCGCAATCTCTATCTGATCGGCACCGGCACCGGCCTCGCGCCGTTCCTCAGCGTCATCAAGGACCCCGAGACCTACGAGCGTTTCGAGAAGGTCGTGCTGCTGCATGGCTGCCGCCATGTCAGGGAACTGGCTTACGGCGAACTGATCACCGAGAAACTTCCGCAGGATGAGATGATCGGCGACCTGGTGCGCAACCAGCTCATCTATTATCCGACCGTGACGCGTGATCCGTTCCGCAACCGCGGCCGCATCACCGACCTCATTACGTCGGGCAAGCTGTTCGAAGACATTTCGCTGCCGCAACTCGACGCGGCGAAGGATCGCGTGATGATGTGCGGAAGCCCGGCGCTTCTGCTCGACACCAAGAAGCTGCTCGAAGATCGCGGCTTCGTTGAAGGCAACCACGGCGAGCCGGCCGATTTCGTTGTCGAGAAGGCGTTCGCTGAACGCTAAAGCGTGATCCCGAAAAGCGGGAACCGGTTTTCGGACAGGATCACGTTCACAATAATACTTACATGCGCTGGCGGCTCGCGTTGCTCGCGACCGCCGCGGCGGCTGTCCGGTTTTCCACGCCGAGCTTTGCGTAAATCTGTTCAAGATGCTTGTCGACGGTGCGCGGGCTGAGTCCCAGGATCTGCGCGATGTCGCGGTTGGTCTTGCCCTTGCTCAGCCAGGACAGCACTTCTCCCTCGCGGCTGGTCAGTCCCAGCTCCTTGCTGAATTCCGCCGGGGAATCCGAACCGCTATCCCGCGCCAGCCGAAGCAGGAACTCGTTCGCACCAAGCCGCCCCATGTATTGCAGGCGGAGTTTCTCGTCACGGAACGAGAGCGCGGGCGGCGATTTCGATTCCGCCATTCCCCGGTGCATCTGGCCGAGCCAGTCGAGCCACGGCTCCGGCAGTTCGAACTTCTCATCTGTGCCTCGTGCGCGCGCCAGCTTTTCCGCCTGCGGGGTCGCCCAGATGATTCGTCCGCGATGATCGACCGCAAACAGGTAGCGCCCTGAGACATCCAGCGCGGCGCGCGCGCTTTGGGTGAGCCGGGCATTGGCGAGATGAACCTTGATCCGGGCCAGCATCTCGACAATCACAATCGGCTTGGTCACGTAGTCGACGCCACCGGCCTCAAGCCCCCGCACGATGTGCTCGCTTTCGGCAAGACCCGTCATGAAGATGACCGGCACCCCGGCGAGCTTGGCCTCGCGCTTCAGGCGGCGGCAGGTCTCGAATCCGTCCATCCCCGGCATCACGGCATCGAGCAGGATGATATCCGGCACGATCTGTTCGCCGATGCGTAGCGCGGATGCGCCATCGAGCGCGACCATTACGGTCATGCCGGCGCCGTCGAGCGCATCGGTCAGCATCCGCAGGGTTTCCGGCGAATCGTCGACGATAAGCACTGTGTCGCGGGATCTGGCTTCAATGATCATGGCGCTGCACATTCTGAAGGGTTGCCATGTATTGCCCGAGATCGAAGCGTTCGACCAGTGAACGCATCTGCGACACGAAGGCAGCGTGCTCCGGATGGTCCTTGTCGATCTGGTCGAGCTTGAGATGAATGGCTGTGACGTAACCGATTTGTCCGAGATCGATCAACTCGTTGACATATTGCACCGGCGGGCCGGGATCGTCGCTCGCGTTCCAGGTGGCAGCTTCAGCTTCGCTCGTCTGAACCGGACCGGGCTCGTATGACCATTCGATCTTGAGCAACTGGCCAATCAATTCCAGCAAGCGCGGGACGTCGATCGGCTTCATCAAATAGCCGTCGTGGAACGGCTGCGCCAGCGGCGCACCGTGGGCTTCGAGTGCGCTTGCCGAAATCATCAGAATGCGGGCGTTGTGATGCCCGGCAGTGCGGAGACTTTCCGCGACAGACCAGCCGTCGGTCTCGCCCATCGAGATGTCGAGCAGGAACATGTCTGGCTGACAATGCTGCGCGAGATTGAGACACGTTGCGCCGTCCGGCGCGCTCAGGATGATGAAGCCGAGCGGGGCGAGGACCTCGCGCAGGAGATCGCGGTGGGTTGGATCGTCATCGGTGATGAGAATGGTCTTGCGCGGGCCGTGATAGCCATAGATCGGCGCGTTGATCGCCTTGATGCGGGTGGGATTGGTGACCTCGGACAGCAGCATCTTGACCTGAAATGTACTTCCTTTGCCGACTGTGCTGGTCACACGGATATCGCCGCCCATCACGCCTGCAAGCAGTTTGCTGATGGTGAGGCCGAGGCCCGTTCCGGTCTGCGGCTGCGAGATGCCGAGCGCGCCACGCTCGAACGGCGCGAAGATGCGCTCAAGATCGTCGGCACGAATGCCGGGGCCGGTGTCGCGCACCTCGAACTCGGCGACGGGGCTGCGGTAATGCACAATGAAATGAACGCTGCCGCTCTGGGTGAACTTGATGGCGTTCGACAAGAGGTTGATCAGAATTTGCCGCAGCCGCTTCTCGTCGGCATAGACGACGGGGGGCAGGGTCTCCGGCCGCTGAAACACGAACTCCACGTTCTTCGCCGCGGCCTGCAAGCGGAACATGCCGACAAGCTGGTCGAGGAAGGCGTGCAGCCGCACTTCGTCACGCGACAGATGCAGCCGGCCGGCCTCGATCTTGGAAATGTCGAGCAGGCCGTCGATCAGTCCTGACAGGTGATCGGCGCTGCGGCGAACGACGCGGATCTGATCGCGCGGTTTCGGCTGAATGGTCGCATCCTGTTCGAGCAATTGCGCGTAGCCACTGATGGCGTTGAGCGGAGAGCGCAGTTCGTGGCTCAAACCAACCACGTAGCGGCTCTTGGCGAGGTTGGCGGATTCGGCGACTTCCTTGGCGCGCTGCAATTCCATGTCGGTCTGCCGGTGGGCGTCGATTTCCTGCATCAGCAGCGTGGTCTGCCGCCTGGTTTCGGCCTCGGCGGCCTGGCGGCTTTGCCGTGCCAGCACGAACAGCCACGCCACCACACCGATGATGATCGAGAGCGCGAAGAAGACTTTCCACAGCACGTCGGAGAGCTGGATCTGATCGAATCGAATCGCGGTGGAGGTCTGGAGGTAAATCAGGGCGAGCGTCAGGCCGACCAGACCCGCTGACAGCACGAACACGCCGAGATAATGCCCGAGCTGCGAGTTGATCCGTGCGTAGATGAATTGCGGAAGCATCTTGCCAAGGGTTTCGGAGAACTGCGCCTGCACCCGCGCGTGCGGCTTGCAGAGATCGTGGCAGCGGGCATCGAGCGAGCAGCACAGCGAGCAGATCGGACCGGCATAGGCCGGGCAGGAGGCCATGTCTTCCGGCTCGAACGCATGTTCACAGATGCAGCACTTGATCGATTGGAGGTTCTGCCAGCTCTTCTTGGGCTTGCGCGCGATATAGTATTTTCCACCGGTTGCCCATGCGATCACCGGCGCGGTCAGGAACGCCACGGTCAGCGCCACGAAGGGTGCGAGCGCCTTCGCCGTCGTTCCGAAGAAGCCGTAGAACGCGCTGATCGAGACGATGGTCGCGATGGTCATCGCGCCGACGCCGACCGGATTGATGTCGTAGAGATGCGCGCGCTTGAACTCCATGGTGGGCGGACGCAGGCCGAGCGGCTTGTTGACGATGAGATCGGCGACCAGCGCGCCAACCCATGCGATGGCGACGTTCGAGTAGAGCGCCAGCGTCTGCTCCAGCGCCTTGTAGACGCCGATTTCCATCAGCAGCAGCGCGACCAGCACGTTGAACACCAGCCATACCACGCGGCCGGGGTGGCTGTGCGTCAGCCGCGAGAAGAAATTCGACCACGCGATCGAGCCGGCATAGGCGTTGGTGACGTTGATCTTGAGCTGCGACAGGATAACGAACGTGCCGGTCAACGCCAGTGCGAGATCGGGCTGCGCGAGCACGTAACGGAATGCCTCGAGATACATGTGCGCGGGTTCGGCGGCGTATTCCGCAATCACGCCGTGCTTGAGCGCGAAGAAGGCGAGGAACGATCCGGCCAGCATCTTGATTGCGCCGGGCACGATCCAGCCGGGGCCGGCGCTGACCATTGCGATCCACCATGCACGCTTCGAGGTCCGCCGGTCGCGCGGAAGGAACCGCAGGAAGTCGACCTGTTCGCCGATCTGCGCCACCAGCGCGAACACCACTGACGCCGCGGTTCCGAACAGCAGCAGGTCGAGATGTCCAGACGGATCGCCGTGCTCGCCCGGAAACGCGGTCCACTCCGCGAACGAGCCGGGGCTTTTGATGGCGATGGCCGCGAAGGGGAGAATGTGGAGTAGAATCCAGAACGGCTGGGTCCACAACTGGAAGCGGCTGATCAGCGTAATGCCGTGGGTGACCAGCGGGATGATCACGACCGCGCTGATGAGATAGCCGATCGGGCGGGGGATGCCGAAACAGAGTTCCAGCGCCATCGCAAGAATGACGGCCTCAATGGCGAAAAAGATGAAGGTGAAGGACGCGTAGATCAGCGACGTGATCGTGGAGCCGATATAGCCGAACCCGGCACCGCGGGTGAGCAGATCGATGTCGACACCATACCTGGCGGCGTAATAGGCAATCGGCAGTCCGCAGCAGAAAATGATGGCACTGACCACCAGAATGGCGGCGGTGGCATTGGTAACCCCGTAGTTCAGCGTGATCGTGCCGCCGATGGCTTCCAGCGCCAGAAACGAGATCGCGCCCAGCGCGGTGTTTGCCACCCGCGCGGCCGACCACCGGCGCGCGCTCTTGGCTGTGAAGCGAAGCGCGTAGTCCTCAAGGGTCTGGTTGGCAACCCATTGATTATATTGGCGCCTGACGCGGTCTATCCGCTGCCGCCCGGCCACTTTGATCTCCATCGTCACGCTTTGCGCGTCCTGATCCGGTTCCGAAAAATCTACGTCGCGCTTTTGCGGTGCAGTATGCGCGATTTCGCGTATCTGTGCGCTGCACAATCCGGGCCATCTTTTCCCCATCAAGGCGGTTTTCCAGCAAAAGGGGTGGTCATGTCAGACGACAAAAATCAGGGCTTACAGTCCGCGTTCCGGCGAAAAATGTTGATGGGGATGGCGGCGCTGCCCGCCATGTCGCTGGTCTCAAAACCATCGTTCGGCGCTGGACCGGCAACATCAGCGGTCAACACCACAGGCCTCGCAGTCACCGACACCGAAGTCACGGTCGGCATCCTGCATTCCGTGACCGGCACCATGGCGATTTCGGAAACGGGATCGGTGCAGGCCGAAAAGCTGGCGATTGAGCAGATCAACGCCTCGGGCGGCGTGCTCGGCCGCAAGATCAAGTTTATCCAGGAAGACGGCGCATCCGACTGGCCGACCTTCGCTGAAAAGGCGAAGAAGCTGCTGGTCAACGACAAGTGCGCTTCGGTGATGGGCTGCTGGACCTCGGCCTCGCGCAAGGCGGTGCTGCCGGTGTTCGAGCAGTACAATGGCATGCTCTATTACCCGACCTTCTATGAAGGCCTCGAGCAATCGAAAAACGTCATCTACACGGGCCAGGAAGCGACTCAGCAGATCATCGCGGGCCTCGACTGGGTCAACAAGACCAAGAGCGCCAAGACATTCTACCTGCTGGGCTCGGATTACATCTGGCCGCGCACGTCGAACAAGATCGCGCGCAAGCACATCGAGGGCCACTTGCAGGGCGCGAAGGTCGTCGGCGAGGAATACTTCCCGCTCGGCCACACCCAGTTCAACTCGGTCATCAACAAGATCAAGCTGACCAAGCCCGATGTGATCTACGCCATCATCGTCGGCGGCTCGAACGTCGCGTTCTACAAGCAGCTCAAGGCGGCGGGCATCGACCTGTCGAAGCAGACGCTGCTGACCATCTCGGTCACCGAGGACGAAATCGACGGTATCGGCGGCGAGAACATCGCGGGCGCGTTCGCCTGCATGAAGTACTTCCAGTCGCTCGACAACGCGAACAACAAGGAATTCGTTGCCGCATTCAAGAAGATGTGGGGCGAGAAGACCGTGATCGGAGACGTCACACAGGCTGCCTATCTCGGCCCGTGGCTCTGGAAAATGACGGTCGAGAAGGCCGGCAGCTTCGATGTCGACAAGATCGCGGCGGCATCCGCGGGCATCGAGTTCACCAAGGCGCCGGAAGGTTACGTCAAGATCCACCCGAACCACCATCTCTGGTCAAAGACCCGTGTCGGTCTCGCCGGCCTCGATGGTCAGTTCAAGGTGGTTTACGAGACCGCCGATCTGGTCGAGCCCGATCCGTTCCCCAAGGGCTACCAATAAGACGGGCTGCCAGTAAGCCTCTCTCCGATAGCTGAGCTCCCTGGCGTGGATCGTCAATCCACGCCCGCAGCCCTCGCGCCGCGGATTCGTCTGCGGCGCGAGACTTCCTCTCCGCGGAGAATTGAAATGTTCGGCGACTATTCGATTGGCGATCTCGGCTCGATCTTTGTGATGCAAGGATTCGCAGGCCTTATCCTGTTCTCCGTTTACGTTCTGATGGCGCTCGGACTTGCGATCATCTTCGGCCAGATGGGCGTCATCAACATGGCGCACGGCGAGTTCATGATCCTCGGCGCCTACGTCACCTGGATGACGTCGAATTTCTTTCAGGCCTATCTGCCCTCGCTGTTCAGCGGTTACTTCTTCCTCGCAATGATACTTGCGTTCATCGCATCCGGCGCGCTCGGCATGCTGGTGGAATGGGCGCTGATACGGCATCTCTACAAGCGCCCGCTCGATACGCTGCTCGCGACCTGGGGCCTGAGCCTGATGCTGCAGCAGGCCTATCGCTCGATCTTCGGCGCGCGCGAGGTCGGGGTCGAACTGCCGCAGTGGATGCTGGGCTCGCTCAAGCTCACCGACACCATCGAAGTGCCCATCAACGGCATCTTCGTCATGTGCCTGACGGTGCTGATCACCGTCGCCGTCGCCTACATCATGTACAAATCGCGCTGGGGCCGGCAGGTCCGCGCCGTGGTGCAGAACCGCGTGATGGCCGGCGCCGTCGGCATCAACACTGAGAAGGTTGATCGGTACACTTTCGGTCTCGGATGCGGCATCGCGGGCGTCGCAGGCTCGGCCTTCACGATGATCGGCTCGACCGGTCCGACGTCAGGCCAGCTCTACATCGTCGATACGTTCCTCGTGGTTGTGTTCGGCGGTGCTGCCAGCCTGCTCGGCACCATCGCCTCGGCTTTCACCATTTCTCAGGCCCAGTCGACCATGGAGTTCTTCTTGTCGGGCTCGATGGCCAAGGTTCTCACGCTCCTCGCGATTGTCGGCATCCTCATGCTGCGGCCACAGGGGCTGTTCGCCCTCAAGGTCCGGAAGTGAAAAGGCCAGGAAAATGTCCAAGAAAAGCGTTGAGAAAAGCTCCGAGCAAACTGTCGTCGCCAAAACCATCAACGACAATCCGCGCTTCGCGAACCGCTCCGAACTTCTCGGCATCCTGGCGCTGGCGGTGCTGCTGGTGGTCATCCTGCCGCTGACGCTGGATATCTTCCGGCTCAATCTGGTCGCGAAATATCTGACCTACGCGTTCGTGGCGATCGGCCTTGTGATCTGCTGGGGCTACGGCGGAATTCTCAGTCTCGGGCAGGGGGTATTCTTCGGCCTCGGCGGCTACTGCATGGCGATGTTTCTCAAGCTGGAAGCATCCAGCGTTGCCAACACCAAGATTCAGTCCACGCCCGGCATTCCGGATTTCATGGACTGGAATCAGATCACGCAGCTGCCGTTCTTCTGGAAGCCGTTTCACAGTCTGACCTTTACGATCATCGCGATCATCGCGGTGCCTGCGATATTTTCCTTCATCATCGGTGCCGCGATGTTCAAGCGCCGCGTCGGCGGCACCTACTTCGCCATCATCACCCAGGCGATTGCTGCGATCCTGACCATCCTCATCATCGGCCAGCAGGGTTACACCGGCGGCGTCAATGGCATCACCGATCTGCGCACGCTGAAGGGCTGGGATATCCGCACCGACAACGCCAAGTTCATTCTCTACTTCGTGGAGGTGGCCTGCCTGTTCGGCTGCATTGGCATTGCCCAGTTCATTCGTCATTCGAAACTCGGGCGCATTCTGGTTGCGATGCGCGAGAAGGAAGACCGTGTCCGGTTCTCGGGCTACAGCGTCGCCAACTTCAAGATCTTCGCCTTCTGCGCGGCGGCGGTTTTCGCCTCCATCGGCGGCGCACTGTTCGCCCTTGAGATCGGCTTCATGTCACCGTCCTTCGTCGGCATCGTGCCGTCGATCGAGATGGTGATCTATGCCGCGGTCGGCGGACGTCTCTCCATTCTCGGCGCGGTGTACGGCACGCTTCTTGTCAATTTCGCCAAAACCAGCCTGTCGGAATCGTTTCCCGAACTGTGGCTGTTCGGCCTCGGCGGCCTGTTCATCGCGGTGGTGCTGGCCTTCCCGAACGGGCTCGCCGGAATCTGGCGCGATCACATCCAGAGCCGCATCGACCGTTTGATCTCATCGCGCAAGCCGAAGGCGGACGGCAAGAACGGCTGGACCGGCGGCTCGGTCGCCGACGGCGCACCGGCGGAATAGGAGCACATCATGCTTGTCGGTCATCAACCCAAGGAATTCCTGCTCGCGGTCGAGGCGCTCACGGTGTCGTTCGATGGTTTCAAGGCGGTGAACGACCTGTCGTTCTACGTCGATGAAAACGAGATCCGCGTCATCATCGGTCCGAACGGTGCCGGCAAGACCACGGTGCTGGATCTGATCTGCGGGAAGACCAAGGCGACATCCGGTTCGATCCAGTTCCGCAATCAGGAATTGACCAGGATGAAGGAGAACCAGATCGTCCAGGCCGGGGTGGGGCGTAAATTCCAGACGCCGTCGATCTACGACGATCTCACCGTGTTCGAGAATCTCGAAATTTCCTATCCGCGCGGGCGCACGGTATTCGGCGCGCTGACATTCCAGCGCGACGCGACCGTGCGGGATCGGGTCGAGGAAGTCGCGGAGATGATCTTCCTGAAGGATCGTCTCGGCATGAGTGCTGAATTATTGAGCCACGGCCAGAAGCAGTGGCTCGAGATCGGCATGCTTCTGATCCAGGATCCCGACTTGCTGATGCTCGACGAACCGGTGGCCGGCATGAGCGTCAGCGAACGGGTCAAGACCGCCGAGCTGCTCAACCGCATCATCAAGGATCGCTCGGTGTTGGTGATCGAGCACGACATGAAATTCGTTGAGGACATCGCGCACAAGGTGACCGTGCTGCATCAGGGAAAAATCCTGTCGGAAGGTTCGATGGAGACGGTCAAGAACGATCCGAAGGTTATCGAAGTCTATCTCGGCCATTAAGGAAGATACCATGCTCGCGATCTCGGACCTTCACGTCGCTTATGGACAGAGCGAAGTCCTGCACGGTCTCAACGTCTCGGTTTCGCCCAACGAGATCGTCGCGATCATGGGCCGCAACGGCATGGGCAAGACCACGCTGATGAAGTCGCTGATGGGGATCGTTCCGACCAAAAGCGGTTCGGTCACCATGGAGGGCAGCGAGCTCAGCGCGCTCAAGAGCTATGAGCGTGTCGCCAAGGGTCTCGCCTATGTTCCGCAGGGCCGCATGATCTTCTCGACCATGACGGTGAAGGAGAACATCGAAACCGGGCTGGTCACCTCGGGTGAAAAAGAAGTGCCCGGCGACATCTATGAGCTGTTTCCGGTTTTGCTCGAAATGAAAGGCCGGCGCGGCGGTAATCTCTCCGGCGGCCAGCAGCAGCAGCTCGCGATTGCGCGGGCGCTCGCGACCAAGCCGAAGGTTCTTCTGCTGGACGAGCCGACCGAGGGCATCCAGCCATCGATCATCCGCGAAATGGCGCGCACGCTGAAACGCATCCGTGACGAGCGCGGTCTCTCGATCATTGTCTCGGAGCAGGTTCTCAGTTTCGCGCTGGATGTCGCCGATCGGGTTCTTGTGATCGAGAACGGCGAGATCGTCCGTGACGAGAAGCGCGACGGCATCGATGCCGCGCAGGTCGCCAAATATCTTTCAGTTTAACGACGACGTTTGTAACCAGGGGAGCATCCTAAATGCCAGACACACTGATCAAGGTCGATCTCAACCAGTCGGCCTACGACAACGACAAGGTTCACAATCGCTGGCATCCGGATATCCCGATGGTGGAGTGGGTCAGCCCGGGCGACGATTTCATCATCGAGACCTATGACTGGACCGGCGGCTTCATCAAGAACAACGACTCGGCCGATGACGTGCGCGATATCGATCTGTCGATCGTGCATTTCCTGTCGGGCCCGATCGGCGTCAAGGGCGCGGAGCCGGGCGACCTTCTGGTGGTCGATCTGCTCGACGTCGGCCCGATGAAGGAAAGCCTGTGGGGTTTCAACGGCTTCTTCTCAAAGCAGAATGGCGGCGGCTTTCTCACCGACCATTTCCCGCTGGCGCAGAAGTCGATCTGGGACTTCAAGGGCATGTACACGTCGTCGCGGCACATTCCCGGCGTCAACTTCGCAGGCCTCATTCATCCGGGCCTGATCGGCTGTCTGCCCGATCCGAAAATGCTGTCGATGTGGAACGAGCGCGAGACGGCGCTGATCGCGACAAATCCGACCCGGGTGCCGGGTCTCGCCAATCCGCCGTTCGGCCCGACTGCGCATATGGGCCGCATGAAGGGCGATGCCAAGGCGAAGGCCGCGGCGGAAGGCGCGCGCACCGTTCCGCCGCGCGAGCATGGCGGCAACTGCGACATCAAGGATCTGTCGCGCGGTTCGAAGATCTATTTCCCGGTTTACGTCCCGGGCGCGGGTCTTTCGATGGGCGATCTTCACTTCAGCCAGGGCGATGGCGAGATCACCTTCTGCGGCGCGATCGAGATGGCGGGCTGGCTGCATATCAAGGTCGACGTCATCAAGGATGGCATGGCGAAGTACGGCATCAAGAACCCGATCTTCAAGCCGTCGCCGATGACGCCGAACTACAAGGACTTCCTGATCTTCGAAGGCATCTCTGTCGACGAAGCCGGCAAGCAGCACTATCTCGACGTGCATATCGCATATCGTCAGGCATGTCTGAATGCCATCGAGTACCTGAAGAAGTTCGGATACTCCGGCGCGCAGGCCTATTCGATTCTTGGAACGGCCCCGTGTCAGGGGCACATTTCCGGCGTGGTCGACGTGCCGAACGCCTGCGCCACGTTGTGGCTGCCGACGGAAATCTTCGACTTCGACATCATGCCGTCGTCGGCAGGCCCGATCAAACACATTAAGGGCGGCATCGACATGCCGCTGTCACCGGACAAGTAACCCGCGAGGCGATGCAGGGGCGGTGCGTATCTTGCCGCCTCTGCGTCCGCCGGGATCGAGAGACAACAGGACAAACCGAGGGAGACGGGCTGTGCCGGTTTACGAATATCTTTGCAACGATTGCGGACCCTTCACCGACATGCGGCCGATGGCCGAGTTCGATGCGCCGCAGGACTGTCCGAAGTGCGCGGTCGCTGCGCCACGGGTCATTCTGACCGCGCCGCGCTTCTCCTGCATGCCGGCGGACAAGCGCAAGTCGCACGCGATCAACGAGCGCAGCGCCAACGCGCCGAAGACGCTTGGGGAGTACAAGGCTTCGCACAAGCCGGGCTGCGGCTGCTGTTCGACCAAGCCGTCACGGCTGGTGACCAAGAACCGCAGCGGCGCGAAAAGCTTTCCAACCGCGCGGCCGTGGATGATCAGTCACTAGGGCGCGATCCGGCGGCGCCTCGCTCAGGAATCGACCAGCGCGTCGCGTAGGTTTTTCTTCATCACCTTGCCATTGGCGTTGCGTGGCAGCGGATCGGTGCCGATCGAGATGGTCTCGGGGACTTTGTAATCCGACAGACGCTCGGCGCACCACGCGCGCAGGGTCGGCTGGTCGATGTTCGAGCGCACAACCACGACAGCGTGAACGCGCTCGCCCAGCACCGGACACGGCCGCGCGACGATGGCGCTTTCCAGGACTTCGGGATGACTGGCGAGAACCGACTCGACCTCGGCGGAGTAGATTTTGAGGCCGCCGCGATTGATCATGTCCTTCTGCCGGTCGAAGACGCGAACGAAGTTCTGCTCGTCGATCGATCCGAGATCGCCCGAATGCCAGTAGCCGGCGGTGAAACTCTCCGCCGTCGCGCGCGGATTGTTCCAGTAACCCTTGATCACCGAGCCGCTGTGAATCCAGATTTCACCGATCTCGCCGCGCGGCAGTTCGCGTCCGGATGAATCGACAACGATAATATGCGCGCCGGGACAGGGCAGGCCGACGCTGTCGCTATGGCTCGCGGTGAACGCCGGCGGCATGATGGTCGATGGAGATGACGTCTCGGTCGAGCCGTAGGCATTGACGAGTTTTAATCCGGGCAGCTTTTGCGCCAGCTTCTCGATGGTCGCAACCGGCATCGGCGCGCCGCCGTAGCCGCCAATGCGCCAGGCGGAAAGATCGTAGGAGTCGAAGTCCGCCTGCAACAGACACAGATTGTACATCGCAGGCACCATCACGGTCTGTGTGGCGCGCTCGCGCGCTGCGATCTTGAGGTACTCCGCCGCCTTGAATTCCGCGACAATGATGAGCGCGCCCGCGCAGCGGGCCATGGCCATGATGTTGGCGGCAATGCCGGTGACATGCGCAAGCGGAACGGCGGCAATCGAGCGGTCGGTTTGCGTCAGTTCGAGGCAGGCCTCGTAGATCGTCGCCGAGTGGATCAGGTTGCAATGGGCGAGCATCGCGCCCTTGGGCTTGCCCGTCGTACCCGACGTATAGAGGATCATCGCGGTGTCTTGCTCGCTGACAGCCACCGGTGTCTGCGATGTCTCGGTCGCGATCAGATCCTGAAACGCCAGTGACCCGCCGGTCACGCCGATCGAGACGCGATGAAGCAGGGTTGGGATCTCGTTGTCATCGGGCAGGCGGTCCGCCATCCCGTCTTCGTGGATAATCAGCGCCGCGCCGCAGTCGGCCAGAACATAGGCAATCTCGGGCTTCTGCTGCCGCGTGCTCAGCATCACGCTGACGAGGCCCAGATGCGCCGCGCCGTAGAGCGCAAGCACGAACTCGATGCGATTGCCGAGCAGCAGCGCGATCCGGTCGCCGGGCTTCAGCCCGATCTCCTTGAAGCCTGCGGCGACCTGCGCGGATTTCCGCGCGACCTCGCGCCATGTCAGGCGCTCATCCCCGCAGATCAGCGCTTCGCCATCCGGGTTGCGCGCAGCGGCGGCGGCGACCATATCCCAGATGTTCGCCGGGCGGTTCTCGAAGGCCGGTACAATACGGTCGCCGAAGCGGGCTTCCAGCCGCATTGCCGGAATCGGGTATTTCGACCAGTCCATGGATTCCGCTACCTATCCTGATCTCAGCGTCAGGTTGAGAAATTTGCCCCGCGCTCGATCACAAATTCTGAATCAAACAAAGTATGCGAGTGATTCAAATCGGACTGCGACATCAATACAGTTAAACCCTTGCCCTTGAGCGAGGCAAGCACGTCGGAGATTCTCTCGGACAGGGCAGGTGCGATCCCTTCGAATGGCTCGTCGAGCAGCAGGCACCTGGTTCCAATCCCAAGCGCGCGCCCCAGCGCGACAAGCTTCTGTTGCCCGCCACTGAGCAGCAGTGCCTTGCGGTCGCGCATGGTCACGAGTTCGCCGATCACCTCATAGACGAAGTCCAGCCGCGCCTTGCGGTCGATATCCTTCGCGACCCACAGCGGCAGCAGGATATTCTCCTCCACCGTCAGTTGCGGCACCAAACCGCGGTCTTCCGGCATATAGCCGATACCGAGGCTGGCGCGGGCATGACGCGGCAGGGCCGCCAGATCCTCGCCGCCAAAACGGATCGTGCCGCGCTTCGGTGTGAGGTGACCCATGATCGAGCGCATCAGCGTGGTTTTGCCGGCGCCGTTGCGGCCGACCAGGCTGACCATGCCGCCTTCGGTCAAGTGCATGGTGAAGCCGCGCAGCGCCGGCATCGACTGGATTTCGACCGCGAGATTGTCGATCTCGAGCAGGGAGCGGGGAGCGGTCATTTCGCGCCTCCCGTCACATAACGGCGGACTTCGCTGTCTTTCAGCACCGTTGATGGCTCGCCGTCGGCCAGGATGCGGCCGTTGTAAAAGGCGACGACGCGGTCGGCATACTTGCTGACGATATCCATGTCATGCTCGACGAAGACGATGGTGGCGGCCTCTTCCGAGACGGCGTGGATGACGCGGTCCATGGTGGCGAATTTCTCTTCCGCCGAGACGCCGGAGGTCGGCTCGTCGAGCAGCAGCAGTTTCGGACGCCGCGCCAGCGCCATGGCGATATCGACCAGCTTGCGGACGCCGCCAGCCAGTTCGGATACCGGCCGATCGGCGTGACCCTTGAGACCAAAGCGATCCAGTAACGCCAGCGCTTTGTCATGCCGCTCGCCGGCTTCCGCCGGAACCGTCAACGACAGCCGCCCGCCTTCCGCGCTGGAGACCGCGACGGTCAGGTTTTCGGCAGCGGTGAGCTCAATGAAGAGCTGCGGAATCTGGAACGAGCGCGAGATTCCGAGCCTGGCAACGCCGCGCGGGGAGCGCCGGCCGATCGGCAAGCCGTCGAGTTCGATCGCGCCGCTGTCGGGCTTGATGTATCCCGTCACCATGTTGACGAACGTGGTCTTGCCGGCGCCGTTTGCGCCAATCAGGCAGAGCTTCTGGCTGGCGGGAATATCGATGCTGACGTTGTCGGCGGCGACCACCGCGCCGAAACGCTTCTGGAGTCCACGCACGGAGAGGACGGGCTTCATGACACCGATCCTTTCTCGGCGATTGCCGCGTCTGGCAGCGGTTCGGACACCCTGCGTTTTTTCCCGCTCCAGAGCGAGCCGATGCCCCGCGGCAGGAACAGGATGACGGCTAGCAGGAAGACGCCAAGCACGAGCTGCCACGTGTTCGGAAGGTAGAGATTCGAGAATGAGCGCACGAGTTCGAGCGCGAGCGCTGAGACGAACACCGCCGCGACGCTCTGCGTCCCGGCAAGGACGGCGACGAAGACGAAGTCACCGGAGGTGGTCCAGTAGGCGAATTCCGGATCGATGTGCCGCTGCGCCATCAGTGCGAGCGCTCCGCTGGCGCCTGCGAATGTCGCCGCGATCACGAAGTTGATGGTGATGATGCGGTTCGCGGAAGTGCCGAGATATTCGACGCGAAGGTTGTTTTCGCGCACGGCGAGGCTTGTCAGCCCGAACTGCGAGCGGAACAGGATCGTGGCGAAGATACCCGCAAGGCCCGTGGCGACGACCGACACCGCATAGAGCATGAAGTCTGCCTCGCGCGGATCATTGAACACCGCGCCGAACAGGGTGGGGCGCCCGACGTTGAAGCCGTCCGAGCCGCCAAGGATCGTCGTCTTGACCAGCGCGCCGTAGAGCACCATCGACAATGCCAGTGTCAGCATGCCGAAGAAGATTCCGGTATAGCGCGCAATGAGCGGGCCGATGATCAGGCCGAGGAGTCCGCCGAACACCGCGCCGATGATGACCTGCGCGACGGCGTCGGTGACGCCGAAGGTGATCGCGAGCAGCGCCACGCCATAGCCGCCGCCGGCATAGAACAGGCCCTGTCCGAAGGACACGTTGCCCGTCCGCGCCAGCACGACAATGCCGAGCGCCACGAGCGCCTTTGAGGCGGCAACGGTTGCAAGCGATAGCGTCCACGCCGGAATGATTCGGCCGAACAGCACGGCGAGGACGACCAGACCCAGAAGGGCGAGAGGGTGCGTGGCGTGTTTCATCAGATGCGCCTCGCGACTTCACGGCGGAACAGGCCTTCGGGCCGGAACATCAGCACGGCGGCCATGATGAGATAGATCATGAACAGTTCGGCCTGCGGCAGCAGGTGGACCGATGCGGCGCGCGCCATGCCGACGAGGATGGCGCCGACGGCGGCGCCTTCGATGCTGCCAAGGCCGCCGATCACCACGATGGCGAAGCTCAGGATGATGATCTCCGAACTCAAACCGGGCTGCACGGAAATCTTCGGCGCGGTCAGGCCGCCAGCGAGCGCCGCGAGCATCACGCCGAAGGCAAAGGCAAGCGCGTAGACGCGATTGATTTTTACGCCCATGCTCGCGCTCATTTCGGCGTTGTGAATCACGGCGGTGACGATCTTCCCCGTGGTGGTGCGGTTGAGGGCGAACCACACCGCGAATCCGATCGCCGCCGACAGCGGGATCAGCATGAGATCGTAACCGACGTAGAACAGCCCCGCGAATTCGGCATTGCCGAATAGTTCATAGGGCTGGTTCGCATAGATCGGATTGACGCCCCAGATCAGCTTGGTCACGTCTTCGAAGATCAGGAAGACGGCATAGGTCACGAGCAGCAGCACGACTTCATCGCGGCCATAGAACAGCTTGATGAGCCCGCGCTCCATCAGGAGGCCGACCGCCGCGGCGATGGCGGCCACCGACACCAGCATCAGGACAAAGCCAGGTCCCGGAGGAACATTGCGCGCCGCCGCCATTGTCACGACGGTCGCAGCGAGATAGGCGCCGAGCGCGTAGAAACCGCCGTGTGCGATGTTGAGAATCTTGAGTACGCCGAAAACGAGGGTCAGGCCCAGCGCCACAACGAAAAGCCACGATGCCTGAATGAGGCCATCGAGTATGACTGTGAGTAAGGTGTTCATCTGTCTTTCGTGCCGCCGGAATCACCTCTCCCCGGCGGGGAGAGGTCGGCGCGTAGCGCCGGTTGGGGGGATCGGTATTCGAGCGGAAGCATCCAGCACCTCTCACCCCAACCCTCTCCCCATCGGGGAGAGGGAGCGCATCGCGTTCGATGTGACATGTGCGATCAGATTACTTGCACTTGTCGCTCTTCATTCCGCCCTTGATCCAGTCGATGGATTTCACGCCGGGGGGCGGATTGACGCACTCGGCTTCGAAATTGACGATGTCGACCAGATCGACCCGCTTCTTTCCCGCGTTGTACTTGGTGCGGCTGAAGGCGATCGACTGGATGGCCTGATGGCCGTCGCCGTTCTTCATCTGAATCAATCCGCCCGGGCTCTGCCACTCGGAACCGGTCATCGCCGCGACCAGTTCGTCGGCGCTCGGCTTCTTGCCGCCGTTCTTGGCCATCGCCTTCTCGACCGCGTTCTTCACGCCGAGGATCGACTGCGTGATGCGATAGGCCGCCTGCACGGGATAGAAACCGTGGGCCTTCTCATAGCCGGCGAAGAACCACTCGTTGAGCGGGGTCTTCGGCGACATCAGGCCATAGGCGCCGCGCGCGCCGATGATGACGCCGTCAGGCATCTTGTCGCCGAGCGGTGGCAGGACGTGATCGGCGGCGCTGAACACAAGCTGGCTGCGCTTGGCGAGGCCGCGTGGCACGGATTGCAGGACCAGGGCCTGCAAATCGCCGCCCCAGAGGCTCGAATAGACGACGTCAGATCCGGCCGACACCAGCGCGGAGATTTCGGTGCCATACTGGCCCGCGCCGAACTTCGGCAGCAGATCGGCGCCGAGCTTTGCATTGGGGTAAAGCTGGGCCGCGGCCGCGACAAAGTCGGCCCGGCTGTCCTGGCCCCAGGCGTAATCCTGGTTGATGGCCGAGAACGTATCCATCTTGATGTTCTTGAGCTTCATGTAGCGGATCAGCCCGACGTTATCCTGAGTGGCGTGGGCTGCGGTGCGGAAGACGTAGTTGTATTTTGCTTCCTCGAAGATGCGCGGCGTTCCGCAGTCGAACAGGAACAGGGGCTTCTTCAGTTCTTCCGCGATGGGGGCGACCGCGAGGCAGTCGCCGGAGCTGATATAGCCGATGACGGCATCGACATTGTCGCGCTGATAGAGGTTGCGCAGTTCCTGCACCTGCTTGGTCGCGCCGCCGTTCTCGTCGATAACGACGGACTCGATCTTCATGCCGCCGAAGCCGACTTTGTTATAAGGGGCGGGTCCGGCGCCCTTGTTCAGTTCGCCGATAACGAACTCCGCGCCCTTACCTGCGGGGACGCCGAAACTTTCGGCCGCCGGACCTGACAGGAATGTGACGATGCCGATCTTGAAGGTCTCTTGTGCCGATGTCGGGCCGGTAAGGGCCAGAACAGCGGCGGAGCAGGCCGTCAGCAACCCAAATTTTCGCGTGAAGCGCTTCATATTGTTCCTCCCGAATTGTCCGGTCGCGCCGGTTCTTTGTGTCCGCATCCGTTTGCCGGATGTCGGTGGTTCGATGGCAGCTTAAGCGGGCTTTTGGCGCGCGTCTACGATCCCGGTTCCCGAAGCATGCGACGAAAGCCTGCATGGCAGTGGGCTCGAACAGGTATTGCAGAAATTGCACAAAGGATTTGCATCAATGCCAGTCATGCCTGGAGCATCCATCGCGTCGTGATGCGCCGGTTCGTGTGGCGAACCCGGTGTCACAGGCGCGGGTCCGCGTTAGCGTCATGCAACGCGCTTCTTCCTGAGCTTGCCGTTGACCGTCTGCTTGCGCGGCGAGATTTTCGCGTTGCGTCCGTATTTTTTCTTGGTCGACAGCTTGAACTGCGTATAGCCGAGTACCTGCTGCATCGCGGCGCGGGCTTTTTCGGCATTGCCCTCGTCGATGGCGCGGGCCGCGATAGCGTGGTTCGGAAGATTCTCGTTGAACCATCCCGGGCTGCCGGTGGCGACCATGAACACGGCGCTCAGAATGGTGTCGATCGCGCCGCGGAAACCTTGCAGCACCGGATTGTGCGTGGCGTCGATGATCGCGAGATGAAATGCCTTGTCCGCGATGATGGCGGTCGGCACGTCGTGCGAGGCTTCCATCGCCGCCAGCGCGGTCATGATGCGCCGGCGGTCCTTCGCCGTCGCGCGCTCGGCTGCGAGAGCGGCGGCGGCCGGCTCGATGATCAGGCGCACTTCCTGAAGCGCCAGCAGCAGGTCGCGATTGGGTTCGTCCTTGCTGATCAGCCAGCTCAGGACATCGCGGTCGAGCAGGCTCCAGTCGCCGCGCGGCCGCACATGCGTGCCGTGGCGAGGACGAACGCTGACCAGTCCCTTGGCGGCGAGCGTCTTGATCGCCTCGCGCACAACGCCGCGCCCGACGCTGAACCGGCTTTCGAGGTCATGCTCTGGCGGCAGTGTCGAGCCGACCGGAATCAGATCCTGCGCAATCTCGCTGCCGAGCGTCCGTAACACGGCCTGGATGCGGCCGGGCTTGACGAGCTTGCTGGCGGTTTTCGGGCGAGGTTTGACCGGCGACTTCATGCTCTGAGGCTAGCACACCGGCGCTCATGGCGACAATCATCCGATGTTAAACATCGGATGTTGCGTGTGCTGCAATGCAGGAGACCGGAGTTGAATCCTGATCAGACATAACGGAAGCGGGCCGAAACAGCAATCGGCAGCGCGTGCGCCGCAGTATCGGATGCGTTGAATTCGATGTGCGGAATATGAAATCGCCCATATGCAGGCCGTCCACGGCCGTCATAAATGGGCGTTACTGCATGCGCTGAAGCAGAACATAGGGCTGGCCGTCTTCGGAGCCGATATTGGTTTTGACGTCAAAGACGTCCCTGATCATTGCGTCGGTGATCGTCTCGGCGGGACTGCCGTCAGCGGCGACCGTTCCCTTGCGCAGAACAATAATGCGATCCGCGAAGCGGACGGCGAGATTGAGATCGTGCAGCACCGCGACCACGGCGGTGCCGGTGCGCGCCCGGCGCTTGGCGGTTTCGACGAGATTGATCTGGTGGCGCAGATCGAGGCTCGAGGTCGGTTCATCCAGCAGAAGAACGCCCGGGCCGTGTTCGGCTTCGCCGCAGGCGAGCTGAACCAGCACGCGGGCGAAATGCGCGCGTTGCTGTTCGCCGCCCGACAGTGTCGGCAATTCGCGGTGGCGGAATAGCGCCAGGTCGAGTTCGGCGATGGCGGCTTCCACCAGCGGCGCAGTGACGGTGCGCGAGCGATCGCCCGCGCCCATGGCGACGATCTCCTCGACCGTGAACGGGAAGGAGACATTGACGTGCTGGGACAGCATGACGCGGTGGTTCGCAAGATCGCGTGAGGAGAATGACGCGAGGTCGCGGCCCTTGAGACGGACGCCGCCGCCGGTGCAGCGAAGATCGCCGGACAACAGCCGCAGCAATGTCGATTTGCCGGCGCCATTCGGCCCGACGATGGCGACGGTCTCACCACCATGAACCCGCGTACTCACACGATCGAGCAGCGTCGCATGCCGGACTTTCATGCAGACCGCATCGGCTTCGATCATGGCGGGGGCGAGCGTGGTCACGATGCGATCAGCTTTCGTTGCCGCAGCAGGATGAACAGGAAGAACGGCGCGCCGAGCGCAGCGGTAAGAATTCCGATCGGCACCTCGGCGGGCGCCGCCAGTACGCGCGCAATGGTGTCGGCCAGAATCAGAAGAATGGCTCCGAGGAAAACCGAAGCGGGCAGCAGCAGCCGGTGGCCGGGGCCGATCACGATGCGCAGCAGATGCGGCACCACAATGCCGACGAAACCGACCACGCCGCAGATCGACACGGCGACACCAGTCATCGCGGAAATCAGCACGATCGCAATCTTCTTCAGCCGCTCGACATCGACGCCGGTATGAAACGCTTCCGCTTCGCCCAGCACCAGCACATCGAGGCCGCGCGCGATCAGCGGGATCGCCAGCACCGCAAGCAAGGCGACGGGCGCGACCATCCCGGCTTTCGGCCAGGTCGCGCCGCTGAGCGAGCCGAGCAGCCAGAAGGTAATGTCGCGCAACTGGCGGTCATCGGCGACGAACACCAGAAGCCCGATGCCGGCATTGGCGATCGCCGCGATGGCCAGACCCGCGAGCAGAAAAATCGCTACTGACGTGCGGCCCTCGCGGCTCGCGATCCTGTAGAGAATGGTGGTAGTCAGCAGCGAGCCTGCGAATGCTGCGACCGGCAGCAGCTCCAGTTGCATGAACCGGAGGCTCGCGCCCCACGCACTGTCCGAGATGACAATGGCCGATGCCGCGGCAAACGCGCCGCCGCTGGATACGCCGACCAGCGCGGGATCGGCGAGGGGATTGCGGAACAGGCCCTGCATGATCGCGCCGGACAGCGCCAGCAGACCGCCGATCATGCCGGCAATCGCGATGCGCGGAATCCGGATCGACCACAGCACGAGTTCGTCGCGCGCGAGCAGGGCAGGATCGGCGCCGGCGATGTTCAGCCCAAGCGCGGCGGCAAGACGGGGTAGCGGAATGCCGGCCGCTCCGACGGTGGTCGCCAGCAGTGCGACCGCGAGAACACCCGCAGTCAGAACGGCGTATACGGCAATTGCGGAGGGGCGCATGGACCCGCCGGCCCTGGCGGCAGCCAATGGCGTCGCTTCTGTCACCGTCATTTCCGGCAGTCGACGGAAAGCGCCGCCGGCTTCCACGTCGCGGCCTTCTCATTGAGGCCGGGATAAAGCGACAGTGCGAGATCGCGGGCGGCGGCTGCGGTGCGCGGACCGAACCCCAGGAGATACAGTCCGTCCATCGCGACAAACGATTTCTTGGCGGCGGCAGGTGTCAGCGCGAACGATGGATTGGCGAACACGGTCTGCGCGTCGAGCTGCTCGCGGCCGCGCTGCATGGTGAGAATGACGTCAGGCCTGGCGGCGACGATGGCCTCGTCATTGACCGGCTTGTAGCCATCGAAGCCGTCCACCGCGTTGACGCCGCCGGCCAGCTTGATGATCTCGTTTGCCGCGGTCTTGTGTCCCGCCACCATGGCGCGGCCGTTGAGGAACGACATCACGAACATCACCCGCGCAGGCTGCTTGACGCTGTCACGGAGTTTTTTCAACTCGGCGAGATCGCTGCTGACCGCCGCGGTGAGGCAGGCGCCGCGCGCGTCCGCATCCATCGCATGGGAAACCAGCTTGATCTTATCGATCAGCCCTTGCTCCGTGTACGTTTCGGGGAACGAGACGAACGGAATTTTAGCGGCGTCGATAACGTCGAGTGTTTCCTTCGGGCCGGAGCCTTCGATCGCAAGAATCAGTTGCGGGTTGAGGCCGAGCACGCCTTCTGCGCTGAGTTGTCGCATGTAGCCGACGTTCGGCTTCTCGCCGAGCGCCTTCGGCGGATAAAGGCTGGTGCTGTCGATGCCGACGATCTTGTCCTGAAGACCAAGCGCATACAGAATCTCGGTGATGGCGCCGCCGATCGCGACAATGCGCGCGGTATTGCCGATGGTCACATCGCGGCCGCGGGCGTCGTGGATGATGATACCTTCGGCGCGCGCCGCCGCGAGCGGGGCCGCGCTGGCGTAAAAGCCCACGGCGAGGGCGAGCGTGACGCCAAACGTCGCGCCAATCGTTCGGGAAGCGGGCATTCTGCTTTTCATTTCGTCAGGATCAGCTTGTTTTGCGCCGTCAGCCGCAGACGATAGGTGTCCTCACCATGCGAGATAATGATCTCGCGCGAGGCGACGAACAGGTCGCGGCTGTTGATGCGGTTATCCGTCAAAGGGATCGAACGCTCAATTAGAGTCGTTCCAGACTCGTTGCCGGCGTCTTTGCCCGAGGAGCCGTCGGGGTCGTGAGGAGAGCCAGCATTCATCAATTTTGCGCGTCCCGTGTTGGAAAGTCTTGTTGTTCTTAAATTTGTCGGCGCGCGAATTCCAACACTCCAGTTTACAATAGGTTTAAACTGATCGTTCGCTGGCTTGACCCGGCGCGGCCATTTTACGAAAAGTGGCAACACGTTGGCAGCGACCAACGGATTCTACGACAGCCAGCCAGCCGCCTTCGGGCGATGCCCGCCAGCCGCATCACGCAAAAGCAAGTTAAGGTTTGGGGCTGTCATGTCGGGGCTGAATGCGCGCGCGTGCGCGCTACTATTATCTGTGTCTGTTGTTGCGCTGGGAGGAGTGGTCGCGACCGCGCCGGTGCATGCGCAATCTGCTGAAACGTCCAGCCGGACTGTCCAACCCGCCAAGCCGAAACCGATCAAGCGCAAACGCGCGGGCGCGCCGATGGCGGAAGTACCTGTGCCGAGCAATCCGATGAACGCCAACGCGCAGATTGGACAGCCGGTCTATCAGTCGCTGGATGAGATCACGGTTGCCGCATCGAAAACCCAGGAGCGCGCGATCGATGCTCTGGCGCCGGTCAGCGTCGTCACGCTGGAGCAGATCCAGGGACGTCAGGCCTCGCGCGTCGGCGATCTCGTCTACACCGTTCCCGGTGTCTGGATACAGGATCGCGGCGACGATCCATCGACATCGATCAACATTCGCGGCTTGCAGGACTTCGGCCGCGTCGCTGTCGTTGTCGATGGTGCGCGCCAGAACTACCAGCGCACCGGCCACAACTCGAACGGTTCGTTCTTTCTCAACCCCGAATTGATCGGCGGCATTGATATCGTGCGCGGTCCGACCGCCAACATCTATGGCTCGGGCGCGATCGGCGGCGTGGCGTCGTTCCGCACCAAGGACATTCAGGATGTGGTGCGTCTTGGTGAGCGCTGGGGCGTCGATACCAATACTGTGTTCGGCACCAACCACGGCCGCGCCCTCGGCTCGATCTTTGGCGGTGTGCATGTCAACCCGAATGTCGATGTGTTCGCAGGCGGCACTTACGCGACGCAGGACAACTACAAGGACGGTCTTGGCGTCACCGTCGAGAACACCGCGCAGCGGCTCTCGAGCGGCATTGCCAAGCTGACGGTTCGTCCCGCCGACGGTCATGAAATCAAGCTCGGCGGAATCTTTCAGGAAGACATCTACAACGTCGGCCAGCCGCGCCGCCCGGTGGGGCAGCCTTTCGCGCAGGCGGGATCGGCGGGCAACGGCACATCGGTCTACGCGACCAACCTGAAAAACTACACCACCACACTGGGGTGGAAATATTCGCGGCCCGACGACCAGATTTTTGACTGGGATGCGAAAATCTACTGGAACCGGACCGACAGCCAGCAGGTCAAGACCCTGCACAACTCGGCATTGGCGACCGGCAACTGCACCGGCGGCGCGCCTGGCAACAGCATCACCGGCTGCGTCGGCGGCCGGCGCGGCTATCTGATCGATACGTTCGGTTTCGATGTTCACAACACGTCGCGCTTTGAGACCGGCGACTGGCGTCATGCCGTTACCTATGGCGGCGACGGCTTCCGCGATGACGTTTCAACCTTCGACAGGAGCGGCAACTCCAACAAGACCACACCCGGCGGCGAGCGCACGGTCACTGGAGCGTTCGTGCAGTGGAAGACCAACTATACCTCGCTGCTGGAGATGGTCGGTGCGGTCCGTTACGACAACTATCAATTGAACTCGTCAGCGGGGTCTGCCAGCGGCGATCGCTTCTCGCCGAAAATCACCATCGGGCTGATGCCCGCAGCCGTCATGACGCCCTACATCAGCTACGCCGAGGGCTATCGCGCGCCTTCGATCACCGAAACGCTGGTGGATAGCGCTCACGTTGCGACCGGCACCGGGCAGGGCGATTTTTCGATCTGCCCCGACGGCACGCGCGGTTTCTTCTGCTTCCTGCCGAACCCCAATCTGCGTCCTGAAGTCGGCAAGACCAAGGAGGTCGGCGTCAACATCAAGAAGGATGGTCTGTTCAGGGCCGGCGACAGCTTCCGCGGCAAGTTCAATGTGTTCCGCAACGACGTCGACGACTACATCGACAGCGTTCAGTTCACCGGTCCTCCGTTCAATGCCTTCCCGCCGATTCCAGGGCTATTCCCGACCACGTATCTTCAATACCAGAACATCGCGCATGCCCGGATCCAGGGTTTCGAAGCCGAAACTATGTACGATGCCAATGATTTCTTCGTGGGCGTGTCGGTGACGTTGCAGGAAGGCAAGAACACCCAGACCAACATCGGCTTGTACAGCATCCAGCCGCAGAAGGTGACGACGACGGCGGGCCTGCGCTTTCTCGACAATCAGGTCGTGCTGTCGGCGATGTGGACCTCGGTGAAGAGCAACACCGATATCCCGGTCACATATCTGCCCGGCACATCCTACGATCTGGTCAACCTCTATCTGCAAGTGAAGCCGACCAGGGACTTCGCGCTGAACTTCTCGGTCGAGAATCTTCTGAACCAGTATTACCGGCCTTATGCCATTCCGCGCGCCGCCGACTTCACATCGCCGCAAAACGACGTGCTGTGGGCCAGCGCCGGCGCGGGCATCGTCTACAAGGCCGGGCTCAAATACCATTTCGGAGGAAGCTGAACGCAGAACGATCGGTCCCTGCTTTTGAAAAGCAAACTGGGTTGCCGCGCAGAGCTTTTCTGCGCGGTTCGCTGCGTTTACCGCGCAGGCTCTTATGAACGACGCTTTAATAACGGGCCGTTCGGCCTTACAGTCAGACAAACAGGAGAAGACCAATGTTTATTGCGATGAACCGATTCCAGGTAAAGACCGGCTCCGAGCAGGCGTTCGAGACCGTGTGGGCGACGCGCGAGTCCTATCTCAGCGAACTCGCAGGCTTCATCGAATTCAATCTGCTGCGCGGGCCGAAGGCCGACGATCACACACTGTACTCGACACACACGTTGTGGGCGGACAAGGCGGCATTCGAGGCGTGGACCAAGTCCGACCAGTTTCGCAAGGCGCATGCCCGCGCCGACAATCAGACCGGCGAGAGTCTTTATCTCGGCCATCCGAAGTTCGAGGGCTTCGAGATCATCCAGACCGAGCGCAAGTCCAGCGCGGCGGCCTGAACCATGCTGAGCACCGATCTCGCCGATCTCAGGAAGCATATGGCGGAGAATCCGGGCGGCGTCATCGAGGACGTCGCGCGGGAGAAGAACGTCACGGCGCGCGCCGTGATCGAGGCGCTGCCGGACGAGATGCGCAGCCTCATATCCGGCTCAGCCTTTGTGCCCGCGATGCAGGACATCGCAACGTGGGGCGAGGTGACGCTGATCATCCACACCGAGGACGGCATCTTCGAGGTCACCGAGCCGGTCGGTGGCGGTGAGGTCGGGCGCGGCTACTACAACATCATGAAGCCAAAGGGCATGCACGGCCATCTGCGCCACGAGCGCTGCGGCGGCATCGCGTTTGTTGAGCGACCGTTCATGGGAAAGTTGTCCGCCTTCGCGGCGTTCCTCAATGTCGATGGCGGGGTGATGTTCAAGGTGTTTGTCGGCCGCGACGAGAACCGCGCGCTCAAGACCGATCAGCTTGAGAAGTTTCGCGCGCTGGCGAAGACGCTGGGCTGACCTCCTTAACCTCGCCCTGTTTACGGGGAGAGGTCGGATCGTGAAGCGATCCGGGTGAGGGGCGACTTCGCTCCATTCATTGAACTCTGCCCCTCACCCCAATCCTCTCCCCGCAGGCGGGGAGAGGAGCGTATCTCACTTGGGACAAAATCTCGCTTCTCGTCGTGCCGATAAAAATGGCCGGGTCATCCCCGGCCATTTTTCTTTTGCGGAAGTTGCGACCGAAGCGATCCGGCTTGGAGGGGCAAGGACCGAATCGCTTCGTCGCGGGCGCATCGCTGTCACGGGCAATGCAGCTGTGCGCCATCTCGTGGCCCGCCGTGAGCGGGTTATTCCGCCGCGTCCTTCAGCGCATGGGGTGCGGTGCGTGCGACGGGGAGCGGTTCGATCGAGCCTTCGCCGTGCTGGACCAGCGGCTTGTTGCCGCTGAGGCCGCGCAGCAGCACGTAGAACACCGGCGTGAAGAAGATGCCAAACGCCGTGACACCGATCATGCCGGAGAACACCGCGACGCCCATGGCGTGACGCATTTCCGCGCCTGCGCCGGTGGAGGTCACCAGCGGCACCACGCCCATGATGAAGGCGAGCGACGTCATCAGGATCGGCCGCAACCGCAGCCGGCTGGCTTCGATGGCCGCCGCGATCGGTTTGCGCCCGGCGAACTCCAGTTCGCGCGCGAACTCCACGATCAGAATTGCGTTCTTCGCCGACAGTCCCACCAGCACGAACAACCCGATCTGTGTGAACACGTTGTTGTCGCTACCGGTGACCCAGACGCCGAACATCGCGGCCAGGAGGCTCATCGGCACGATCATGATGATTGCCAGTGGCAGCATCATGCTTTCGTACTGTGCCGCGAGTACGAGGAACACCAGAAGGATAACGATCGGGAACACATACAGCGACGTATTGCCCGCGATGATCTCCTGATAGGTGAGATCGGTCCATTCGTAGTCGATGCCCTTCGGCAGCGTTTCCTTGGCAATGCGCGCGACCGCGGCCTGCGATTGTCCGGTGGAATATCCCTGCGTGGTGTTGCCGTTGATGTCGGCGGCAAGGAAGCCGTTGTAGCGCATGGCGCTTTCCGGACCCGCGCTGGTCTTGACCTTCAGCAGCACCGAGAGCGGAATCATCTCGCCCGAGTTGGAGCGCACCTTCAACTGGCCGATATCGTCCGAGCGCGCGCGGAATTTCGCATCCGCCTGAACGCGCACCGAATAGGTGCGGCCGAACTTGTTGAAGTCGTTCACATAGAGCGAGCCGAGATACACCTGCATCGTCTCAAAGATACTGGTGATCGGCACGTCGAGCTGCCGCGCGCGCGTGCGGTCGATGTCGGCATAGAGCTGCGGCACGTTGACCTGATAGCTCGAGAACAGCCCCATGATCTCGGGCGCCTGCGCTGCCTTCGCCATGAAAGCCTTCTTGGCCTCATCCAGCGCCGTGTAGCCGAGGCCTGCGCGATCCTCGATCTGCAACTTGAAGCCGCCGGTGGTGCCGAGGCCGTTGACGGGTGGAGGCGGCAGCATGGCGATAAAGGCGTCCTGAATACCCGCATACTTCTTGTTCAGCTCGGCCGCGATGGCGACGGCACTCAGCGACGGATCCTTGCGCTCCTCGAACGGCTTCAGCACCGAGAACACGATGCCGGCGCTCGACGAGTTGGTGAAGCCGTTGATCGAGAGACCGGGGAACGCCACGGCATTCTCGACACCGGGCTGCTTCTTCGCGATCTCGGTCATGCGCCGGATCACATCTTCGGTGCGGTCCAGCGTTGCGCCGTCCTGAAGCTGGGCGAAGCCGATCAGGTATTGTTTATCCTGGCCCGGCACGAAGCCGCCGGGCACGGTCTTGAACAGCCCGAATGTGATCGCGAGAAGCGCGGCATAGACGCCCATCACAACGGCCTTGCGCGAGATCACGTTCCTGACGCCGCCGCTGTAGGCGTCCGAGCCGCGATTGAAGGCCTTGTTGAACCGCCTGAAGAACCAGCCGAAGGCCTTGTCCATCCCGCGGCTGAGCGCGTCTTTCGGTTCGCCATGCCCCTTCAGCAGGAGCGCGGCGAGCGCCGGCGACAGTGTCAGCGAGTTGATGGCGGAGATCACGGTCGAGATCGCAATCGTCATCGCGAACTGCTTGTAGAACTGGCCGGTGAGGCCGCTGATGAACGCCAGCGGCACGAACACCGCCAGCAGCACCAGCGCGATCGCGATGATCGGCCCGGAGACTTCTCGCATCGCGCGATAGGTCGCTTCGCGCGGGGTCAGCCCCTGCTCGATGTTGCGTTCGACGTTCTCGACCACGACGATGGCGTCGTCGACCACGATGCCGATGGCCAGCACGAGCCCGAACAGGCTGAGCGCGTTGATCGAGGAGCCCAGCAGGAACATGACCGCGAAGGTGCCGACAACGGAAACCGGCACTGCGACCAGCGGAATGATCGAGGCGCGCCAGGTTTGCAGGAAAAGGATGACGACGAGTACGACCAGCGCGATGGCTTCGAGCAGCGTATGCACGACAGCCTCGATCGAGGCGCGGACAAACCGCGTCGGATCGTAGGCGATGCGATAGTCCACGCCCTCCGGCATGTTCTGCTTGATGTCGGCCATCGCGGCGTGAACGTCGCGCGCGATGTTCAGTGCGTTCGAGCCCGGAGACTGGAATATGCCGATGCCGACCGCGGATTTGTTATCGAGCAGCGACCGCAGCGCGTATTCCGACGCGCCGAGTTCGATGCGGGCGATATCCCGCAGGCGGGTGATTTCGCCGTTCTGGCCGGTTTTAACGACGATGTCGCCGAATTCTTCTTCCGTGGTGAGGCGGCCCTGCGCATTCACCGGAAGCTGAAGATCGAGATCCGGAACGCTGGGCGATGCGCCGACGGTGCCGGTGGCGGCCTCGACGTTCTGCGCGCGGATTTCGCGCACCACGTCGCCCGGAGACAGACCGCGCTCGGCGACCTTCTGCGGATCGAGCCAGACGCGCATCGAGTAATCGCCCGCGCCCCAGATCACGACCTGTCCGACGCCCTGGATGCGCGCGAGGCGATCCTTGACGTTGAGCACGCCGTAGTTGCGCAGATACGTCATGTCGTAACGGTCGTTTGGCGAGAGCAGATGCACGACCAGCGTGATGTCGGGCGAACTTTTGACCGTGGTGATGCCGAGCTGGCGCGTCACTTCCGGCAGCCGCGGTTCGGCCTGCGATACCCGGTTCTGCACCATCTGCTGGGCCTTGTCGGGATCTGTGCCGAGGCGGAACGTCACGTTCAGCGTCATGACGCCGTCCGTCGTCGCCTGGCTGCTCATGTAGAGCATGTTCTCGACACCGTTGATCTGCTCCTCGATCGGGGTCGCGACCGACTCGGCGATCACCTTCGGATTGGCGCCGGGATACATCGCGCGCACCGTAACGATCGGCGGCGCGACTTCCGGATATTCGGAAATGGGGAGTGCAGGCAGCGATAGCAGGCCCGCGAGGAAAATCAGTGCCGACAGCACACCGGCGAAAATCGGCCGGTCGATGAAAAATCTCGAGATATTCATGACGTCATCTCATTCAGTGTGTGATCGAGCTATCGTCGGCATTGCTGCCGTTGGTGCCGGCTACAACATTCCCGTCATCCTGAGGAACGAGTTCTTGCGAGCCTCGAAGGATGGCGGCTTAAGAAACGCCGTCGCCTTCGAGGTCTCCACTTCGCGGTGGCGCCTCGGGGCGGCGGCGGAAGATTTCAGTTCGCGTCCATCGCGACGACTTCCGGTGCGACGGGTGCGCCGGGACGAATGCGCTGCATTCCCTTGACCACGATCTGCTCGCCCGGTTTCAGGCCGGACGTGACCATGCGCAGGCCATCGACGGAGACGCCGAGCGAGACTTCGCGATATTCGGCCTTGTTCTCCTTGTTCACGACCATCACGTACTTCTTGTTCTGGTCGGTGCCGACGGCGCGTTCGTTGATCATCATCGCGCGTTCGGTCTTGGGCTGGCCCATCTGGAGGCGCACGAACTGGCCGGGGATCAGGTGGCCGTCCTTGTTGTCGAAGATGGCGCGGACGCGAGCCGTGCCGGTGCGGGGATCGATCTGGTTGTCGATCAGTTGCATCTGGCCTTCAAAAGGGAGTCCGTTGCTGGTCGCGGTGCCCATCTTGACGGGAATACGGCCGGTCTTCGAGGCTGCGGCGTCGTCACCCAGCGCGCCGAGCGCACGCAGCACGACCTGCTCGTCGGCGTTGAAGCTGGCATAGATCGGCGACGTCGAGACGATGGTGGTCAGCAGCGGTGAACCGGGACCGGCGGCGATCAGGTTGCCGACGGTGATCTCGCGCTTGCCGACGCGCCCCGTCACCGGCGCGCGAACTTCGGTGTAGCCGAGATTGAGCTGCGCGGTCTTGAGGGTGGCCTGTGCCGCCTTGAGGTTTGCTTCGGCCTCGCGATAGGCATTGATGCGGTTGTCCTGGTCGCGCTGCGAGATGGTCTGCGATCCGCTCAGTTGCTGGCCGCGTTCGTAGTCGCTTTTGGTGAACACCAGTTTCGCTTGTGCGGCGGCGACCTGTGCTTCAGCGCGGGCGACCTCGGCGGCATAGAGCGCCGGATCGATCACGATGAGAACGTCGTCCTTTTGAACCAGCGCACCTTCGCGGAACCGGATCTCCTGGATGGCTCCAGCCACACGCGAGCGGACTTCAACTTGCTCGATGGCTTCGAGGCGGCCGGAGAATTCGTCCCAGATCGCGGTTTCCCGCTCCTTGACGTCGGCGACCGAGACCGGAATTGCCGGCACCGGCGCAGCGGCGGCATCGGCTTTGGCGCGATCGTTCGAGGTGGTTGAAATCAAGGTTGCTGCGGCTGCCAGAACTGCCAGGCCGACGCTGGCTCCAATCAGGCTCATTCTTTTTGAAAGGCTTTTCATCACCGGTCCCTACTTTTGCGTTCGCGCTCCAAGCGCGGATCTCTTGTTATTTCAATGCGTTGTCGGGAATCGTCTTTTGACGGGAGAATAAAAATTCCGATTTGCCCTGCGTCGCAGTGTTTTATTGCTGCACCGCAACTGTAACGCTCGGTATAAATGGGACTTGGACTTTCGACGTCAAGGGACATATCTAACGAAAGGTACAAATTCAGAAAGGTTCTTACCGTGGCCGTGGGACGCCCCCGTGAATTCGATCTCGACCAAGCTCTGGAAAACGCGTTGCACGTGTTTTGGGAGAAGGGATACGAGGGCGCGTCGATGGCGGACCTGACCGAGGCGATGGGTATCACCAAACCGTCGCTCTACGCCGCGTTCGGCAACAAGGAAGAACTTTTCCGCAAAGCATTGGATTCCTACGTCGACGGCCCGGCCGGTTACGCCAAGCTTGCGCTTCAGCAGCCGACGGCGCGGGCCGTGATCGAACGCCTTCTCTATGGTGAAGTGGATGCGGTGACAGATCCTGATTGTCCGGCGGGATGTCTGTCGATCAACGGTGCGTTGACCGGCGGCGATGCGGCCGAATCGATCAAGCACGAACTGATGGCTCGCCGTGCCCAGGGCGAGGACGATCTGCGCCAGCGTTTCGAGCGCGCGAAAGCCGAAGGCGATCTGCCCGAATCGGCGGATGCAGCCGTTTTGGCGCGGTACATTTCGACCATTGCCCAGGGCATCGCGGTGCAGGCCGTCGGCGGAGCCAAGCGCGGCGAACTCAAGAAGATCGTCGAGATGGTTCTGATGACCTGGCCTCCGGTCGCGGCCTGATAAATCCGGTACAGCTTCGGGAACTATCCCTTTGCTACGTCGCAGGCCCTTGCCGCGGCGAGGATACGCTGCGCGCGCAGGCGCACCGGCGCATCGACCATCATGCCGTCGACCGACACCGCGCCATCTCCCGAGTTCGCGATTTTCGTCGCCCAGTCGATGTCTTTTTGCGGCGGCCGGAATCCCGCCAGCGTCGGCGCGATCTGCTGGGGATGAATGCAAAGCTTGCCGCCGAAACCCATCATCGCTGCATAACGCGCGTCATCTTCCACCAGCGCCGGATCGTCGAATGACGGCGTCACGCCTTCGAGCGGAGGCGGCAACTCCGCCAGCCGCGATGCGAGTACGATCTCCGCGCGCGCCATCAGCAACGCATCGCGCTCCATGCTGCAGCCGACGTCGGCGCTGAAGTCGATATAGCCGAACGCAAGCCGGTCGGAATGAGCGGCGACCTCGCGGACGCTCGCGACGCCCTGCGCAGATTCGATCAGTGAGATCACCGGCAGGTCGCCGAGCACGGCACGCACGCTCTCCAGATGTCCGGCGGTTTCCGCTTTCGGCAGCATGATCCCGGCGATGGCGAGGCCCTTCATCGCCACCACATCGGCCTCGTGCCAGCGTGTCCCGAACGCGTTGACGCGGACGATGGAATTGGGCGGCAGGGATGCACCAGTCAGCGTCGCGCGCGCGGCGTCCTTGTCGTTCGCCGCAACCGCATCCTCAAGATCGATGATGACGCCGTCGGCGCCGGATGCGGCTGCCTTGAAATAGCGGTCGGGCCGGGTGGCCGGAACGAACAGGGGCGCGAGAAAACCGATGCGCGCGAGGGCGGACGTCATTGCATCTCCGGCGGACTGATGCGCGGCCGCGAGAGGCCTGCGCATGATGAGCCCTGTTTTAAGCTCGGACGGGATGCGGAGGCAACCGCGCCGCGCTCATATCCGTGTGCGCGATGGATTCGGCGATATTGCGGGCATGCCGCGCCAGATCCGGCGCACCCATCAATTCGCCGAATGTGCCGCGCGCCAGCGGGCCTGCGACGTACAGGGCCTCGGCGCTCTGTCCGTCTCGGCCGATGGCACGGCCCAGGAGATCGACATCGATGCCGAGGCCGAGCGGATCGGGGCGTGCGAGGCCGTCGTGGCCGATCTGTCCAAGCAGCGGATTGCTCTCGAACACCGTTCCATGGGCAGGGCCGGTCGCGATCACGATGGCGTCGAACGATGCCGGCTCCCACGTTCGGCTGCGCCGCGCGCGCAGATCGACGGCGATATCATGGCCGGCGTTTTTGCCCGAGCGGACCGCCGCCGCCTGAATTGTCAGCGTGCCGTCCGCGATCCGTCGCACGATCACATCGTCGACCTGCGGCGCGATGCGGAAGCGAGAGGTGTCCCAGAACGGGCGCAAATGGCGGATCAGCCTGGCGCGTTCGCGCAGCGGCAGCGCGCGCCAGATGTCAAAGCCCTGCAACCGCAACTGATCGAGCACCGGATGCCATGACAGTCCTTCGCGCGCGGCATCCGCGATGGCACGGCGAACATGCCGCAGCAGCGACAGCGTGGTGCGTGAGGGATTGCTGGCGAAATCGCCGAACGGCTCGGTAAACTGCGCGGCATGGGCTTGCGAGCGCAGGCCGCGCCGCGAGATCGCGGTAATTTTGCCGCGATGACCCTGCCGGTCAAGCGAGGCGACGATATCGGCCATGGTCAGCCCGGTGCCGACAATCAGCACACGATCGTTCGTCGCGACGTTGCGCAAGGCCTCCGGCTGCCACGGATTGGCGACACATCGCGGATGATTGCGCAGTGCCGCGATCGGCGACGGCACTTGCGGCGGGGTGTGGCACACGGCCAGCACCACGGTATCGGCGTGAATGTCTTTGCCGTCCTCACACACCACGCGGTAGCCGCTCTGTTGTGGGACGACAGCATTGGCTTTTGTCTTTCTGTGCGTGACGGCTTCGCCTAGTTCACGGACGTGGGCGTTGACGTAATCGCCGAAAGCTGCGCGGGTCGGGAACAAATGGACGTCGGCAATCACCGACTTGGGATCGCGTGCGGGATATCCCGATGCGACCAGCCATTGCTCGAAGTGGCCTTCCTCGTCGAAGTCGAGGTTCATCTTCAGCGCGGGCACGTTGATCCGGTGCGCCGGATCGCTGCTGTCGTAGGCGAGACCACGGCCAATCTCATCGCGCGGCTCGACGATAATGATGTAGTGGCGATGGGGCGCGGTGCGGTGCAGATGCCACGCCAGCGCGGCGCCGGAAAATCCGCCGCCGATAATGACGACGCGCGGCTTCTCGCCGGCGGATGACGGGGCACGCTGGATCATGCCCGCATCAAGATCGTATGGAGCGCCCGGCGTCCAGACCCTGGAAGCATCGCTGCCCGTCATTTTCGGGCCCTATGCGTTGCATTCGGGGGACCGCTCGCCGTATTGTGCGCCATCCTGTATTTGACCATGATCCGGCCGGAAACAGTTTCCGTTTTTCCGGATCATGCTCGAAAAAATCGCCCCCGGATGGAGCAGACGTGGCAGCAATTTCCATGCGTATCGGAACGCGCAAAAGTACCATGGCGCTTGCGCAGACCGAGGAAATCGCACGTCAGCTCACCGCTGCCGCGCCGGATCTGAACGTCGAGATCGTCAAGTTCGAGACGCGCGGCGATCAGGATCAGACCGGACTGCTGCTGCCGCACGGCGGCAAGGGCGGGGCATTCGTCGCCGAAATCCGCGAGGCCGTGATCGCCGGAAAACTGCACGCTGCGATGCATTCGCTCAAGGACATGCCGGGCAATGAAGACACGCCGGGTCTTGTGATCGGCGCGACGCTGTCGCGCGATCCGCCGACCGACGCGCTGGTGCTGCGCGCGGGGGTAACGTTCGACGATTTGAAGCGCACCAAGGGCAAGGGTTTCAAGATCGGCACCAATGCCGTGCGGCGCGCGGCGTATGCGCGGCGGCTGTTTCCCGAGATCGAAGTGATTCACTTTCGCGGCGCCGCCGATACGCGGGTGCGCAAGCTCGACAACGGTGAAATGCAGCGGCTCGCGGGCGGCGGCGAAGTCGGACCTGCCGATGCGCTGATCATGGCGCGGTCGGGACTGGAACGCGTCGGGCTTGCAAGTCGCATTGCCCGCGAGTTCACCGCGCAGGAAATGCTGCCGGCCGCGGGGCAGGGCATCGTCGCGGTGGAATGCGCAGCGGGTGACTGGCGCACGCGGCAGTATCTCGCGCTGATCGACGATCCCGCCGCGCATCTGTGCGCCGACGCCGAGCGCGAAGTGCTCTGGGTACTCAACGGTCACTGCAATTCGCCGATCGCCGGATTCTCGACGATCAACGGCCGCGAGATGTCGCTGTCCGCATCGGTGCTCGATCTGGAAGGCGATCAGTTGCTTGAAGCGACGCGCACCGGGCCTGCCGACAAACCGCGCGAGCTTGGCCGCGCGGTGGCGTTCGATCTTTTGGCAAAGGGGGCTGCGGCAATTATCGAGCGGTCGAGGCCGGTGTGAGAGAGAGCCTCATGTGAGGAGGCGCGATTGCGCCGTCTCGAACCATAAGGCGCAACACATATCCTCATCCTTCGAGGCGCGGCCATAGCAGGCGCAGCCTGCGTAAACTTGGCTGCGTGGCCGCTCCTCAGGATGAAGATATTCTAGCCGCAATATTTCCCGGTCGTCCCGGCGAATGCCGGGACCCATCACCCCTGTCAGTGTGTTTGGGTATCGATGTCGCTCGATCGTGCTTTACTGAAAGTGCGGTGGTTATGGGTCTCGGCATGCGCCGGGACGACGAAGTGTTGATCCGTCATCCTGAGGTGCGAGCCGTCTTCGGCGAGCCTCGAAGGATGACGATCCGCAACATCGCCGTCGCCCTTCGAGGCTTGCGGCTGCGCCGCTGCGCACCTCAGGGTGACGGCTCTCTCTAAAGCGCAATTACCCCTTATAATCCCGCACGCGCTTCAGCATCTGCTCGACATGCGCGATGGGCGTTTCCGGCTGGATGCCGTGGCCGAGATTGAAGATGTATCGGCAGCCAGCGTAATTCGCCAGCGCATCATCGACCGCGCGATCCAGCGCTGCACCGCCGGCGATCAAAGCCAACGGATCGAGATTGCCCTGGACGGCGACATGGTTCTGCACCCGCTCGCGGATCAGTGACGGATCCGCCGTCCAGTCGATGCTGACGCCGTCGACTCCGGTGCGCCCGACATACATCGGCAGTTGCGCGCCCGCGCCGCGTGGAAAGCCGATGATTTTCGCGTTCGGTACTTTTGCGCGCACACCTTCGACAATCCGCCGCGTCGGCTCAACCGACCAGCGCAGGAATTCGCGCGGCGGCAGCACGCCCGCCCATGTGTCGAAGATCTGCAGCGCGTTGGCGCCAGCCTTGAGCTGTCCCAGCAGATACTGAATTGAATTTTCCACCAGCACGTCGATGATTTTCGCGAACGCATCGGGCTCGCGGTAGGCCAGCATCCGGGCTGGCGCCTGATCCGGCGTGCCTTGCCCGGCGACCATGTAGGTCGCAACCGTCCACGGCGCGCCACAGAATCCGATCAGCGCGACTTTCGGATCGAGTTCGGCGCGGACACGGCGCAGCGCCTCGAACACAGGTTCGAGTTTGGTGAAGTCGGCAGCCGTCGCCAGCGTCGCGATCTTCTCCGAGGTATCGAGCGGGTCGAGGCGAGGGCCTTCGCCAGCCTCGAACTGCACCGAGCGTCCGAGCGCGTGCGGGATCACCAGAATATCCGAGAAGATGATCGCGGCATCGAACCCGAAGCGCCGGATCGGCTGTAGCGTGACCTCGGCCGCCCATTCGGGATTGAAGCAGAGGTCAAGGAAACTGCCGGCCTTGGCGCGCAGTTCGCGGTACTCGGGCAGATAACGGCCAGCCTGCCGCATCATCCAGACCGGCGGCACGGCTTGGCGGCTTCCGGCGAGAACTTCGAGAAAGGGTTTAGCGGGCTGGGGCTGGCTCAAGCGGAAATTCCATTGCGGGATAATGGGTTTATCGCCGCCCTGATACACGCTGTATGAGCCTTTGACCACCAGTGTCCTGTATCCGGCGTTCGGTTAGCTTTGCGGCGATTTCCGAGCGAACGCCGGATACGAAGGATCACTGGTTGACGGCCCGGCTCATCATGATACGTTCCTTTTTAGAACTGATGGCATGGCAGACTTGCCCAGCCGAACCATTGTCGCGGCGCGAACACCTGCGGTAACGGTGTGGGCAGAAACCTAAGGAGAGGGAACACATGAAAACGGCAATTACGGAACTGTTCGGCATCCAGCATCCGATCATTCAGGGCGGTATGCACTACGTCGGCTTCGCGGAGCTGGCGGCGGCGGTGTCGAACGCCGGCGGCCTTGGCATCATCACCGGCCTGACGCAGAAGACGCCGGAATTGCTGGCGAAGGAAATCGCCAAGTGCAAGGACATGACCGACAAGCCGTTCGGTGTGAATCTCACCTTCCTGCCGACCTTCTCCGCGCCTCCGTATCCCGAATACATCGCGGCCATCAAGGAAGCCGGCATCAAGGCGGTCGAGACCGCCGGCCGCAGCCCCGAGCAGTACATGCCCGCGCTGAAGGCGGCAGGCATCAAGGTCATTCACAAATGCACCTCGGTCCGTCATTCGCTGAAGGCTGAAGCCATCGGCTGCGACGCGGTCAGCGTGGACGGTTTCGAGTGCGGCGGTCACCCCGGCGAAGACGATATGCCGAACATGATCCTGCTGCCGCGCGCGGAAGAAGAGCTGACGATTCCGTTCGTCGCTTCCGGCGGCATGGCCGATGCACGCAGCCTTGTCGCGGCACTTGCGATGGGCGCGCAGGGCATGAACATGGGCACGCGCTTCATCGCCACCAAGGAAGCGCCGGTGCATGAGAATGTGAAGCAGGCGCTGCTCAAGGCCACCGAGTTCGACACCCGGCTTGTGATGCGCAATCTGCGCAACACCGAGCGCGTTCTCACCAACAAGGGCGTCGAAGAACTGATCGAGATCGAGAAGGAAAAGGGCAAGAGCATCAAGATCGAAGACATTCTCGATCAGGTTGCAGGTGTCTATCCGAAGGTCATGATCGACGGCGACATGGACGCAGGCGCGTGGAGCTGCGGCATGATGGTCGGCCTGATCCACGACATTCCGACGGTGAAGGAATTGATCGATCGCATCATGGCCGATGCCGAATATCTTATCCGTAAGCGGCTGGCCGGGTTCCTCGACGGCAATTACGTTGCCGCCACGCCGCGCAAGAAGGTGGCGTAAGCGAACACGTCATTCCGGGGCGCGAGCAGTTGCGAGCGAACCCGGAATCTCGAAGTGTTTTCCGATGAACTCATCTGGATTCCGGATCAGCCCGCTGTGCGGGCTGTCCGGAATGACATGGTGGGATGGATCTTATCCCAGCCCATACGCTTCGCGCATCTCGTCGATGGCTTGAAGTTTAGTGTGAAACACCGACCAGTCGTCGCTGTCCGCGATCGGCTTCCAGATCGCCTCGACCTCCTCGATCAGCATGGAACATGCGACCGGCTTGCTGAAATACGCGTGGTTGAGATCGAGGCCCTCGCGCGGAACGAAATCTTTCAATGCGTCGCGGACGGCAGCGAACGCCGGATTTGCATAGTGATCCTTCGACGGGCTATTCGCCGCGCGCTCCGTGCTGGCGAGGCCGCCGAACCAGTCGAAGAAGGTCTGCTCGAACGGGGCTTTGGTTTCCGACAGGAAGATCCATAGTGCGCGCACCAGTTCGTTGTCGCTCACGGCATCGCGCGGCTGGACGCCGAGCCGTCTCAGCATCGCATCGGTGAAGTCCCTGCGAATGGCAGGTTCAAACACCCCCAGCGCTTTCTCGAGGCTGGGCTGGTCAGAGAGACCGAGCAGGCATTCCGCCAGCCGCGTGACGTTCCAGAACAACGCATCCGGCTGGCGGCCATAGGCATAAAGCCCGGTCTCGTCGAAATATGCCGCGGTGAATGCGGGTTCCAGAACGGGAAGAAACCGCCACGGACCGTAATCGAAACTCTCGCCGGTGACGTTGATGTTGTCGGTATTGAGTACACCGTGGACAAATCCGGCGGCCATCCATTGCGCGCCGACACGCGCGACGCGGCAGCACACTTCTTCAAGAAAGGCAACGGCGCGCGCCGGCACATCGTCGCGCCACACCTCAGGCATGTACGTCCTGATCGTGTAGTCGAGCAGCTTCTGGATGTTCTCGGTGTTGCGGTGAAATGCCTGGCGCTGGAACGTGCCGATCCTGATGTGCGAGTGGCTCAGCCGCACCATCACGGAGGATCGCGTCGGAGAGGGTTCGTCGCCGCGGACCAGCGCTTCGCCGGTCTCGATCAGGCTGAAGGTTTTCGACGTATCGACGCCGAGTGCTTCCAGCATCGAGGTCGCGAGCACCTCGCGCACGCCGCCCTTGAGCGTCAGGCGACCGTCGGCGGTGCGCGACCACGGCGTCTTGCCGCTGCCCTTGGTGGCGAGATCGAGCAGGCGGCCCTTGTCGTCGTACAGTTGTGCGAACAGAAAGCCGCGTCCGTCGCCAAGCTCCGGGTTGTAGACGCGAAATTGATGGCCGTGATAGCGCAGCGCCAGAGGCTGTTCGAGATTCGCGCTCAGCGGCGCGAAGCGTCCGAAATGCGCGATCCATTCCTCGTCGCTGAGTGTATCGAGCCCGACGGTCTTCGCCGCGCGCTGGTTGCGATAACGCAGGATGTGATCGGGAAACGTAGCGGCCGCGACGACGTCGTAGAACTCGGGACCGAGCGCGGCATGGCTGGTCGAGGCGCGGTAAGCGGACGAGAGGGGCATCAGAAATCCGGATTGCCTTGTGACGTCTTCAGAACGGCAGATGCCCCGTCTTGAACCAGGTCATGGCGAGGAATCCGATCACCAGTCCAACAATGACGCCGAGCGCGACTTTCATGGTACAAACCTTCCGTTGATTGCGTGTTGCGAGAAGGCTTGCGCCATTGCCTCGCGTTAGTGAATTTCCGCGGCCTTGGCCAGCGCTTCCTTGAGCTTCGCCACGGTGAAGCCGGGATCGCGCGCGATGCCGAGGATAGGCTCTTCGCGGCGTTCGCACAGCCTCGCTGCATCCGGGAGTTTCGCTGCGACATTGGCCGGAATCACGACAGCGCCGTGACGATCCGCGTGAATCAGATCGTCTGAACTCACCGTCATGCCGGCAACGCACACTGTTTCACCGAAGCCAGCGAGATGAACGAAGGCGTGCGACGGGCCGATGCTGCCGGCCAGCGCCTGGAATCCCGGCGCCCATGCGGGAATATCGCGGATCGATCCGTCGGTGACGACGCCGAGACAGCCGAGCGCCTTGTGAACCGAGCTGTTGACCTCGCCCCAGAACGCGCCGAAGCCGATGTTGATCCCGTCGAGATCCTGAATGACGCTGATGCGCGGGCCGTGACCGGTGCCGCAGTACTCGTAATAGGCGACGCGCTGGGCGCGCTGATCCGCCGCCGACAGGTTCGATGGTGAGGTCGCCCGGATTGTTGCGGTGCGGGCGTAGCCGACCATTGGCGGCAGGTCCGGAAACGGGCAGACCAGCGGCTTGGTGGTGAAACCGATCAGGCGGCGCTCGGGCGCGACCACCTCCAGGGCGTTGCAGATTGTCGGCGTGTCCCAGCGAGTCAGTGTTTCGAGCAGGGACGCGGGGTGGGGCGCGGACTGGGTCACGGGTTGATCTCCTGTTGTTGTTTGCGGCCAGAACCGGATGGACGGTGCCGGCCTAGTGTCCTGAATCCGAAGTTCGCCTCGTTCTACAGCGCTTTCCGTAGCGAACTTCGGATTCGGAAGGACACTAGAGGATCGTGATTCTAGTGTGGTTTTGGTTCGCAAGTCCGCAAATGAACGTGGTGTAGAAATGATGCGGACTTGCGAACCACCACACTAGTTTGCCTGCGCAAATTGCAGGCGGCAAGTGCGCGGCTCGCGGTCTTCCCGGCTTGCGGGAAGAGGCGAAACAAGGCGATGATGGGCAGCTTGCGCCTCGCGCTGAACGAAAATCAACAAACCTCAGGGGATGAAATGGCGACCAACAAGAAGAAACTGCTGATCGTGGAAACCATGTCGCCCGGTGGCTGGGCGCTGTTTCGGGAGCGCAGCGACATCGAGGCCATTGAGTTTCCCAACACGATTTCCGCTCCGGATTTCAATGAAATGCTGCGGCAGCATGCGCCGGTGAATGGCGTGGCGCTGGGTGGCACCGGTTTCGGAGCCAACGAGATCGTCTCCTCCGGCGAAATGATGGTGGTCGCACGGATCGGCGTCGGCTACGACGCGGTGGACGTGAAAGCCCTGAGCGGCAAGAAAATTCCCCTGATGACGACCGGCATCGCCAATTCGCCATCGGTCGCCGAATGCGCTCTGTTCATGATGCTGTGGCTGGCGAAGCGCTCGTCCGAACTCGACAACATCGTCAAGAGCGGAAACTGGACCAAGCGGCTGGGCGCGATCCCGTTCGACCTGCTGGGCAAGACCGCGCTGGTGGTCGGCTTCGGCCGCATCGGTACGCGGACGGTGAAGCGGCTGGTGGCAATGGAGATGAACGTTCTGGTCTATGACCCGTTCAAGTCGGCCGCCGAGGTCGAGGCGGCGGGCGCGGAATATGTGACCGACCTCAATGCGGCGTTGCCGCGCGCTGATTTTGTCACGATCCACTGTCCGAAATCGCCGGAGACGGTCAACATGTTCGGTGCCGCTCAATTGCAGTTGATGAAGCCGACGGCCTATCTCATCAACACCGCGCGCGGCGGTATCGTCGACGAGAACGCTCTTTATGCGGCGCTCACGTCGGGCAAGATCGCGGGAGCCGGTGTTGACGTGTTCGCGCAGGAGCCGCCGCGGCCGGATCATCCGCTGTTCAAGCTCGACAATGTCATCACCGCGCCGCACGTGGCGGGCGTAACGCGTGAGGCGCTGGATCGCATGGGGCTGCAAACCGCGAAAAACATCATCAGCGCGCTCGATGGCAAGCCGATCCGCGAGAATGTCATCAATCAGGATGTGCTGAGCTAACCCGACGGAAAATTCCGTGCCCCTGCAAAACCGCGTGTCGCCGTTCGGCGAGATCGTTGCGACCGCGCATCGCGGCCGCTTCACCGGCAATCGCGGCATCATCCACGATCCGGCGACCAGGACGCTGCTGAACCGGCGCTGGTCGTCGAAAGCATGGATCACCTGCGTCTGCGAATTTCGCGGCCGCAGGCGCAAGGTCATGAGCCGACGAAGCTGGACCGAGTTGTTCTTCCTCGATGAAGCGACGTCGTTCGCGGCGGGGCATCGCCCATGCTTCTACTGCCGCCGGGACGATGCCACAGCATTTCGCGACGCATGGGCCAGGGGCAATGGCTACACAAAACCTTACGCGACCGAGGTGGATGCCGTTCTTCACAGTGAGCGGCTCGATGGCCGCGAAAAGCGGCTACATCCGTTGCGCGCCGCCGCGCTCAAGTTGCCGAACGGGGCAATGGTGACGAGCGGTGGCGAGAGTTATCTGATCGCAAACGGCGAGGCATGGCGCTGGTCGTTTGCCGGTTATAGCCGCGCCTCGACGAGTCTCGCCAATGCAAGGCTCGTAACACCGCCGTCGATCGTCAATGCGTTGCGCGAAGGCTATCCGGTGCAGATCGGGCTTTAGGCTGCCTTCACGATCCGGTCCATGCGGCCCGCGACGGCGCGGATCTTGCCGGGAGATGCGAGCCAGATAGCGGCGGCGGACAGTGCGCTCACGAGAATGCCGATGATGAAGGCGAGCGTGTAGTCGCCATAGATGTCGTGCAAGATGCCGGTCATCCATGGACCGGCAGCGCCGCCGGCCAGTGCCGTAAATCCAATCGTGCCGAAGATCGTTCCAAAATGCTTGCCCTGGAAGATCTCGGCGACCACTGCGCCCATGATCGAGGTAAAGCCATAGCCAAGCGCGCCTTGCGCGACGACCATGACATAAACCAGCAGCAGCGTCGGCGTGTATTGCAGCGCGATCAGCATGGCGAAGCAGATCGCAAAGCCGAGCGACGAAATCGTCCAGATCCATTCGCGGCCGATGCGGTCCGAAAGATAGCCGAGCGCGATCTGCCCCGGAATGCCGATCAGGCTGACCATGCCCAGCGCCCATGCGGCTGACGTCGAACTGAATCCGATCTCGACGAGATACTTGGTCTGATGCACCTGCACGGCGTACCAGACATAGAGACCACAGAAATAGCCGAGCGAAATCCACCAGAACCGCGCGGTGCGGAGGGCGAGACCGAGCGTCCAGTCGGTCGCGGCCCATGCGGGATCAACGATGTTGGATGGAGGTGCGACGGTCGTTGCAGTTGGTGCGGCATCCCCGTCCGGCTGAAGTCCGATATCCTCGGGGCGCTTGCGCAGCAGCAGATTGAGCGGGATCAGTGCGACCAGCACCAGAACGCCCATCGCCCAGCTCGCGGCGCGCCAGCCGCTCCTGTCAATCAGGAGTTGCACCCACGGCAGGATGATGATGGAGCCGATGCCGACACCTGCGAAGGCGATGCCGACCGCGAGGCCGCGGCGCTTGACGAACCAGTTCGGCAGAAACAGCGACTGGCCGGAATAGCCCAGGCAAATGCTGCCGGCACCGACGAGGCATCCGATGGTGACGTAGAGATGCCAGGGGTGTGTCGTCAGCGGCGCAAGCAGGAGGCCCGCGCCCATCAGCAGCACGCCGAGTTCCATCACCGTGCGCGGGCCGGTGCGGTCCATCAGCTTGCCCATCAAAGGACTGAGCAGCGCCGAGACCAGAAAGCCGACGGAGAACGCGCCTGCCGTGACACCTCGATCCCAGCCGAACTCATCGACGATCGGCGAGAAGAACAGCGAGAACGAGGTGCGGGCGTTCACGCCGATGCCCATGGTGATGAAGGTTACGGCGACAATGATCCAGCCGTAATAAAATGGCAGGCGGCGCATGCGGGATTTCCGGGCAGGGGCGAGTCAGAAGCATTGGAGTATGGGCGGAGAACGGCAGCGCGTCATGACGCGCTGCAACGCAATCCGCCGCACATCATGCACGGCTGATAGCGGCTATAAAACTACCTGCGAGGTAAGGGACGTGCCTTTATAGAAGACGTGACTTTATAGAAAATGTCATGGCCCGGCCTGACCCGGCCATCCACGTCTTAAGACTTCCGGATTTCAAGAAAGGCGTGGATTACCGGGTCAAGCCCGGTGACGACGACAGCTGGGGTTGCTCCATTGAGCGCAATCCAAATTGAACTGAAGTCACCTTTCGCCGTCAGCCAGTCCCACCGCCCATAGCGCAAACGCGTAAACAATTGCGATTTCATCGAGCCGGTTGAAGCGGCCCGATGCGCCGCCATGGCCTGCGCCCATATTGGTGCGCAACAGCACCGGCCCGCCGCCGGTCATCACCGGCCGCAGCCGCGCGATCCATTTCGCCGGCTCCCAATAGGTGACGCGCGGATCGGCAAGGCCGCCCATCGCCAAAATCGCGGGATAGTCTTTCGCCGCGACATTGTCATACGGCGAATACGACAGGATGGTCCTGAAGTCCGCCGCGCTTTCGATCGGGTTGCCCCATTCGGGCCACTCCGGCGGCGTCAGCGGCAACGTGTCGTCGAGCATGGTGTTCAGCACATCGACGAACGGCACTTCAGCGACGATGCCCGCGAACAGTTCGCCCGAGCGGTTCGCGACCGCACCCATCAGCATACCGCCCGCGCTGCCGCCGTGACCGACAATCTTCTTTACCGATGTGTATTTCGCGTCGATCAGCGCACGGCCGGCGGCAGCGAAATCGTCGAAGGTGTTGGTCTTCTTCTCGCGCTTGCCGTCGAGATACCAGCCCCAGCCTTTGTCCGCACCGCCGCGGATATGCGCGATGGCGTACACGAAGCCGCGATCGACCAATGACAGCCGGTTGGCCGAGAACGACGCCGGCATCGAACTGCCGTAGGAGCCATAGCCGTAGAGCAGCAGCGGCGGGCTGCCGTCGCGCTTGAGGTCCTTGCGATGAACAATCGACACCGGCACCTGCGCGCCGTCATGGGACGTCGCCATGATGCGCGTGGTGACGTAGTCGGCAGGATTGTGGCCGGAGGGTATTTCCTGGCGTTTGCGCAGAATGCGCTCGCGGCTGACCATATCGTAATCGAAGACTTCCGACGGCGTGGTCATCGACGAATACGAAAACCGGATCTGCGTGGTATCGAACTCGTAGCCGCCGAGGGTGCCGAGCGAATAGGCCGCTTCATCGAAGGCGATGGCGTGTTCCTGCAAGGTCGCGAGGTCGCGGATGACAATGGAGGGCAGCGCGTTGGTGCGCTCCATCCGCACCAGATGTCCGGAGTAAAGCTCGATATCGATAATGTAGGTACCGGGACTATGCGGAATGAGATCGCGCCAGTTCTTGCGCGCGGGCGAGGCCAGCGGCGCGGTGACGATCTTGAAGTCGATGGCGTCATCGGCGTTGGTCAGGATGAAAAGCTGGTCGCCGCGATCGGCAATCGAATACTGCAAGCCTTCCTCACGCTTCGCGATCAGGCGAGGCTGGGCCTCGGGCGCGCTCAGATCGATCAGGCGCTGTTCTGACGTTTCATGATCGCCGCCCGCGATGACGCAGAAGCGCCCGCTCGCGCTTTCATGGATGTGCGTGAACCAGCCGGAGTCCTGCTCCTCGTAGACCAGCGCGTCGTCCGATTGCGGGGTGCCGAGAATATGGCGATAAACCTGCATCGGGCGGTGGTTGTCGTCGAGCTTGACGTAGAAGAACGATTTCGAATCAGCCGACCAGACGATGCTGCCATCGGTCTCTTCGACGAGGTCGGCGGAATCCGTGGCCGTTTCCCAGTCGCGCACGCGGATGGTGAAATATTCCGAGCCGCGAACGTCCGCGCTCCATGCCTCCAGCTTGTGATCGGGCGAGTGACGCGCGCCGCCGAACCGGAAGTATTCGGTCTGCTTCGCCAGTTCATCGCCGTCGATGATGAAACGGGCTTCGCCGCTGCCGTCGCGCGCCGTTCGTCCGATCTGCTCGTGCTGGCCGCCGTCATTGTATTTCTGGAAATAAGCGAACGGCCCGTCGGGCGACGGGACGCTGGAATCGTCCTCCTTGATGCGGCCGCGCATTTCCGCGACCAGCTTCTTCTGCAGCGGTTCGGTGTGGCCCAGCACGGCGTCGGCGTAGGTATTCTCGGCTTCGAGATAGGCGCGGATGTCCGGCTTGAGCATCGACGGCGCGCGCAGCACTTCCTGCCAGTTCTCGTCCTTCAGCCACGCATAGTCGTCGGTGACGGTGATGCCATGGTGCGTGAAGCTGTGAGGACGGCGCGCTGCGACGGGCGCAGCCGCGGAAGGACGAGTGGTCATGGAGATTTTCTTCCGGTGAGAACGTAGAGGTTAGTTATTGGTATTCGGCGCCGATGCAATGCCCGCGAGGGCGAGAACTGTATGCAGCAACACGTTAGCGCCCGCGGTGCAGTCGGCCTGCGTTGCATCTTCCAGTTCGTTATGGCTGACGCCGTCCTTGCAGGGCACGAAGATCATCGCTGCCGGAACCACGGCTGCGAGATTACAAGCATCGTGGCCGGCACCGGACGTGATGCGGCGATGGCTGTAGCCCATCTCCCTGGCGGCGGCCTCAACCGCGTCGACAAGCTTTGTGTCGAACACCGTCGGCTCCTTGCGCCAGATCTGTTCGACCGTGACCTTGACGTTGCGGCGGGCGATGATCTCCGCGACCGCGCGTTGCAGCGCATCGTGCAGCTTGTCGAGCGTGGCCGACTCTGAACTGCGAATATCCACGGTGAAGGTGAGGTCGCCGGGGATGACATTGCGCGAGGGATTGTCGATCCTGATTTCGCCGATGGTGCCGACCGCATTCGGCCCGAGATCTCGCGCGATCTTTTCCACCGCAAGCACAACTTCGGAGAATGCTGCGAGGGCATCCTTGCGCAGCGGCATCGGCGTGGTCCCGGCATGGCTGGCGAAACCGGCGATCGAACCATTATACCACATAATACCCTGGCCCCGATCGACCACGCCGATGGTCTTGTTCTCGGCCTCGAGCAGGGGACCCTGTTCAATGTGCAGTTCGACGAAGGCGCTGAACTTCTGCTTCCCGACAGCATCCGCGCCGCGATAGCCGATGGTGTCGAGCGCTTCGGCGACCGTAATTCCGTCGGCGTCCTTGCGGCCCAGAATATCGTCGGTGGTGTAGTCGCCGGCGTAAGCTGCGGACGCCATCATCGCCGGCGCGTAGCGCGAGCCTTCCTCGTTGGTCCAGTTACAGACACAGACGGGAAACTCGGTTTCGATCCCGGCGTCGTTCATGGCGCGGACGACTTCGAGCGCGGCGAGCGTGCCGAGGATGCCGTCGTACTTTCCACCGGTCGGCTGGGTGTCGAGATGGGAGCCGATGCCGATCGGCGGCTTCGACATGTCGCGGCCGCGGCGGATCGCGAACATGGTGCCCAGCGCATCGACGCTCACTTCGCAGCCTGCGGCTTCGCAGGCGGTGCGGAACCAGTCGCGCACCTGCTTGTCCTCGGCACCGAGGGTGAGACGCTTTACGCCGCCCTTGGGCGTCGCACCGAATTTCGCGGTTTCGTGGATGTCGCCCCAGAGGCGCGTGGAATCGATCTGAAGATTGGATCTGGCTTTTGTCATGATGGACCGATACCGCAGGATTGCATCCGGGGCACCCCCGTAAAATGGAGGATCAGGTGTGCCGGTGGACGTGCCGTTTGCGCGCGCTCGAGGGCTTGGCGCCGGTTTCCGTCGGGATCATCACCACGCGGCCGTAACGGACGCCGCGCTCGGCGATCACATGGTCCGCCAGATGCTGCACGTCCGCCGTGCGGCCCTTCAACGCCGTGATCTCCATGCAGTTGTCGTTGTCGAGATGGACGTGCAGCGTCGCCAGCGACAGGTCGTGGTGATCGTGGAAATTGTTGACAAGGCGGCTGGAGAGATCGCGCGCCGCGTGGTCGTAGACGTAGACCAGTGCTGCGACGCAATCGCCACCGCTTTTTCCGGCATCCTGCGCCGCCTGCTGCATGCCGGCGCGGGCGAAATCCCGGATCGCCTCGGAGCGGTTCTGGTAGCCGTGCTCCTCGATCATGCGATCCAGTTCGGCCATGAGATCGTCGTCGAGGGTGATGGTCACGCGCTGCATTGAGGGGGCTCCGGTCCGGCAACGGCTGATGGTTCCCGAGCATAACCGATCCGTCTGGACTGTTGGGCCGGATTTGATGCGTTCAAAACAGGCAGATTTCCCGGTGGGTGCAGGCAGGGCCTGATCGCTTACAACTCGCTGTTTCGCAGGGCGAACGCAAGACCACCGCGAGGCTGCATATTTTGAGACCTAATGACGCATCGGCCCGATGCGTCGCAATAACTGGGTCCCGCACATGTCTCCTTGCTTTTCTTTCGCGCCGATTTCGGGGATCATCGCGTCATAAACAAAACAGGCTCGGACATCGTCACGAGCTGCCAAGGGGAGAGATGTTCAATGGCTTATCGATCCGGATTCAAAACCGTTTTGGCCGCGGCCACGCTGGCCGTGTTGTCCAGTGTCGCTATGGCTCAGGATTATCCGACCAAACCGATCACGCTGATTGTGCCGTGGCCCGCTGGCGGTTCGACCGATATATCGATGCGCGCGATGGCTGAAAGCGCGTCGAAGGTTCTCGGCCAGCCGATTGTTGTGGACAACAAGGCCGGCGGCGCCGGCACGGTCGGACCTGCAACCATGGCTGCGACGGCCAAGCCCGATGGCTATACGATTTCACAGATCCCCATCACGGTATTTCGTTTGCCGCTGATGCAGGACGTGTCGTGGAACGCCGACAAGGATTTCACCTACATCGTTCATCTGACCGGCTACACTTTCGGCGTAACGACCAATGCCGAGTCGCAGTTCAAGACCTGGAAGGACGTGGTTGATTTTGCCAAGGCCAATCCCGGCAAGGTGACCTACGCGACGCCGGGCGCCGGAACCTCGCTGCATATCGGCATGGAGCAGATCGCGGGGAAAGCCGGCATCAAGCTGACGCAGGTGCCGTTCAAGGGCGGCGCGGAAACCAATGCCGCCGTGCTCGGCAACCACACCATGCTTCAGGCGGATTCCACCGGATGGCGGCCGCTGGTGGATGCAGGCAAGCTGCGCCTGCTGATGGTCTGGACCTCGAAGCGTTCGCCGAATTTCCCCGACGTGCCGACGCTCAACGAGCTCGGCTATTCGATGGTGTATGATTCGCCGTTCGGCATCGCCGGCCCGAAGGGCATGGACCCGAAGGTCGTTGCCAAACTTCACGACGCATTCAAGAAGGCGCTTGAGGATCCGGCTGTGACCGCGACGCTGGCGAAGTTCGATATGGTGGCGAACTACAAGAACACCGAGGACTACAAGAAGTTCGTCACCGAGGTTACCGAGTCCGAACGCAAGGTGATCGATACGCTCGGGCTGGCGAAGAAGACCAACTGACATCTGCGCAGTACGTGCAGGGCTCGCGTCCTATCGCGGGCCCCGGCCTGAAGAGGGAGGGCGCGATGGCGGTTGAGAAAAGTTCAAGAAGCCTGCTGGGCAATTCCGAACTGTGGGGCGGACTCGTCGGCCTTGCGCTTGGCATCTTCGTGATCTGGGCGGGCCAGAAGCTCAAGATCGGAAACATCAACGATCCAGGTTCTGGCTTCGTGCTGTTCTATGCGGGCATTCTGATGTGCCTGTTCGCCTGCACGATCATCTTTGCTGCGATCACCGAAGGCGGCCCGAGCGTTGCGTCGCTATGGGCGGGAACGCGCTGGATCAAGCCGCTGGTTGTCATTGCGTGCCTCGCGGCATTTTCCCTCCTGCTTCAACCGCTCGGCTTTCTGCTGGCGTCGATTCCGCTGTTGCTGCTGCTGCTGCGGGTGATCGATCCGGTGCGCTGGACGCTGGCCATCCCGCTCGCGGTGCTGGCACCGATCGGCGTCTGGTGGGTGCTGAAACGCGCACTGCTGATCCAGTTGCCCACGGGCATGTTCAACATCGGCTGATCGGACAAGCTCATGGATGTTCTCGTCAACGTCTCGCACGGTCTCGGCGTGGCTCTTCAGCCGGTCAACCTGCTGTACTGTTTCATCGGCGTATTTATCGGCACGCTGGTCGGCGTTCTGCCCGGCATCGGTCCGATCTCGGCGATGTCGCTGTTGCTGCCGGTAACGCTGTCGGGCACGCCGGAGTCCGGCATTATCATGATGGCGGGCATCTACTATGGATCGATGTACGGCGGCTCGACCACGTCGATCCTTGTCAACATTCCGGGCGAGGCGGCGTCGGTGGTGACATGTCTCGACGGTCACCAGATGGCGAAGCAGGGACGTGCAGGCCCGGCGCTCGGCATCTCCGCGCTCGGCTCGTTCATCGCGGGTACATTCGCGCTGGTCGCGCTGATGCTGATCGCGCCATCGCTGGCGGGTGTTGCTGTGGCTTTCGGCCCCGCGGAATATTTCAGCCTGATGGTGCTCGGCCTTGTGGTGTTGACGTTCCTGACGCAGGGCTCGATGGCGAAGGCACTGCTGATGGCCTGTATCGGCGTCGTACTTGGGCTGATCGGCCTCGACAGCATCACCGCGCAGCCGCGGTTGACGTTCGGCCGTCTCGAACTGATCGACGGCATTGGTCTGGTGCCGGTGGTGATGGGCCTGTTCGGTGTCGCTGAAGTGCTTATCAATATCGAGCAGGTCATCAAGCGCGACGTGATCGAAGCCAAGATCACACAGCTTCTGCCCAACAAGGAAGACTGGAAAGCCAGCGCCGGACCTGTCGGACGCGGCACGCTGCTGGGATTCTTTTTAGGCATTCTGCCGGGCGGTGGCGCCGTGGTCGCGTCCTTTGCGTCCTACGCGCTGGAGAAGCGGCTGTCGAAGACGCCGGAGCGTTTCGGCAAGGGCGCCATTGAAGGTGTCGCGGGACCGGAAGCGGCCAACAACGCAGCTGCGGGCGGTGCGTTCATTCCGCTGATGACGCTCGGCATTCCGCCGAACGTGGTGATGGCGCTGCTGCTCGGCGCGTTTGTTATTCACGGTCTTCAGCCGGGGCCGCTGATGATCACGCAGAATCCCGGATTATTCTGGGGCATCATCGCCAGCATGTATATCGGCAACATCATGCTGCTGATCCTGAACCTGCCGCTGATCGGCATGTGGGTGCAGTTGCTGAAGCTGCCCTACAACGTGCTGTTCCCGATGATCCTGTTGTTCACCATCGTCGGCGTCTATTGCAGCAGCAACAACGTCTTCGACGTCTACGTCATGGTCGGGTTCGGCGTGATCGGCTATCTGATGCGCAAGTTCGGGTATGAGCCGGCGCCGCTGGTGCTCGCCTTCGTACTCGGGCCTCTGCTCGAGAACAATCTGCGTAAGTCGCTGATCCTGTCGCAGGGCGACCTGATGACGTTCGTGCAGCGACCGATCTCCGCGATTTGTCTCGTGATTGCCGCGATCCTGTTGATCGGGCCGCTGCTCCCATCGCTGCGCAAGAAACGCGAACTGGTCGCGCTGGACGAGGGGGCCTGACCAGGCTCGGGACACCAGCGCAGGGAACTTTTGCGGCGCTCGGGCGTCATCATGGTTGCGGTACGGGGGCCGTTCCCAGCCATGATAGAAGCCAATAATGTTCGATCCTGAAAGAGTCCGGCAAAACGACTTGCGCGGAGGCATATCGCCGTGGAGTCAACGACTCGTGCTGCCTGGCAGGCCGTCTGTCGATCAGGATCTTCGCTGCGAGATTCTGGTTGTCGGTGCGGGCGTTACCGGCTCGCTGGCGGCCGAACATCTCGCTGCGCAGGGCCATGAGGTTTGTGTTATCGACCGGCAGCGTCCCGGCTTCGGCAGCACGGCGGCAAGCACCGCGATGCTGTTGTGGGAGGTCGACCGCTCGCTGAACGATCTCACGGCGATGTACGGATTCGAGCGGGCCGCCGGCATCTATCGCCGCAGCTTCGGCGCGGTCAGCGGATTGGCAGAACTGGTGAATGCGCACAGGCTGGTATGCGGCATGCGCCACAAGCGCTCGCTCTATTTGGCGGCGGGAAAGACCGGCGCACGCGAATTGAAGGCAGAGCACGATCTTCGCATGCGCGCCGGGTTGCCCGGCGAGTATCTGGATCACCTGACATTGCTGGAGGAGTTCGGTCTTTACCGGGAGGCGGCGCTCCATTCGATCGGTTCGGCGGACGCCGACCCGTTATTGCTGTGTCAGGCGTTGCTGGCTGCGGCAGCAACGCAAGGTGCCAAGATCTTCGATTCGAGCGCGGAAAACTACGACAGCAGCGGGCAGGCAGTCATTGTCGAACTCGACAACGGTCATATCATCGAGGCAAAGCAGGTCGTTCTTGCGACTGGTTATGTGATGCCGGATTTTGTCAGCTCAAGTCTGCACAAGATTTCGTCGAGCTGGGCCATTGCGACGACTCCGCAGCCGGCGGGCGGTTTGTGGCGCGATGGGGCGCTGATCTGGGAAGCCTCGGAGAATTACAGTTACGCACGAACGACGAACGACAACCGGATCATCATGGGCGGCGAGGACGACGATCGGGCGATCGAACCTGAAGCGCGAGACCGGCTGATGCCGGCGAAGGCGGAGGCTCTGCTGCACAGGCTCAACGGGCTTTGGTCGCATGCGGAACCTGTCGCGGAATTTGTCTGGTCGGGCGCATTCGGAACGACCACCGACGGCCTGCCGCTGATCGGGCGCGTGCCCGGTTATCCGCGCATTCACGCGGCTTATGGCTATGGCGGCAACGGCATCACCTACAGCTATCTCGCGTCACGGATTATCGCGGCGTCGATTGCAGGGAATCATCAGCCGTGGTTCGACGATTTCGCCATCGATCGAGACGTGCCGAAGGCGACACAGTCATAACAAAAAACCCCGGCGCATCGGCCGGGGCTTCGTTGCAGGTAAGTTAGGGGCCGGATCAGCCGCCGATGCCCTTTTCCTTGAAGTACTTCAATGCACCAGGATGGAAGGGGATGGGCGAGCGCGCCTGAACCTGATTGTCCAGCGAGAAGCTCAAGGCTTCCTTGTGGACCGCCACGATGTCGGCTTTTCTTTCCACCAATGTCTTCACGATGGTGTAGGCGTCGTCGTCGCTCATCTTGTTGCCGGTGACGATGAGGTTCCAGACTTCCGCGATGCTGTTGTCCTTGTTGTAGTTTGGATAAGATCCTGCCTTGATGATGCTGGACGTGTAGAGCTTGCCGTACTTCGCGTTCATCTTTTCGACGACATCGCCGTGATCGACCAATTTCATTTTCACGCCCGGAGTGGCGGCGAGATCGGTGACGGCCGCGGTCGGGATGCCGCCGACCCAGAAGAAGGCGTCGATCTTGCCGTCCTTGATCGCGTTGACCGATTCAGCGACGCCGAGACGCTCGCGCTTCATGTCCTTGTCCTTGTCGAGGCCCGCGGCCTCGATCACGCGGAAAGCCATCACTTCGGTCGCGCTGCCCGGCGATCCTGTCGAGATACGCTTGCCCTTCATGTCGGACATTTTATCGATGCCGGAGCCTTCGACAGTCACCACATGCATGCGGTTCGGATAAACCACGAGAAGCGCTTGCAGTGGAATCTTTCCGCTCTTGAATTTGTCTTCGCCTTTGTAGGCATCGAGCGCGGCGTCGGCCATGGTAAAGCCCATCTCGCTCTGGCCTGTGCCGATCAACTTGAGGTTGTCGACCGAACCGCCGGTGACTTCGGCGGTGGCCTGCACGTTCGGCAGGTTCTTCGACAGCACGTTCGCGACGGCTCCGCCAAGCGGGTAATACACGCCGCCGGTGCCGCCTGTTCCGATCGCCATGGTCTTCTGCTGGGCATGGGCCGTTATCAAGCCGGCGGATAACGCGAGGGCCAGCACCGCGGCCATTTTCGTCGTTCTCTTCATTATCAATCGTCCTCCCATTTGAGTTGTCAGGCCGGTCGTTGAACCGCCGGCCCCTTTGCCTGCCATAACAGTACCCCCAATCCGATCAGGACGCCGGGTACATAAGTATAAGAAATGTCGCGACCAATCGCCGCTTCGATCAGCGCCTCGATCAGGCTTGGAAAGACCAGCAGAAGCCCCGACAGCATCAGCAGCCCGCGTTCGATCAGCGTGGTGTGCCGAAGAACCCAACCCTGCGCGGCCGCCGCCAGCGCCATCAGTCCGAGGGTGGTCTTGAGGGTGATTTCGAAGACATCGACCCACGAACCGCCCTTGGGGATGTTGAGCAGCAAGCCGACGCCCTGCGGATCGAGTACGAATACGAATGGCACCAGGAAGGCGGGCAGCGTGTATTTCCACGATTGCAGCGTGGTTTTGTAAGGATCGCCGCCGGTGATGGCGGCTGCCGCGAACGGCGAGAGCGCTGTCGGCGGCGATACTTCCGAAAGTACCGCGTAATAGAAGATGAACATGTGCGCGGCGTAGTCGGGCACGCCGAGTTTGATCAGGGCAGGGGCCGCGATCACCGCGCAAATGATGTAGGACGCGGTGACGGGGACGGCGAGGCCGATGATCCAGACGATCAGTGACGTGTAGATTGCCGTCAACAGCAGGCTGCCGCCGGCATAGGCGATCACGATCGACGAGAACTTCAGGCCAAGGCCGGTCAACGTCACAATGCCAACGACGATACCGGCGCACGCGCAAGTGGTTGCGGCATTCAGTGCGCCGATCGAGCCGTCAGCCAGAGCGCGCTTCAGCTTCGGCGGCATCAGCGCGGTGTCCTTCCGCAGGAAGCTCAAGGCAAACGTGGTCACGATGGCATAGAACACCGACAACGCCGGCGAATAGCCGATCACCATGAAGACCACGACGGCGACGAGCGAAATGAAGTGGAAGCCATAGCGCATGGTCATTGCGCCGAGCGACATCTCCGGCTTGAAGTTGACGTCACGGGCGCCGAAACGCTTAGCGTCGAGTTCGACCATGATCAGCAGCGAGAGATAATAAAGACAGGTCGGGATGGTGGCCATCCAGATCACGTCGAGATAGCTGATCTTGAGAAACTCGGCGATCAGGAACGCCGCGGCGCCCAGCACTGGCGGTGACAGGATGGCGCCAAGTCCGCCCGCGGCGAGGAGGCCGCCGGCAGCGTTTTTCTCGAACCCCGCCTTTTTCATCATCGGATAGGCGACGGTGCCGATCATCACTGTCGTGGCGACCCCCGATCCTGACGGCCCACCAAGCAGGAACGACGACAGCACCACGGTGCGTCCTGCGCTGTTGGGCTTGCCGCCCATCATTGCGAGCGAGAAATCGATAAAGAATTTTCCGGCACCCGATTGCTGGAGAAACGCCCCGAAGATGGTGAACAGGATAATCAGCGTCGCCGACACATCGACCGCGACGCCGAAAATGCCTTCGAGCGTGATGAAGAGGTGGCCGACCAGCCGCGGCAGATCGTAGGCGCGATGAGTCCACGGCGCGGGGAAGTACGGGCCAAGCATCGCGTAGGCAATGAAGAGGACCGCGACCACTGGCATGATAGCTCCGGTGGAGCGGCGCGTTGCTTCAAGCACGAGGACAATGAAGATCACGCCGACGATGACGTCCCAGCGGTCGGGGGTTGTGGCTCGGTCGGTGAAATCGTCGCCGCCCCACAGCGCATAGGTGATGGTCGCGACGGCAAGGATACCGGGGATCACGTCCCACCAGCGCACACGGTTGCGAAAACGCGCGGCGAGCGGAAACAGCAGGAAGCTCAGCACCAGCGTGAATGCGACGTGGGTGTAGCGAAGCTCCTGCGTCGGGACGATCGCGTAGGCCGCATAGAGATGAAACAAGCTCATCGCGATGGCGATGTAGGTGACGGCCTGGCCGACCAGCCCGCCAAGCCTGTTGGTCGCACCTTCCTCCGCTTCGATGAATTCCTCGGCCTTGCGCAAAGCCTCGTCGGAAATGACCGTCGGGTCATTGCCCGGCGGTGTATTTACCGTCGTCATGCTGCCTCCCCCTGACCCTGATTTATTCCGGGCCTTAGCGGCCTTCCCGCTGAGGCGGGGGCCATTCGTTGCTGCACATTGAGGCGGGTTTGCTTGATTTAGGCAAGACTTCGTTCTGGGCAGGAAGCGAGATCAACAGCCGGCGGAGTGAACATCGCCTTGGGCGCGTGCGGAACAGCTCGCGTAATCGGAAGCGGTAATGCGATCCGCTCGGTCAGCTTGCATCCGCCGCGCGATACTGGGCGCGGCAGGGTCCCGGCCCATGCCGGCAGGAGACGGCGTCGGATGCTGTGATTGTGGCTGAATTGCGTGCTGCAAAGCAGCAAATCCCGGTTGACTTTGGGTTAAGTGAGTGCTTACTCACACCGCATGAGTACCCTCAGACTCACGAGCGATCTCCGCCGGGAGCGGATCCTGGAGGCGGCTAAACGTTGTTTCGCCCTTTACGGTTTTGCGGGGACAACGACGCGAAGTGTTGCGCAGGCTGCGGGTATCTCAGAAGGACTGTTGTTCAAGCATTTCCCTACTAAAGCCGCACTCTATGCAGAAATACTCGCAGAAGCCTGCGAGGCTGATCCGGAATTGCTTCGGTTGCGCGAACTGAAGCCATCGACGGAGACGCTGGTCATTCTTATCCGCGAAATGGTCATGCACTTCATGCGCGCGACCGACGAACCGGATCAGGAAGATGCGCAGCGGGTCAGACTTCTGATCTCCAGCCAGCTCACTGACGGCGAATTCGCTAGACTGCTCTATGACAAAATCGGAGATCTGATCGGTCCCATCTTCAATGCATCGCTCGAAAGCGCCATCGCGGCGGGTGACGCGGAGCGAGTGGAAGGTGAACCGCTCAATCTTTTCTGGTTCGCGCATCAAGTTGTTCACATGATCGCCCTTACAAGGCTTCCCGCGACTCCCTCGCTGGACTATCCAAGCGCGCCGGACTTCGAGCGGCATATCTGCCAGTTCATTCTTCGAGGGATCGGAATGAGCGGCCGGGCTATCGCTTCTTATTTGGATACCGTTCCACCGTCATCTCATGCGGCGGTCCGGATTGTGGAAAGTGCATAAACATGGACGCCAAGAGCTCACCTTCCCATCAAGCCCCTGCATCGGGCGAAAAGACACAGCACAAGCCCGTGCGCATGGTGCGCTGGATGATCATCATCGGCGGCGCGCTCGCGCTGTTGCTCGTGGTCATTGTCGGTTTCAACCACCTGCGCAGCGAAGGCATCAAGAAATTCTTCGCCGGTATGAAGCCGCCGCCGACCAACGTCTCCGCGGTTGAAGCGAAGTCGGAAGTGTTGCCGAACCTGCTGACCGGCGTCGGCGATCTCGCCGCTGTCCATCAGGTGAATGTCACGACCGACGTCAACGGCCGCGTCACCGAAATTCTGTTCAAGCCGGGCTCCGAAGTGAAGGCGGGCGATCCGTTGCTTCAAATCTTCGATGCGCCGGATCAGAGTGACCTTGCCAGCTTCAAGGCGCAGACGCTGGCCGCCTCGCTCGCGCTCGACCGCGCCAAGGCACTGCTCGCCAGATCTTTCGGCCCGCAGGCGACCGTCGATCAGGCGCAGGCGACTTACGATCAGGGTGCTGCCGCGGTGGCGAAAACCGAGGCGATCATCTCGCAAAAGCGGATCAAGGCGCCGTTCGACGGCGTGCTCGGTGTGCGTATGGTTGAACTTGGCCAGTATCTGAGCGCCGGAACGCAGATCGTTTCGTTGACCGATCTGTCGCAGCTGTTCCTGAACTTCACGGCGACTGAAAAAGATCGCGCGGTTCTCAATGTCGGCCAGACTGTCCGTATTGTCGTGGACGCTTATCCGGGCCGTACCTTCGAGGGCAAGATCACCACGATCGAGCCGCAGATCAGCGCCGACACTCGCAACGTCAGGATCCAGGCGACGCTGGCGAACCCGGACCGCATCCTGCAACCCGGCATGTTCGCGACCACAACGGTCGAACTGCCGCCGAAGCCGGCCGTGGTCACCGTGCCTGAGACCGCAGTGGATTACACGCTGTACGGCGATTCCGTCTGGCTGATCACGGAAACCAAGGATGCGGATGGCAAGTCCTCGCTGAAGACGGACCGGACGTTCGTGAAGACGGGGGCTCGCGTTCACGGGCGCGTCGTCATCGCAAGCGGCGTAAAGCCGGGCGACCGCGTTGTCGCCGTTGGACAGCTCAAGCTGCAGTCCGGTTCGGCCGTCACGATTTCGGCCGATCCGCCTCCGCCAATCCCGGCACAAGCGCCGCGTAACTGACCTCAGATCGGAGCGCCGTTCATGGCCTTCACAGACATCTTCATCAAGCGGCCGGTATTGTCGCTCGTCGTCAGCCTTCTGATCCTGCTGATCGGATTCCAGGCTGCGACACATCTGGGAATTCGTCAGTATCCCAAGCTGTCGAATACGGTTGTCACAGTGACGACGTCCTATCCGGGTGCGTCACCTGACTTGATGCAGGGCTTCATCACGCAGCCGATCGAGCAGGCGGTGGCGTCGGCAGAAGGCGTCGATTACATCACGTCGTCGTCGGTGCAGGGCACCAGCACGATCTCGGTCTACATCAAGCTCAACGTCGATCCGAATGCGGCGCTGACGGAAGTCAGTTCGAAAGTCAGTTCGGTCAGGTATTTGATCCCGAGGGAATCCAACGACCCGGTGATCACAAAGTCGACTGGCCAGACCACGGCCGTGATGTATCTCGGCTTCGCCAGTGACGAGTTGAGCGGGCCGCAGATTTCCGACTATCTCGCCCGCGTGGTGCAGCCGATCCTGTCAACGGTCGATGGTGTCGCCTCGGCCGATATTCTCGGCGCGCAGACGCTCGCCACCCGGATCTGGCTCGATCCGGCGCGTATGGCCGGCCGCAATGTGTCGCCGGACGACGTCGCAGCAGCAATCAGGGCGAACAACTTCCAGGCCGCCGCCGGTCAGTCCAAGGGGTATTTTATCGTCTCCAACGTGACGACAAATACCGACCTGCAAAGTATCGACCAGTTCAAGCGGATGACTGTGAAGGCGAAGGACGGCGGTTTCGTCCGGCTCGAGGATATCGCAACCGTCGAGCTTGGCGCACAGAGCACGGATTCCAGCGTGTCGCTCAGCGGTCAGCAGGCGATCTTCATCGGCGTTCAGTCGACGCCGCAGGGCAACCCGCTGAACATCGTCAAGGGCGTGCGTGGGCTGTTTCCGGAGATCGAGCGCAACCTGCCGCCGTCTCTAAAAATGCGTGTGGCTTACGACTCGACCAAGTTCATTCAGTCGTCGATCGATGAGGTGCGCAACACCCTGGTCGAGGCGGTCATCATCGTGGTCGTCGTGATTTTCCTGTTTTTGGCCTCGTTGCGCTCGGTCATCATTCCGGTCGTCACGATTCCGCTGTCGCTGGTCGGCGCCTGCATCCTGATGCTGTCGATGGGCTTCACGCTCAATCTGTTGACGCTGCTGGCGATGGTGCTCGCCATCGGACTTGTGGTCGACGACGCGATTGTGGTGGTCGAAAACATCCACCGGCATCTGGAGGAGGGCAAATCGCCCGTTGAGGCATCGCTGATAGGCGCGCGCGAGATCGTCGGCCCGGTCATTTCCATGACCATCACGCTGGCCGCCGTGTATGCTCCGATCGGATTCCTTGGCGGCCTGACCGGCGCGTTGTTCCGCGAATTCGCGTTCACACTCGCCGGCTCGGTGATCGTTTCCGGCGTCGTGGCTTTGACGCTGTCGCCGATGATGTGCTCGGTGCTGCTGAAGAGCGGCGGCGATCACGGCCGCTTCGCCAGCATTGTCGACAACGTGTTCGGGAAGGTGACGCGCTGGTACGGACGCAAGCTCGACCGCTCGCTCGATTACCGGCCGATCACGGCGCTTTTCGCCGCGACCATCCTGTTCCTTGTCGGCTTCATGTACATGAACACCAGCAAGGAACTGGCGCCTGAAGAAGATCAAGGCATTCTTTTCTCGGTGACCAAGGCGCCGCAATACGCCAATATCGACTACAGCAATTATTACGGCAAAAAGCTCGACAAGGCGTTCGCAAGCTTCCCCGAAACCGACCTGCGTTTCATTATCAACGGTACGGCAGGCCCCGCCAACGGCATTGCCGGCATGATCCTGAAGCCGTGGGACGAGCGTAAACGTTCATCGCTTGCGCTGAAGCCGCTGGTTCAGAATGAGTTGAGCAAGATCGAAGGCGTCAATGCGTTCGCGTTCAACCTGCCGCCGCTGCCGGGCGGACCGGGCGGCTTGCCGATCCAGATGGTCATCAGCACCACCAGCGGATTCCAGGCGGTGTTCGAGCAGATGGACAAGCTCAAGAAGGCGGCACGCGAGAGCGGTCTGTTTATCGTGGCCGACAGTGATCTGGCGTTCAACCAGCCGGTGGTGCGCGTCAATATCGACCGGTCGAAAGCCAACGACCTTGGCATCAATATGGCCGCGGTCGGCACCACGCTGGCGACGCTGCTTGGCGGCAATTACGTCAACCGGTTCAACCTGGAAGGGCGTTCCTATCAGGTGATCCCGCAGGTGCCGCGTGATCTGCGGATATCGCCGGAATCGCTGGAGAAGTACTACGTCGCGACGAACGGCGGCCGGCAGGTTCCGCTCTCGACCATTGTCAGCATCGAAACCAAGACCAATCCGAACGCGCTGACGCATTTCAACCAGTTGAACTCTGCAACCTTCCAGGCGGTGCCGATGCCGGGTGTCACGGTTGGCCGGGCGGTTGAATTCCTCGAAGAGCAGGCCAAGCAATTACCGGCAGGCTTCAGCCGCGACTATCTCGCGGACTCCCGGCAGTACGTGCAGGAAGGCAACCAGCTCGCGGTGACCTTCGTGTTCGCGCTCATCATCATCTTCCTGGTGCTGGCGGCGCAATTCGAGAGCCTTCGTGACCCGCTGGTCATCCTGATCTCGGTGCCGATGGCGATCTCGGGTGCGTTGATCCCGCTATACTTCGGTCTTGCGACGATCAACATCTACACGCAGGTCGGTCTGGTGACGCTGATCGGACTGATCAGCAAGCACGGCATCCTGATGGTGGAGTTCGCCAACGAGCTTCAGTTGAAGGAAGGCCTGGATCGCAGGACCGCGATCGAACACGCCGCGCGGGTCCGGCTGCGGCCGATCCTGATGACCACCGCGGCGATGGTCGCCGGCCTGCTGCCGTTGCTTACCGCCAGCGGCGCCGGTGCTGCGAGCCGCTTCTCCATCGGCCTGGTCGTCGTGGCCGGCATGTCGATCGGCACGCTGTTCACGCTGTTCGTGCTGCCCGCGGTCTATACCATGATCGCAACCGATCACCGGGCGGCGGCGGATTCCGAGCGTGCCAAGGACATTGAGAAGTACGAACTCAGTCTGACGTAAGCGCCGATATGGATGTCGCGGCGATTGTACGCTCCCTTCGCGGGAGTGTATGATCGCCGCAACCATGTTGACCGTTCGCAATCTCACAAAATCCTATCGGACTTCGGAGGAGCAGCTTGCGGTTTTGCGAGGTGTCGACCTTGCGCTGGCGGCTGGCGAGAGCGTGGCGCTCACCGGAGAATCCGGCAGCGGCAAGAGCACCCTTCTTCATCTGATCGCAGGCCTCGACAGGGCGGACAGTGGCGAGGTCTGGCTCGACGGCGCGCTGGTGTCCGATCTGTCCGACAGCGACCGGGCCGCCATGCGGCGCGACAGGCTCGGCCTCGTATTCCAGCAATTCAATCTCATTCCGAGCCTTCAGGTCAGCGATAACCTCGCGTTTCAGGCGCGTATCGCGGGCCGGCATGATGCCGCGTGGCAGGATGAACTGGTGCAGCGGCTTGGTTTGAGCACGCTGCTCGACCGCTATCCCGAGCAACTGTCCGGCGGGCAGCAACAGCGCGTCGCGATCGGGCGCGCGCTGGCGATCAAGCCGCTCGTGCTGCTGGCCGATGAGCCGACCGGAAATCTCGACGAAGCCACCGCCGACGATGTGCTTGCGCTGGCGCGCGATCTGGTCGCGCGCACCGGCTGCGGCTTTCTGATGGTGACGCACAGCGAGCGGCTCGCCGCGACGCTTGACCGGCGGGTGCATCTTAGCGCGGGACGGATCACATGACGCGTCCGTTCTGGATTCTTGTGGGTCTGTTGAGCCACTGGAAACGGCACCGGATGCAGCTTGCGACCTTGCTGGTCGGATTGATCTCCGCCACGGCGCTCTGGAGCGGCGTGCAGGCGCTCAATCAGCAGGCGCGCAACAGTTATGACCGCGCGGCGGCGACGTTCGGCGGCGGCAATACCGCGATGCTGGTCGGGCGCGACAGCCCGGTTTTTCCGCAGCAACTCTTTGTCGATCTGCGCCGCGCCAACTGGCCGGTTTCGCCGGTTGTCGAGGGCCGCGTGCAAATCGGCGGACACTCGTTCCGGCTGCTCGGTATCGAGCCTCTCTCGTTGCCTCCGGGTGCAGGCTCGGCGCCGGATATCGGACAGGCGCACTTGCAGAGATTTATCGCGCCTCCCGGGCAAACGCTGGCCGCGCCGGAAACTTTGGCGGACTTGAAACTGCCCGAGGGCGCATCGCCGCAGATGAGCGGCGTCTCGTTGCCGCCCCTCGCAGTGCAGGATAGCCTCGCGCCGGGCGTACTGGTGGTCGACATCGGTGTTGCACAGCGCGTTCTCAAAAGGCCGGACCAGATATCGCGGCTTCTGGTCGGCGACATGCGCAGCGGCAAACGTCCGCCACTTGAACAGGTTGTTGGCAACAAATTGTTGCTGGTGGAGGTGGGTGCTCCAAGCGATCTCGAACGCCTCACCAGCAGCTTCCATCTGAATCTCACCGCGTTCGGATTGCTGTCGTTCGTGGTCGGTCTTTTCATCGTTCATTCCGCGATCGGGCTCGCGTTCGAACAGCGGCTGCCGATGCTGCGCACCATGCGCGCCTGCGGCGTCTCGGCGAGAGCGCTCACCATTGTACTGATTGCCGAACTGGTGTCGCTCGCGCTGCTGTCCGGTGTTATCGGATTGATCTGCGGGTATGTCGTTGCAGCGTTTCTGCTGCCGGATGTCGCCGTCAGCCTGCGCGGGCTTTATGGTGCGCAAATTCCCGGACATTTGTCACTCCGCCCAAGCTGGTGGCTTTCAGGCCTTGGCATGAGCGTGCTTGGCGCACTGCTTGCAGCCGCGGCCGGACTCTATCGTGTTTATCGTCTGCCGGTTCTCGCCGCGGCCCAGCCCTATGCCTGGCAACAGGCACAGCAGCGATGGCTGATGCGGCAGGGCGCAATGGCGGTCGCGGTCGCGGTTCTCGCGGCGGCCTGTCTTTATTTTGGAGACTCGCTCACGTCGGGATTTCTGGTGCTTGCGGGGATATTGCTGTCCGCGGCGCTGGCATTGCCAGTGTTGCTCGGGGCGGTATTAAGCTTTGGTCAGCGCGGCACCGTTCAGCCTGTCGTGAAATGGTTCTGGGCCGACAGCCGGCAGCAATTGCCCGGACTGTCGCTGGCGCTGATGGCCTTGCTACTCGCACTCGCGGTCAACGTCGGGGTCGGCACCATGGTGCAGAGCTTCTCGCGGACCTTCACCAACTGGCTCGATAACCGGCTTGCGGCGGAAGTCTATCTGAACGCAAACAGCGACGCGCAGGCATTGGAGATCGTGACGTGGCTGCGCCAGAGGCCCGAGGTCGAGGCGATTTTGCCGGCCTGGCGCGCCGATGTGATACTGGACACATTGCCGGTGGAGGTTCTTGGCTTTGCCGACCACGCGACCTATCGCGAACGCTGGCCTTTGCTGGAATCGATGCCAGGTGTTTGGGACAAGGTGCGGGCAGGCAGGGGCGCGCTGGTCAGCGAGCAACTCGCGCGGCGGCTGAAAGCCGGTCTCGGCGATCACATCATTCTTCCAGCAGTAACCGGACCATGGTCTGTCGTCATTGCAGGGATTTATCCCGACTATGGCAATCCCAAAGGGCAAATCGGCATCGATATCGATGCGCTGGCGGCGCATTGGCCGGACATCGCGCGGACACGGTTCGGCCTGCGCGTGATGCCCGCGAAAGTGCCTGAACTCGTCGCGGCATTGCGCAAGGAATTCGGTCTCGATACCAGCCGGCTGCTGGATCAGACGACGCTCAAGGCCGAATCGACCCGCATCTTCAACCGAACATTTTCGGTTACAACCGCACTGAACGCGTTCACCCTCGGCGTCGCCGGGGTCGCGCTGCTGACGAGTTTGCTGACGTTGAGCAACAGCCGGCTCCCTCAATTGGCGCCGCTGTGGGCGCTCGGGCTGACGCGGCGGCGGCTCGCGGGGATAGAACTCCTGAAAACCATGTCGGTCGCATTCATCACGGCGCTCCTGGCTTTGCCGCTCGGTTTGCTGGTGGCGTGGTGTCTGGTCGCGGTGGTGAACGTCAAGGCATTCGGATGGCGATTGCCGTTCCATGTCTTCCCGGCGCAGCTGGCGCAACTGCTCATCATCGCCATGCTGGCTGCGCTGCTCGCAACGTGTCTGCCGATCCTGCGTTTGATGCGCTTGCAACCTGCAACTCTTGCGAAGATATTCGCTAATGAGCGCTGATCCCCGCACCAGCCGCCGCGCCTTCCTTGGCGGCGGCCTGCTCGCCACCTTCGGCGGCACGCTTGCGCGCGCGCAGGGCTTTGCCGGACTGGGCGGCGAGAGCGAAGGCTTTGCAGCCGTTGTGCCCGGCAAGGTGCTGGAGTTTCCGCGCGACCACGGCCCGCATCCGGATTACCGCATCGAGTGGTGGTATCTCACGGCAAACCTGAAGGCCGCCAATGGCGCGCAGTGGGGCGCGCAATGGACGTTGTTCCGGCAGGCGACGGCGCCGGGTGCGCAGCAGGATGGCTGGGCCAACCAGCAGATATGGATGGGACACGCGGCGGTCACCAGTGCGGGTATCCATCGCTATGCCGAGAAATTCGCACGCGGTGGCGTCGGGCAGGCGAGTGCGGAAGCATCGCCGTTTCATGCCTGGATCGATTCATGGGAGATGCGCGGGCTTGATGGCTTCAACGCGCAGAACGTAGCGTCGCTTGCGGTCTCGGCATCAGGTGCGGATTTCAGCTACGCCCTGAATCTCACCGCCGATCGTCCGCTGGTGCTTCAGGGCGACGACGGTTACAGCAGAAAATCCGAACGCGGGCAGGCCTCGTATTATTTCAGCCAGCCGTATTTCAATGTATCCGGCGCGATCACGCTTGGCGGAAAGCAGATCGCCGTCACCGGCGCCGCGTGGATGGACCGCGAATGGAGCAGCCAGCCGCTGGCGTCCGACCAGACCGGTTGGGACTGGTTCTCGCTGCATCTCGATTCAGGCGAGAAAGTCATGCTGTTTCGCCTGCGCCAGAAAGACGGACGGAATTATTTCGCCGGCAACTGGATTGAGCGCGATGGACGGTCGGTGCCGCTCGCGCCGGATTCGATCACTATGACACCGGCCGGCTTCACCGCTATCGAGAACCGGAAGTTGCCGACGTCATGGACTGTTGCGATCGCGGATCGCGGATTGAAGATCGACAGCGTGCCGCTCAATGCCAAAAGCTGGATGGGAACGGGCTTCGCCTATTGGGAAGGGCCTATCAATTTCAAGGGCAGCCATGGGGGCGTCGGCTATCTTGAAATGACGGGTTACTGAGAAAGAACACGGAATGAAGCAAAAGCCATTCGGCCAGACGGGACAGCGGACTTCCATCATCGGGCAGGGCACCTGGTATATCGATCATGGTGATCGAGCGTCGGCGGTGGCCGCGCTGTGCAAGGGCCTCGATCTTGGCATGACGCATGTCGACACAGCCGAGATGTACGGTGATGCGGAGCTTGTGGTCTCGGAGGCGATCAATAGCCGGCGCGACGAGGTGTTTCTGGTCTCAAAAGTGCTGCCCGGCAACGCCTCGCGCAAGGGGACGATTCAGGCCTGCGACCGTTCGTTGAAGCGGCTCAAGACCGACCGTCTGGATTGCTACCTGTTGCACTGGCGCGGATCATATCCGCTGGAAGATACGGTCGCTGCGCTTGAAGAACTGGTGAGCGCGGGAAAGATCCGCTCATGGGGCGTCAGCAATTTCGACGCCGGTGATCTTGCAGAGTTGGTCGATGTCGCGGGCGAGGGACGTATCGCCTGTAATCAGGTACTCTATCATCTGAACGAACGCGCCATCGAGCATCCGGTGATCCCGTGGTGCGAGGCTCATGGCGTCGCGGTGGTGGCGTACTCGCCGTTCGGCCATGATGACTTTCCTGATCCGCAATCGGCCAGCGGCAAGGTCTTGCAGCAGATTGCAGCAGATCACAACGCAGCGCCGCGTCAGGTGGCGCTGAGTTTCCTGACGCGATGGCCGTCGGTGTTCGCAATTCCCAAGGCATCGTCGTCAAGCCATGCGGCGGAAAATGCCGGAGCTGGAAACATCACTTTGACGGAGAGCGATATTGCGGTGTTGGGTAAGGCGTTTCCGCTGGGCCGCGAGCCCCGCAGCCTGCCGATGCTTTAGATCACGGCGGCAGCGCCTTGCCAGAGCAGCAGCAGCGATATGATGAACAGCAGCACATAGGCGATGTTGTAGAACAGTCCGGTCGGCGTCTTGCGGACCAGCCAGATGCCCGCGAAGTTCGCGAGTACCGCGATTGGCAGCAGCAATAGCGATGTCGCGAAATTCTTTGCGGTGAACTGGTCGAGCATGAAGTAGGGGCCGATCTTCAGGACATTGACGACCGCGAAGAAGATCGTGGTGGTCCCGACCAGCGTCAGCTTCGGCAGCCGCTGCGGCAGAACGTGTACCTGAAACGGCGGGCCGCCGCCTTGGGTCATGAAGGATGTAAAACCCGAGACGCCGCCCCAAAATACGCCGCTGACCGCAGTTGCTGGATGCGGCTCGATCCGGGCGCGGCGCAGCCAGGTGTTGGCGACAAAGGCGAGCCCGATGATGCCGATGATAATGCGAACCAGAGCATCGGACAGATGCGATGCCAGCAGCCAGCCAAGCGCCATGCCGGCGATCGCGCCGGGCAGCATGACTTTCAGGTTCCATGAATCCCAATCGCGCCGGTAGACATAAATTGAGATCATATCCTGCGTGATCAAAATCGGCAGGATCAGGGCCGCGGCTTCCAGCGGCGGAAGATAAAGCGCCAGCAGCGGCGTCGATGCGATGCCGAGTCCCGAAAAGCCGCCTTTGGCCAGTCCCAGCAGGATCACCGCCGGAACCGCTACGAAATAGAATAACGGTTCGGTGATGATGGTATGCACGTCATGATTCCGCAGGATATTCTCCAGTTAGGCCTCAGAAGGCCCGTCCAGATCAACTGCTATCGACGCGCAGAAATGCAGGCCGCCCTTGTAGGTTTGCCGGGGCGACAATAGATTTCGGTCATGCCGCGCTACTTCTTCAACACCCGTATTGGCGAAACGTTCATTCCGGACCCAGAGGGCGAGGAGTTGCGCGACCCGGATCACGCATGGCGGGTGGCGCGCGCGACCATCCGGCAAATTCTCCAGGAAGAAGGCAAGGAGCCAAGCCTGCTGTCCGCCTCGCTGGAAGTCACGGATGAGGCCGGTGAGATCGTACTCGAATTTCCCTTTACCGAAGCGCTTGAGATTCCGGACGAGCCGCAGTCGCGGCACTGACGCCGCGCTGGGCTGTCGCCGGATCGTCTTCGCCCTGCGCCAGCTTGGCGGCAAGATCGGCGACCAGTTCAGCGGCCAGCGTGTCGGGCGATGCCAGCCAGCTTGCGGAAAATGTCAGCGTCGGCACCTGCAGATCAGTGGACAGGAGACAGAGCCGGCCCTCCGCCAGTTCGCGTTCGACGATCGCTGTCGGGATCACCGCGACCCCCAGACCGTCGGTTGCCATCCGGATCACCGTTCCCAGTGACGCACTGGCGTGAAGCCGGGTGTGCGGTATGTCGGGCCGGTTGAACAACGACCGTACAATCTCATAGGGCTGTGTTTTGCGTGCGAATGTGATGATCGCGAACCGCGCCAGATCATGCACCGTCAACACGCGGTTGCCGAGACCGAGCGAGGGGCTGGCAACGAACGAAATCGGATAATCGCACAGCACACGGTTGCGCACGTTTGAAAATGACAACGGCCCAAGACAAAAGGCGAGGTCGATCTCCTGCGCCAGCAGCCTTGCGCGAAGATTGGGCGTGATGTCGACTTCGACTTCGAGCGACAGATTGGGATGTGTGCTTGCGACGCGTTCGATAAGTTGCGGCAGCCAGGTATGAACGATTGTCTCGGAGACACCGAGACGCAGGATGCCGCGCATCGCGGAACGATCCATCACTGCGGCAAGCATTTCGGAGCGCAGCGCGATCAGTTTCTCCGCATACTGCATCATTTGCCGTCCGCTCGGCGTCGGTATGACGGTGCGGCTGTCGCGTTGCAGAAGCTTCGCGCCAATCTCGCTTTCAAGCTGGGCAATGCGTTGCGAGATTGCAGGTTGGGTCGTGTTGAGCTTTCGTGCGGCGCCGCCGAAGCTTCCGAGAGTCACCACCCAAAGAAATGTCTCGATTGACTTGAAATCGATCATGCCTGTTTATCCAGCCGCCTATTAATCCAGCTTATCGTTTCTTATAAGAAAACACGACTAGACTTTATCGAATGGCAATGATCCACTCTTTTCTGCGAGAAATGGAGTGGTCTTATGCTTTCGGCGGCCCAGCAGATGTCTCCAGCCGGTCAGCGCTCTGGCGCTGATCTCCCGAGCCGGGACGCGCGGCTGGCCTATCGGTCCGGCAAGGTGGGGGTGACGGCCGGCGTGGCGCCGGGCTTCGTTCAGGGCAACCTCGCCATCCTTCCGGAAAAGCTGGCCTCGTCGTTTCACCGTTTCTGTCAGCTCAATCCCAAGCCGTGCCCCATCATCGGCATGTCCGAAGTCGGCGATCCGCGCATTCCGGCGCTCGGCATCGATCTCGACCTGCGTACCGATCTGCCGCGCTACCGCATCTGGCGCGACGGGAAGCTGGCCGAAGAGCCGACCGACATCATGGCGCACTGGCGCGACGATCTCGTCGCCTTCGTCCTCGGCTGCTCGTTTTCATTCGAGGAAGCATTGATCGCCGACGGGCTGAAAATTCGCCACATCGAGGAGAAGCGGAACGTTCCGATGTACCGCACCAACGTTCCGTGCGCGTCCGCAGGTCCATTCGCGGGGCAACTGGTTGTTTCGATGCGGCCGTTCAAGCCTGCGGAGGCGATCCGTGCAATTCAGATCACCACACGTTTCCCGGCTGTGCATGGTGCGCCGGTGCATTTCGACAAGCCGGAGATGATCGGCATCAAGGATATTTCCAAGCCTGACTATGGCGACGCAGTGAGCATTCAGCCCGATGAAGTGCCGGTATTTTGGGCGTGCGGAGTGACACCGCAATCGGTCATTCTGCAATCGCGGCCTGACTTCGCGATCACTCACGCACCGGGCCATATGCTGGTGACGGACGTTCGGAATTCGGAATTTTCGATTCAGTGAAATTTGCTCAACCAGCCGCAAAGCCTTTGCCTGACAGTAAGGCTTCGTCACACACAGGAGTATTGTCGATGAATCGTCGCGAAGTATTGTTGTCCGGTGTTGCCATGTCCCTGGCCGGTGTTGTCGGAACGCGGGCCTTCGCGCAGGGCGGTGAAATCCTGATCGGTTGCATCTGGCCGCTGACCGGGCCGACCGCCCAGATTGGCGCCGATGCCCGCCATGCGCTGGAAACCGCGATGGACATCGTCAACGGCTCGCACGATCTCGATCTGCCGATGGCGAAGAACGCAGGCCTTGCCGGCCTCGGCGGCGCCAAGATCAAACTGATCTTCGCCGACCATCAGGGCGATCCGCAGAAGGGCCGCGCCGAAGCCGAGCGCCTGATCACGCAGGACAAGGTGGTCGCCATCTGCGGCGCGTTCCATTCGTCGGTATCAGCGACGGTCAGCGCGTCCTGCGAGCGCTACGGCATCCCCTATGTCGCAGCCGACTCATCATCGCCAAGCCTGCACCGCCGGGGATTGAAGTTTTTCTTCCGTCCAGCCGCCCACGACGAAATGTTCTCGCTCGCCATGTTCGAGTTCATGGATGCGCTGAAGAAGAAGGGCAAGAAGATCGACAGCGTCGGGCTGTTTTACGAGGACACCATCTTCGGCACCGACTCCTCGAACGTGCAGCGCAAGCTCGCCGCCGACCGCGGCTACAAGGTCGCCGTCGATATCAAGTATCGCGCCTCTTCGCCGTCGCTGACCGCTGAAGTGCAGCAGATCAAGAGCGCCAATCCTGACGTGCTGCTGCCGTCGAGCTACACCACCGACACCATCCTCCTGATGAAGACCATGGATGAACTCGGTTACAAGCCGAACAACATCCTGGCCCAGGCGGCAGGTTTCTCCGACAAGGCGACCTTCGACGCGGTGGGCGACAAGCTCAACGGCATGATCTCGCGCGCCAGCTTCTCACTCGATCTCGCGGCCAAGCGCCCGTCGGTCGGCAAGGTCAACGAGATGTTCAAGGCCCGCGCCAACCGCGATCTCAACGACAATACGTCACGGCAGCTCACGGCGCTGCTGGTGGTTGCTGACGCGATCGACCGGGCCAAGTCCACCGACGGTGAGAAAATCCGCGCGGCGCTGGCCGCGACCGATACGCCCGGCGAGAAGACGATCATGCCGTGGAAGCGCATCAAGTTCACCGCTGAAGGCCAGAATGACGACGCCGACCCTGTGCTGCTGCAGTATCTCGGTGGAAAATTCATCACCGTATATCCGGCGCAGGCGGCGATCGCCGAGCCGAAATGGCCGATGAACGGCTGAGGTGCGACAAGGCGCTGGCTTCAAGCCAGCGCCTTTTTCATGAATGCTGCGACCGTAGTTCCCGGCGGCGGGGCCGCCTTGCACCTTGTTCCGCGATGGATTGCTTCCGGTGACAACACAGGCTTTTCTTCAAGTGATCGCGAGCGGCCTTCTGATGGGGCTGATCTACGCGTTAATCGCGGTCGGCTTGTCGCTGATCTTCGGTCTGATGGACGTGGTCAACTTCGCCCATGGCGAATTCCTGATGCTCGCGATGTACGCGGCCTTCGGGCTGGTGTTCATGACGGCGCTCGATCCCGTCGTACTGGCGCCGCTGGTGGTGGCGCTGATGTTCGTGCTGGGCGTGTCGGTCTATGCCGGTATTATTCGTTACGCGATGCGCGCCAAGGCCAACCCCGGCATGGTGCAGATTTTCGCGACTTTCGGCCTCGCGCTGCTGATCCAGGGGCTGGCGCAGTATTTCTTCACGCCGGACTACCGCAACATCGCCAACACCTGGCTCGGCGGCAAGACGCTCAATCTCGGCGGCGTGTTTCTGCCCTGGCCGCAGATTTTCGGTGGGGCGGTCTCATTGGCGGTGTTCGCCGGACTGTATTGGCTGATTACGCGCACGGACTTCGGCAAGGCGCTTGAAGCGACTCGCGAAGACCAGGGCGCGGTGGCGCTGGTCGGCATCGACCGCAACCGCGTGTTCGCACTCGGCTGGGGGCTTGGAGCCGCGCTGGTCGGGATCGCGGGCGCCGTGCTGGCGATTTTTTACTACATCCATCCGCAGGTCGGCGGCACCTTCGCGCTGATCGCCTACGTCACCGTAGCGCTCGGCGGCTTCGGCAGCATCTTCGGAGCATTGGTGGCGGGCGTGATCGTCGGATTGGTCGAGGCGCTGACGACGTTGATCCTTCCGGCATCGCTAAAATCGGTCGGCGTCTATTCGCTCTATCTGCTGGTTCTGTTCGTCAGGCCGAGCGGCCTGTTCGGGAGATTGTGATGACCCAGAACAACGTCACCACATCCTCGATGTCGTTGTTCGTTGCGAGTCGGCGGCGGCAGCTTCTGACAGCGGTTGCAGTGTTCGCGGTGATCGCGCTGGTGCCGCGTCTGGTCACCGATGTCTATTTGATGAACGTGCTGATCCTGACGCTGTTGTTCGCTGCGCTGTCGCAGAGCTGGAATCTGCTCGGCGGCTATTGCGGGCAAGTGTCGCTCGGACACGCGCTGTATTTCGGGATCGGCGCCTACGCGACAAGCATCCTCTATGTGAAGTTCGGCGTCACGCCCTGGGGCGGGCTTCTCGCGGGCGGGATCATCGCCGCGCTGATTGCGCTGGCGCTTGGCTATCCGTGCTTCCGTCTCAAGGGCCATTATTTCTCGATCGCCACCATTGTCATCGCTGAAATCGGTCTGCTTCTGTTCCACAACTGGGACTACGCAGGTGCGGCGCTCGGCATCCAGTGGCCGTTCACGCCGGACTCGTGGTGGACCTTGCAGTTCGCGCGGGACAAGGCGCCTTACTTCTATTTCGCGCTCGCGCTGTTTGCGGTCACATGGCTGGTCACGTTCGCTATCGTTGAATCGAAGTGGGGTTATTGGTGGCGCGCTGTGAAGGACAACGCGGAGGCGGCGGAAAGCCTCGGCGTCACGATCTTCCGCTCCAAGATGGCCGCGGCCGCGATCTCGGCGTTCTTTACGGCCGTCGGCGGCGGTTTCTATGCTGCATTCGTCTCCTACATCGACCCGGACAGCGTGATGCATTTCCGCTTCTCGCTGCTGATGGCGTTGCCTGCTGTGCTTGGCGGCGTCGGCTCGCTGTGGGGGCCGGCGGTCGGCGCACTGATCCTGATTCCGCTGGCCGAACTGACACGCTCCTATCTGGGCGGTTCAGGGTCCGGCCTCGATCTCGTGATTTACGGCGGGCTCATCATGATCGTGTCGCTCACGCGGCCAGAGGGTATTCTCAGCATTATCAAGCCGGTGAAACGCGAGGCCACGGCATGACCGAGGCTCCGCTGATCACCTGCCGCAGCGTAACGCGCCGTTTCGATGGGCTCGTTGCCAATGACTCCATCGATCTCGACGTCAGGCGCGGCGAAATTCTCGGACTGATCGGCCCGAACGGGGCGGGCAAGTCGACGTTGTTCAATCTGATCGCGGGTGCGTTTCCGGTCTCCTTCGGCGTCATTGAATTCGACGGACGGGACATTACACTGCTGCCTGCCGCCGATCGCTGCGATCTTGGAATCGCGCGGACATATCAGGTGCCCCGGTCATTCGATTCCATGTCGGTGGTCGAGAACGTCACCGTCGGTGCTTTCGTGCGTTATCCGGGTGTAATTCAGGCCCGCGCCAAGGCGCTCGATGTACTCGACTATGTCGGCCTCGCGGCTCATGCCGATGCGTCCGCTGCGGACCTCACGCCGCCGCAGAAGCGCCGGCTTGAAGTTGCGCGCGCGCTGGCGACCGAACCGAAGCTCTTGCTGCTGGATGAAGTGCTGACCGGGCTGACGCCGAGTGAAGCGGCGGCGGGCGTCGACCTGATCCGCAAGGTGAGGGAGACCGGTGTCACCGTGGTGATGGTCGAGCATGTCATGGAGGTGGTGATGCCGCTGGTGGACCGCGCTGTGGTGCTGCATCTTGGCAAGGTCCTGGCGGAAGGGTTGCCGAAGGAAGTCGTGCGCGACGAGAAGGTGATCGCGGCCTATCTGGGGGATCGTCATCGTGTTGCTTGATGTCGCGAACCTCACCACGGCCTATCGCGGCCTGATCGCGATCTCGGACATTTCGATCAACGTCGATTCCGGCGAGATCGTCACTGTCGCGGGAGCGAACGGCGCGGGCAAATCGACATTGCTGAAATCCATCGCCGGAATGGAGAAGCCGAAATCGGGATCGGTCAATTTTGTCGGCGAACGGATCGACACCATTCCGGCGCATCTGATCACCGCGCGGGGACTGGCCTTCGTGCCGGAGAACAAGCGGCTGTTTCCACGACTTAGTGTTGCGGACAATCTGCGGCTCGGCAGTTACCTGCACCGCGGCAGCCCGGATCGCGACAGTCCTCTGGAGTTCGTATTCAAGCTGTTTCCGCGTCTCGAAGAGCGGTTGTCGCAGCGTGCGGCGACGCTGTCCGGGGGCGAGCAGCAGATGCTGGCGATTGCCCGCGCGTTGATGACGCGGCCGCGCCTGCTGATGCTGGACGAACCATCGCAGGGCATCATGCCGAAACTGGTCGATGAGATTTTCCAGGCGGTGCAGCAGATCCGCGACAACGGCGTGACCATCCTGCTGGTCGAGCAGCGGCTGTCGGAAAGTCTCGAAATCTCCGACCGGGCCTACGTGCTGCAAACCGGGAAGGTGGTGATGAGCGGGCCGGCGGCCGACATCAAGTCCAATCCGGAAGTGCGGCGCATCTACCTAGGCATGTGACGCGATCAGCGCCTTCAAAACCGCGTCCGGCCGTTCCGCTGTCAGCATGTGACCGGCACCCGAAAGCACAACCGGCTTCGATCCCGCAATGGCGGCGGCAAGTTGTTTGCCTGACTTGAGCGGCGTCATCATATCGCGTTCGCCGAGAATGAGCGTGGTCGGTACATTCACCTTCGCCGCTGACTCCAGCGCGGTCTTGTAGTCGTTGCAGGCGGCGAGATCGTTATGGAGCACGCCGGGCGCGTCGCACTCCAGCACGCGCTGGCCACCGCCCATCATCCACAGGCCCGGCGCCTGCGAGCCGCCAAGGCCTGCCGCGAACCCGAAACCCCAGATCGACACCATGTCGATGGCGTCGTGATTGTTGTCCTTCGCAGCGTTGAGCAGGTCGGGGGATACCGGCATCGCGCCGCCGACGCCGATCAGCGAGAGAGAGGAGACCTTGTCCTGGTGGCGCGCCGCCGCGTCAAGAGCGATCAGCGACCCCATCGAATGGCCGACCAGTCCGGCTTTTTTCGCACCGGCAGCCTCGATCAGACGGATCGTCCAGTCCGCCATGCCCGGGATCGATGTGATGAGCTGCCCCTCGGAGCGTCCGTGCCCCGGCAGATCCGGCGCCAGCACGCTGTAGCCGTGATGGGAGAACCACCGGCTGAACAGCGCCCACATCGAATGATCGAAACCCGCGCCGTGCAGGAAAATCACCAGGGGCAGTTCCGGATTGAAAGGTTTGCCGCCTGTCGTCGCGAAAACCTTGGCGCCGTCCACCGTCAGAATCATGTCTCAAGCCTTCTGCGAAAAGCGAAGCGCCTGGCCGAGGTCGCCAATGATGTCTTCGGCGGCTTCGATGCCGATGGACAGGCGGATCAGTTCCTCGCCGATGCCCGCGACCTTCAACTGTTCGGTGTTCATTTGCTGATGCGTGGTGCTGGCAGGATGGATGACCAGCGTCTTGGCGTCGCCGACGTTTGCCAGGTGGCTGGCGAGTTTCAGCGACTCGATGAATTTGCGGCCCGCGTCGCGCCCACCCTTGATTCCGAAGGTGATGATCGACCCCGCGCCGCGTGGCAGCAGCTTTTTTGCGAGTTCATGGTCGGGGTGATTGTCGAGCGCGGGATGCAGCACCCACTCGACGGCCTTGTTCGATTTCAGGAATTCCAGAACGGCGACGGCGTTCTCCACATGGCGCTGCATGCGGACATGCAGCGTTTCGACGCCCTGCAAAATCTGGAACGCGTTGGTCGGCGAAAGACACGCGCCGAAATCGCGCAGACCTTCGGCGCGAGCGCGCATGATGAAGGCGGCGGGCCCGAATTCCTCGCTGAAGACGATGCCATGATACCCGGCATAAGGCGTGGTCAGCGTCGGGAACTTGCCGGATTTTTCCCAGTCGAAATGGCCGCCGTCGACGATGACGCCGCCGATGGCGATGCCGTGTCCGCCGATCCACTTGGTGATCGAGTTCATCACGATGTCCGCGCCAAGCTCAATCGGGCGCGAGAGGTAAGGCGTCGCGAATGTGTTGTCGATCAATAGCGGAATGCCGGCGTCGTGCGCGATCTTTGCGACGGCGGGAATGTCGAGCACTTCAAGACCGGGATTGCCGATGGTCTCGCCGATCACGAGCTTGGTATTCGGCTTGATGGCAGCCTTGATGCCGTCGAGGTCACGCGGCTTGACGAACGTCGTGGTGATGCCGAAGCGGGGAAGCGTGTGGGTCAGAAGGTTGATCGTTCCGCCATAGAGCGAGGCGGACGCCACGATGTGATCGCCGGCGTTGAGAAGCGTCGCGATGGCCAGATGCAGCGCGGCCATGCCGCTGGCGGTGCAGACCGCGCCGACGCCGTTTTCAAGCGCCGCGAGACGTTCCTCCAGCACCGCGATGGTGGGATTGGAAATGCGGGTATAGATGTGGCCCGCGCGTTCGAGGTTGAACAGCGCAGCGGCATGATCGGCATCCTGGAACACATAGGACGTCGTCTGATAGATGGGCACGGCGCGCGAGCCGGTGACCGGATCAGGATGTTGGCCCGCATGCAGACTGAGCGTTTCGAACGCAGGAGGTTTTGGCGCTGCCATTTATCTTCTCTGGTTGCCGGGTGCCGTATCTTTCACGCAGAGCGGCCGATTGCAAGGCCGACTCGGGATCACTTGCCCGGCCGGGGATCAATCGGGGTGATGGCGCCAAGTCCGAGGATATTTTCCAGAATCTTGCCGCCCGCCAGCGCGCGGGCCTCGCCGCGCGGCGGCGCGACGATCTGCAATCCCACCGGCAGATTCTCGCGGGTGAACCCGCAGGGAATCGATAGCCCCGGGCAGCAGGCAATGGTGATGGCCGACACGATGGCGAGCCAGCCGACATAATTGTCGAATTTCATGCCATTGCATTCGGCGAGATAGCGCTGCTCGACCGGAAATGGCGCGACGATGGTGGTCGGGCACAGCAGCAAGTCGTAGGTCTCGAAGAAGGAGAGGGCGCGGTTCGTCAGCGTGACGCGCTGGGCTTCGGCACGTTCGATATCCGCCAGCGTCAGCTTGAGGCCTTCCTCGATGTTCCAGATCACTTCCGGCTTCAACTGGTCGCGGTGCGACTTGAGAAGCTTGCCCTTGGTCAGCACATAATCGTAGGCGCGCAGCACATGAGCGCAGGCGACCGCCTCGCTGAAATCCGGATGGGCTTCCTCGACGATGACACCGGCTTCCGCGAAGCGCTGCGCGGCCTTGCGCGTGATCTCGGCAACTTCCGGATCGACCGGCGAGATTCCAAGATCAGCAGAGTAGGCGATGCGCTTCGGCTTCGCGCCCGAGCGAGCGGCTGCGAGAAAGGAGGTTGGTAACCGGGGGAGCGACAACGGATCGCCCGGATTTTCGCCGGACATGGCGTCCAGCATCAGCGCGAGGTCTTCGACGTTGCGGGCCATCGGGCCGTCGGCGCTGAGCGTGCGGTCGATCTTCGCGGCCTGCGAATGGGCGACCCGGCCGATACTTGGGCGCATACCGACAACGCCGCAGAAGCTGGCGGGATTGCGCAGCGAGCCGCCGACGTCGGTGCCATGCGCCAGCCACGCGGTGCCGCTTGCGAGCGCGGCTGCCGCGCCTCCCGATGAGCCCGAAGCGGAGCGGGACAGGTTCCACGGATTGAGCGTCGCGCCGAACACCTCGTTGAAGGTCTGCGCGCCCGCGCCGAACTCAGGCGTGTTGGATTTGGCGTAGATCACCGCGCCATTCGTCTCGAGATTTTCGACGACGATATTGGATTTGGCAGCGATGCTGTCCTTGAAGATTGGCGAGCCTTGCGTGGTCCGCACGCCGGCGACATCGGTCAGGTCCTTGATTGGAACGGGCATGCCGGCGAGCAGCCCGCGTTCGCCAGCCGGCTTCTTCATCAGCTGGTCGGCATGGCTCCGGGCGCGGTCGAAACAGAGCGTCGGCAGCGCGTTCACCTGGCCGTCGACTTCGGCAATGCGCGCTTCCAGGGCATCCAGCAGATCGTGCGGCGTGATCTCGTCGCGTCGCAGCCGGCCGACAATGTCGCAGGCCGTTGCCCGCACGAGTTCACTCGATGCCACGAAATCGCCTCCCGTTTATTTGGCTTCTTGGGTGGCCAATATAACGGGAGGCATCGTAATGGCGAGGCGAAATTGGTCAATCTTCGCCTCGCTCTATTCAGGTCACGCCAGCGCGGCGCGCATGGTTACGGCGCCGCTTACCGCTCGCCTCCAGCTTCGCCGTCAACGACGCCGCCGAACAGCTCCCAGCGCTCGCCCTTGAACCGCATCAGTTGCAACTGCTCGATGGGGGAGAAGTCCGTCGGGCTGGTGTTGATCTTGATGCCGGGCAGCAGGCCGCCTTGCTGAAGATTCTTGATATTGGCAGCCTGCTTCATGACGTTGGCGCGGGTCAGATCGTCGCCGCATTGCTTCAGCAGCGCGGCCAAGGTCTGCGCCATGTTGTAACCTGTGAGGGCAGAGCTGTCCGCGACATTGGCTTCGGGCACGTACTTGGCAAGAAACGCTTTGTATTCTTTCATGCCGGGATCGTCATTCCATTGCGGGTCCGATGTATCCTTGGCGTAGGCGGCGGAAATAATGCCCTGCGCATTGTCAAATCCCGCCGGCTTCATCACGGTCGCCGTCGAGGCGCTGACGTTGGCGATGATCATCGTGGGCTTCCAGCCGAGCTCGCCGACCTTCTTGATGGTCTGCGCGCCAAACTTCGGCGTCGTGAAAATCACGAGGACGTCGGGATTCAGTGACTTCAGCTTGACGATGTGTGAGTCGATGGTCGGCTCTGAAAGCTCGTAGCTTTCTTCAGCGGCGATCATGGATTTCTTTGCTCCAAGACCGTCCTGAATGCCCTTCAGGTAATCCTTGCCGAAATCGTCGTTCTGGTAAAGCACGGCGATCTTGGCGTCGGGCTTCTCCTTCAGCAGAAATTTCGCATAGATACGGCCTTCGCTCTGGTAGCTCGGCAGCCAGCCCATCGTCCACGGGAAGTGCTTCGGATCGTTCCACTTGGTGGCGCCGGTCGCTAGGAACAGGTGTGGTGTCTTTTTCGCATTCATGTATTTCTGAATCGCGGAGTTCGACGGCGTGCCGAGTGCGCCGAACACCAGCAGCACTTCGTCGCTCTCGACCAGCTTGCGGGTCTGCTCGACCGCTTTCGGCGGGCTGTAGGCGTCGTCATAGGAAATGAAGTTGACCTTCCGGCCATTGATGCCGCCGTCGTCGTTGACCTTCTTGAAGTAGCCTTCCATCGCCTTGCCTACGACGCCATAGGCCGAGGCGGGGCCACTGTAGGGAATGATGTTGCCGATCTTGATCTCGGTATCGGTTGCCCCGGTATCGTATTTTTTCTGGGCCATGGCGCTTCCGGTCGCAGCGACCAGAAATCCTGTGGTAACAGCAGCGCATAGCGGTTTCATCAAACGCATCCAGTTTCTCCCTGCTTTGATTTTTGTTGGTGGACGAGGCGAAGGCTACGCGCGCTTCGCCTTGTCCTTCTCGTTTTGCGCCATGATGGCGTCGCGTGCTGCGCTCCAGTCGGAATCCTTCCAGTCGCGCAATTGGTAGAAATTGCCGCCCATCGCCAGCGCCTGTGCGCCGTCCATCGCGATGGTTTCGCCGTTGATCCAGTCGCAGCCGCCGGAAATCAGGAATGTCGCGAGGTTTTGCAGCTCTTCCATGGTTCCGACGCGGCCCATCGGGTTCATCGCGATTGTGCGCGCGCCGGCCTCGTCGCCAGGCTTGATGCGCTTGCTCATGCCTTCGGTCGGGATTTCGCCCGGTGCAATGGTGTTGAGACGAATGCCGTAACGTCCCCATTCGGTGGCGAGCGACATGGTCATGGCGTGGATCGCGGACTTGCTCATGGCCGAGGGCACAACATACGGGCTGCCGTTGCGCACCCATGTCACCGTAATCGACACGACGTTGCCGCGATGGCCGCCCGCGATCCAGCGCTTGCCGACCGCATGGGTGACATAGAACGTTCCGTGCATCACGATATTGGCGACCGCGTCGAAGCCGCGCGGTGTCAGATCCTGGGTGCGTGAGATGAAATTGCCGGCGGCATTGTTGATCAAGTCGGTGAGGGGGCCGTCCTTGAACGCGCTTTCGATCATGGCATCGACGGCGGCGGCGTCGCGAATGTCCACCCCGTGGGCGGTGACCTTGCCGCCATGAAGTTTCATCAGTTCGGCGGCGGTTTCCTCGCAAACGCCCTTGCGGCGTCCGCAAATGTGGATTTCCGCGCCAAGGCTGAGGAACTTCGCAGCCATGGCTTTGCCGAGGCCGGTGCCGCCGCCGGTCACCAGAATCTTGCGGCCCGCGAGAAGTCGATCTGTGAACATGGCGCAATCCTGCCTTGAGTGAATCTGTTGATTAGTTAGTTGATTAATTAAAACAGGGTAGGCTAACCCTGTAAAGAGAAGAGATCAAAAACTCAGGGAGAACGCCATGACTGCCGCGAACGATCGCATTACGGTTTCGATGTCGGAGGGCGTCGCCGACGTCCGTCTGGTCCGTGAGGACAAGATGAATGCACTCGATGCGGCGATGTTCAACGCGCTGGTGGATACGGCGGCCCGGCTCAAGACCGAGAAGGGTCTGCGCGCGGTGGTGCTGTCCGGAGAGGGGCGTGCGTTCTGCGCCGGCCTCGATATGGGGCGTTTTGCCGCAATGGGCGAAGGCACCAGCGATCTGCGCGATCTCGCCAAGCGCACACACGGTCTGACCAATCACTCGCAGCAGGCGGTGTGGGGCTGGCGGCAATTGCCGGTTCCGGTGATCACTGCCGTGCATGGCGTTGCATTCGGCGGCGGCTTCCAGCTCGCGCTTGGCGCCGACATGCGCTTCCTCGCGCCTGACGCACGCATGTCGGTCATGGAAATCAAGTGGGGACTGGTGCCCGACATGGCAGGAACGCCCATTCTCGCCAGTCTGGTGCGCGACGACATCCTGCGCGATCTGACCTTCACGGGCCGGATTTTCTCCGCGCAGGAGGCAATGAGCTATGGCCTCGCAACGCGACTTTGTGACGATCCGCGTGCGGCCGCGCTTGAGGTCGCGCGCGAGATTGCCGGCAAGAGTCCTGACGCCATCCGCGCCATCAAGCGGATGCTGAACAATCTGTCGACCGCCAATCCCGGCCCGGCATTGCTCGCGGAGTCCGTCGAGCAGATGAAGCTGATGGGATCGCCCAACCAGACCGAGGCGGTGCGGGCCAATATCGAAAAGCGCGCGCCGAAGTTCGCCGACGGCTCGAACTGAACGGGCGCGGCATGTCAGCGTCGGCATTAGCGACGGGCATCGTCAGCGGCGGTCGCCGCAAGTCCCGTGACGAGGTTAATGAGCGAGCCCGCTTGATCGCGGGCGGGCTTGAGCGGCTTGGCGTCAGGCAGGGTGACAGCGTCGGCGTCCTGATGCGCAACGACATCGCGTTCCTTGAGACAGCCTATGCGGTGATGACGCTCGGTGCTTATGCCGTACCGATCAATTGGCATTTCAAGGCGGATGAGATCGCTTACGTCATGAGCGATTCCGGCGCGTGCGTTCTGATCGGCCACGCCGACCTGCTGCACGGGCTCACCGGTGTGGTTCCCGCAGGCGTTACGATGCTCAGCCTGCCGCTGCCGCCGGAAATCATTGCGGCCTATCGGATCGATCCGGCGTTGTGCATGGCAGCGCGCGGAACGCTCGATTTTGACACCTGGCTCGCGAAGCAGACATCTTACAATGGTCCCGCGCTGCCGCAGCCACAGAACATGATTTACACGTCCGGCACCACAGGACATCCCAAGGGTGTCAAGCGCTTTGCCCCGACGCCCGAGCAAAGTGCATCGATGGAAGCAATGCGCGCGCTGATCTACGGATTGAAGCCGGGCGTGCGCGCCTTGCTGCCGGGGCCGTTGTATCATTCGGCACCGAATGCATTCGGCCTGCGCGCCGGGCGGCTCGGCGATGTGACGATCCTGATGCCGCGGTTTGAAGCCGAGGAGTTTCTGCGGATCATCGACGAGCAGAAGATCGACAACGTCTTCATGGTGCCGACGATGTTCAGCCGGCTGCTGAAGCTGCCCGAGCAGGTCCGCAAATCCTATGATGTCTCGTCGCTGCGTCACGTCATCCATGCCGCGGCGCCATGCCCGGCCGATGTCAAACGCGCGATGATCGAATGGTTCGGTCCGGTGATCTACGAGTTCTACGGCAGCACGGAATCTGGTGCGGTGACGTTCGCAAGCTCGGAAGACGCGTTGAAGAAGCCGGGCACGGTGGGCAAGATTTCCCCCGGGACCGAATTGCGCTTCCTCGGCGAGGATGGCCGGATCCTGCCGCAGGGCGAGATCGGCGAGATTTACTCACGCATTGCCGCGAACCCGGACTTCACCTATCACAACCGGCCCGAGAAGCGATCCGAGATCGATCGCGACGGCTTCATCACAAGCGGCGACGTCGGCTATATCGACGCGGATGGCTACGTTTTCATCTGTGACCGCAAACGCGACATGGTGATTTCCGGCGGGGTCAACATCTATCCGGCGGAAATCGAAGCAGTGCTGCACGGAATTCCCGGCGTTCACGATTGCGCTGTGTTCGGCATTCCAGATATCGAGTTCGGCGAGGCACTGATGGCGGCGATCGAGCCGCAGCCGGGTGCCGCGCTCGATGTTGCGGCGATCCGTGACCAGCTCAAGATTTCGCTGGCAGGTTACAAGGTGCCCAAGCACATCGAAATTCAGCAGAACCTTCCACGTGAGGATTCCGGCAAGATTTTCAAGCGGCTGCTGCGAGATCCGTATTGGGAGCGGGCCGGGCGCAAGATCTAGGCCTTTTCAGGCGAGTGCCGGTCGCGTGAAGCAAACGCGACAAATCATAGGCGCGGCGCAAAATCGTTGCGCGGAATGCGCCGGACATGAGCAATCCGGCGCTTGCGTCCATGGCTAAAAATTGCGACTTGAGAGAGCCGGGAATTCCGCTCACAGGACCGCGTCATGTCATACGAAGCGAAACAGTCCGACACTCGGGACGTGACGTTTCGCGGCGGCGATCCGGCCGTTTCCGACGACGATGCGCTGCTCCGCGCCGATATCCGGCGGCTGGGGCGCATTCTCGGCGACACCGTCCGCGATCAGGAAGGGGCGGATGTCTTCGATCTGGTCGAGCGTATCCGGCAGACCTCGATCCGCTTCCACCGTGACGACGACAAACCGGCGCGCCGCGAGCTTGAGGCTATTCTGGACGGCATGTCGATCGCCGACACTGTACGCATCGTTCGCGCGTTCAGCTATTTCTCGCATCTGGCCAATATCGCCGAAGATCAAAACAACATTCGCCAGCGCCGCGCACAGGACATGGCGGGCACCGCCGCGCGCCCTGGCACGCTGACGCGGGCACTTATGCGCGCGCAAGATGCGGGCATCGATGCCGATGCGTTGCGGGCGTTCTTTGCCAAGGCGCAAGTCAGCCCGGTCCTCACCGCGCATCCGACAGAAGTCCGCCGCAAGAGCACGATCGACCGCGAAATGGAGATCGCGTCCGTACTCAACATTCGCGACCGCACGCAGATGACGGCGGACGAGGTCGCGGCGAGCGACGAGCAGTTGCGCCGTGCCGTGGTAACGCTGTGGCAGACCAATCTTTTGAGGCGCACCAAGCTGACGGTGCTGGACGAAGTCTCCAATGGTCTGTCGTTCTACGATTATACGTTCCTGCGTGAGGTGCCTCGGCTGCACTGTTCCCTCGAAGACCGGTTAGCAGAGGAGGGCGGCATGGCCGCCGATGCGCACGATGTGCCGGAGCTTGCGACATTCCTGAAAATGGGAAGCTGGATCGGCGGCGATCGGGATGGCAATCCGTTCGTCACAGCGGAGGTCATGTGCGGCGCTCTTAATCTGCACGCCACGCGCATACTCCGCTTTTATCTTGCCGAACTTCACGAATTGGGTGCGGAGCTGTCGCTCGCAGCCCATCTTGCGGATGTGTCGCCTGAACTGCGCGCACTGGCGGAACAGTCCCCGGACCCGTCGCCCCACCGCAGCGGAGAACCTTACCGGCTTGCGGTCTCCGGCATCTACGCGCGGCTGGCGGCAACCGCGCTGAAGCTGAAAATCGAAACCAGCCGGCCGCCGGTCGGCGCCGCGATGGCCTATGCCGATCCGGGTGAACTAGCGCGAGATCTTGACGTGCTGCATGCGTCGCTGGTCGCCAACAATTCGCTGGTGATCGCGCGGGGCCGTTTGCGGCATCTGCGCCGCGCGGTGGATTGTTTCGGCTTTCACCTCGCGGCGCTCGACATGCGGCAGAATTCCGCCGTGCATGAACGAACCATCGCTGAACTGTTTGAAGCAGCAGCACCAGGCACCAACTACCGGGAGATGCCGGAAGAGGCGCGCATCGCTTTGCTGTCGCGCGAGTTGAACACCGCACGTCCGCTGGCTTCGCCGTTCGTCGCTTACGGCGAGGAGACGGTCAAGGAGCTGGCCGTGCTGCGCGCGGCGGCGGAGGCGCATGCGACGTTTGGCGCTGCTGTCATTCCCCAATGCATCATCTCGATGACGGAGGGCGTGTCGGACCTGCTTGAAGTTGCCGTTCTCCTGAAGGAAGCGGGTCTGGTTTCGCCGGCCGGTGCCAGTCGCCTTAACATCGTGCCGCTGTTCGAGACGATCGATGATCTGCGGCAGTGCGCGCAGATCATGGACAGCCTGTTCTCGCTGCCGGAATATCGCCGCCTCGCCGACAGCCGCGGCGGTATTCAGGAAGTTATGCTCGGCTATTCAGACAGCAACAAGGACGGTGGCTTCGTCACCTCGGGCTGGGAGCTCTACAAGGCCGAGATCAGTCTCGTGGAAGTCTTCGAGCGTCATGGCGTGCGCCTGCGGCTGTTTCACGGGCGCGGCGGTTCGGTCGGCCGCGGCGGCGGGCCGAGCTACGATGCAATTTTGGCGCAGCCGGGCGGGGCGGTGAACGGACAAATCCGCATCACTGAGCAGGGCGAAATCATCTCGAGCAAGTACTCGAACGCTGATGTCGGACGCCACAATCTCGAAATCCTTGCCGCGGCGACGCTGGAAGCAAGTCTCTTGCAGCCGAAGCACTCCGCGCCACGCGACGAATACATCGCCGCGATGGAGGAACTCTCCAACCTCGCTTATGCGGCCTATCGCAATCTTGTCTATGAAACCGAAGGCTTCGAGGATTACTTCTGGGCGTCCACGGTGATCTCGGAAATCTCGACGCTGAACATCGGCAGTCGTCCGGCCTCGCGCAGCAAGACGCGCAAGATCGAGGACCTTCGCGCGATCCCCTGGGTGTTCAGTTGGGCGCAATGCCGGCTGATGCTGCCTGGCTGGTATGGCTTCGGCAGCGCGGTCGATGCGTGGGTCAAGCAGCATCCCGACAAGGGCATCGCGTTTCTTCAGGAACTGTACCGGGAGTGGCCGTTTTTCCAGACGCTGCTGTCCAACATGGACATGGTGCTGTCAAAGAGCAGCATCGCCATCGCATCTCGCTATGCTGACCTGGTGCCGGACGAGAAGCTGCGCGCCACCATTTTCGGCCGCATTCGTACCGAGTGGCATGGTTCGATCGAGACGCTGTTGACCATCATGGGGCACGACCGGCTGCTGCAGGAGAACCCCCTGCTCGAACGCTCGATCCGCAATCGCTTTCCTTATCTAGACCCGCTCAACCATGTGCAGGTCGAATTGCTTCAGGCGCACCGGTCGCAAAGCAAGGACGAGCAGGTGTTGCGTGGCATTCAACTGACAATCAACGGCATTTCGGCGGGGCTGCGCAACAGCGGCTAAAATCAATAACAACGGGAGATATCGATGACCGAGACTGACACCATTCTTGTCGAGCACGAAGGCCCCGTTACCGTCGTTTCCATCAACCGGCCGGAGCGCAAGAATGCCGTTGACGGCGCCACGGCCCGCCGCCTGTTCGATGCATTCCGCGCCTTCGATGCTGATTCGAATTCCTCAGTCGCAGTGTTCACGGGCACCGGCGGCGCATTTTGCGCGGGCGCCGACCTCAAAGCCGTCGCGCGAGGCGATCTCGAAAAGAAGCGCGAGCTTGGCGGACACGACACCATCGCACCGATGGGGCCGAGCCGTCTACGCCTCAGCAAACCGGTGATTGCTGCGGTCGAAGGCCATGCGGTCGCGGGCGGGATGGAACTGGCGTTGTGGGCCGACATGCGCGTGGTGGGCGAGGGCGCGACCTTCGGCATCTTCTGCCGCCGCTTCGGCGTGCCGTTGATTGATCTTGGGACGATCCGCCTGCCGCGTCTGATCGGCCATTCGCGCGCGATGGATTTGATCCTCACCGGGCGGCCGGTCGACGCCAAGGAAGCGTTCGAGATCGGAATTGCCAACCGCCTTGTGCCGAAGGGCGAGGCGCGGGCGCACGCAATTGCTCTTGCTCAGGAACTGGCGAAGTTTCCGCAGGCCTGTCTGCGCAATGACAAGCGTTCGGCGCTGCGCCAATGGGATATCGACGAGATGTCCGCCATCATCGACGAAATGCAGGGCGGACTCGATGTCATCGCGTCCGGCGAAACGCTCGACGGTGCGACGCGTTTCGCCAGCGGACAGGGGCGGCACGGGTCCTTTAAGTAAGGCCCGCTGCCCTCTCTCTTAGATCGCGTCCCACGAGAAGATGTCGGCGGAACGGTCGAGCTTGTAGAACGACGACTTCAGCGCGGGCATGCCGTGTTCGGCAATGGTCTGCGGCGTCCAGCCGCCGTCGCGGTGGATCGAGCGCAATGGGCGCGACTGGCCCATCAGGAAGATCTCGTTCATGCGGACTGCGAAGATCTGCCCGGTGACGTCACTGGCGGCGTCGCTGAGCAGAAACACCGACAACGGCGCGATTTTTTCCGGTCCCATCTGCTGCATGCGCGCGACGCGAGCCTTCTCTTCCTCGGTCTCGGTAGGAATGGTGCCGATCAAGCGGCTCCATGCGAACGGCGACACGCAGTTGGAGCGCACGTTGAAGCGCTCCATGTCGAGCGCGATTGACTTTGACAGGCCGACAATGCCGAGTTTGGCGGCGGAATAGTTCGCCTGGCCGAAATTTCCGATCAGGCCGGACGTCGAGGTGAAATGCACGAACGCGCCGCTTTCCTGCTCGCGGAAAATGCGGGCGGCGGCATGCGAGGTGTAGAACGAGCCGAGCAGGTGGACCTTGATGACGGATTCGAACGCCTCGACGCTCATGCGATGGAAGATTGCGTCGCGCAGAATGCCGGCGTTGTTCACCACGCCGTCGAGTTTGCCGTAAGTGTCGACGGCCTGCTTGATGATCTTGCTGGCGGGGATGGCTTCGGCAACCGTTTCGAAGTTGGCGACCGCCGTGCCGCCACGCTTCTTGATTTCCTCGACGACCTCTTCGGCTGGCGCCGCGTTGGTACCCGATCCGTCGGCTGCGACGCCGGGGTCGTTGACTACCACCTTGGCACCCTCGGCGGCTGCGAGCAGCGCGATCTCACGGCCGATGCCGCGGCCCGCGCCGGTAACGACGATGACCTTGCCGTCCAGCGATTTCTTGTTCGACATGATTTAGCTCCTGTTTTCGCTGTCAGCGTTCGTTGGTGAAAATGATGGTGCCGCTGGCGGCGAACATGCCGCCGACGCCGTGACAGACCGAAATCTTCGCGCCCGGCACCTGTGCCGGCGCGATGCCGCGCATTTGCCGAACGCTCTCTTGAAGCGCGTACATGCCGTACATGCCCGAATGCATGTAGCTAAGGCCGCCGCCGTTGGTGTTCATCGGCAGCTTGCCGCCGATGGCGGTGTTGCGGTCGGCGATGAACTTGCCGGTTTCCTCATGCGGCATGAACCCGAGATCGCCGAGCCCGAACAGCGGCAGATGCGCGAAGGCATCGTAGATCATGAGGTGATCGACATCCTTGTGCGCGATGCCGGCTTCGCGAAACGCGGTCGGACCTGCCACCTTGAACGCGCGCGACGAGTTGAAGGTCTCCATCTGGCTGACCATCGGCGTCTCGACGCTCTCGCCGGTGCCGAGAATGTAGACCGGCTTCTGCGGGAAGTCCTTGGCGCGGTCGGCGCTGGTCAGGACCAGTGCTCCGCCGCCGTCGGTGACGAGGCAGCACTGGAGGATGCGGAAAGGGTAGGCGATCATCCGTGAGTTGAGCACGTCCTCGACGGTGATCGGGTCCTTCATCATCGCGCGCGGATTCTTCGCCGCCCATTCGCGCTGAACCACCGACACCATCGCAATCTGCTCGTGGGTGATGCCGTAGGTCTTCATGTAACGGAGCACCGGAATCGGGAACATGCTCGGCGGGCCGAACACGCCGAACGGTGCTTCGAACTGGCCTTGCAGGCTGTCCGCGGGAATCGAGCGCGGCAATTTGCCGATCATCGACTTGCCGCTCTCGGCATGGGTGATGAGGACCGTCTTGCACAGGCCGGCCTCGATCGCCGCCGCGGCGTGGCGGACATGCAGCATGAACGAACAGCCGCCGACCGACGTGCCGTCAACCCATGTTGGCGTGATGCCGAGATAGTGTGCGAGCTGTTGCGGTGTCTCGACCGCGGTGGCTATGCCGTCAATGTCCGACAGCTTCAATCCTGCGTCCGCCAGTGCGTTCAGCGCGGCGTCTGCGTGCAGCTGGATCTGCGACATGTCGGGGATGACGCCGAGCTTGGTGGTTTCGGCCGCGCCGACAACGGCAACCTGGTTTCTGCGCATTGCTTTAACCCTTCGCCGGGCGGAACTGGGGAAGGGTGATCTTGTCGCTGACTTTCTCGAACGCGACCTCAAGCTTCATGTCGAGAACAAGCGCCTCAGGCGTCTGCGGGCAGTCGAGAATATTGCTCATCATCCGCGGACCTTCATCGAGTTCGACAACGGCGATGGCATAAGGCGGGGAGAAACCCGGCGCCGCAGGGCGGTGATTGATCACATAGCTGTAGAGCTTGCCCTTGCCGCTGGCCTTGAACGCGCTGACTTTGCGCGACGCACAGGACGGGCAGAACGGGCGGGGCGGGAAATAGACGTTCGAGCAATCGTCGCACCGTTGCAGACGAAGTTCCCCTGACTGTGTGCCGTCCCAAAAGTGCTGGGTTTCGGGCGTTGGCACCGGCAAGGCGCGCGAAGGTGCAGCCATCTGCAGTCTCTCCCTGATCGTTGGCTTTTGTTAATTGGTCGATTAACTTTATGCAGGTATTCCCCGCCGAGGCAAGTGGCCTTCCTGCGTCGGAAAATAGGGGCGGGCATGCAGGGTTGCTGAGCGGCGCTCAGCTACTTGGCGAGAAGTCTCAAGGCAGCAGCTTCGAATGTTTCAAGCGGCTTCATTGTTGTCAGCATGTCGCGATGCTCATGGCCGGCCTGAATTGCCTGCTGTCGCCTATGATCATCAGTGAGAATCGCCTCCAGTGATTTGGAGATATCGATCTGCGGCCCAAAACTATCGATGACTTTGCCGAGGCCTGCCTTCTCGAGTTGAAGCCCGTTCAGAAGCTGTTCGATATGGGTCGCGAGAACAAGCTGAGGGACACCAGCGGCGATTGCATGGGCCGCGAGGCCGCCTCCACCGAAATGAATCACGAGCCGTGCCGATGCCAGCGTCTCGCTTAACGGCAAATGCTGCGGGAAAACCCGTGCCCCGCGATGCAGCAGATCGTTGGACTGCCTGCTCGCCATGTCTGGAGCAGACATGACAAGGCGGCTGGCGAAAGGGACCAATGCCGGAACAATGTCGAAAGGCAGTGCGCCTAACACGCCTCGCGACAGGTAGACGAAGATGTCGTCCGCATCTTTCCGCCCTTCGAGCGGCGGGCTGTCGAAGATCGGACCGGTCAGCGGCTGAGATCGTTGCAGATCATAAGGGTCGAGCACCGGAAACGTGAGAACGATCTGCGCATCGCCCGCGAATATCTGCGGCAGTCGTTCAAGGACAGGCCGCTCCAGAGATCGCAGCACCCGATTAACCGTTCCCAGTGTTTCTTCTTCGCTCCAGCGCGGCGGATGAACACGATGAAGTGGTGGAAACCTCTTCATGTCACCGGGAGGTGCTGTGTATCCGTTTCCCACGACGATCAATGGAATCCGTCCGCGCGCCATCAGGCTTGCCGCAGGCGCGTAGTCCGCGACGACAAGATCCGGCGAAACGGCCTTGAAAATGTCGTCCCATGATTGCAACTGCGATCGCAGGCCATGCTCATCAGCCAAACCGGCCGAGGCCAGTTGATCGTGCATCGTCGCGGTCGAGCGGAATGATTGTGCTGTCGGTAGCGACGGCGCCTGAAGAACCTCTGCATTGGCACCCAGCAGATGCGACGCTTCCGGATTCTTGAGCACAAAGATCGCGCGCATATCGTGCTGCTTCAGCAGTGCAGCGAAGCGTCGCAAATTTGCGATATGGCCAAAGCCGCCGCCGTGCTCCCAGGCAAAAAGAACGGTCTTCATGGCGGCATTTTGCTTTCCACTTTGCGTTGACAACGCAGGCCGGAATACTGGCTATAATGACTGAGCATCAAAAGGCAATCTCATGCAGTCATCTTCTTCCGTGAAGCATCGCCAGGACGTGCGTACTTTTTGGACCGGATCGGATCTCAGTTATTACGAGGATTTGTCATTGCGGAGCGCGGTTTTCGCCGGCGCGCGCGTTCTGCTGTACACCTACAACAAGACTCTGAACGTGCCCGAAGGCGTCGAGCTTGTGGATGCGCGTGAGGTTCTGTCTGGCCCGCTCTATCAGTTTCATCACAAGGACGGCGATCTGTCGCTCGCCTTGCATTCCGATCTGTTCAGGTATCTCGCCGTCCAGAAGTTCGGCGGCTGGTACATGGACCTCGACATCGTTGTGATGAAAGCAGCATTGCCCGACGACAAGGTTTATCTCGCGTATCAGGAGGATGGCGTTGTCAATGCCGCTGTCATGAAGTTTCCCGCACAGTCACCGATCATGACGGCCGCCATCGATGAGGCGATGCGGTTGCTGCCGGCGGCAGGCACCGCCGCGCCGGGCGCCGATCACGGTATTGTCGGACCCAAACTCATTACGCGCCTCGCATCCGAGTATGCGATCGATCATCTGGTCCACCCGAGAGTCAGCGCCTACGAGATTCATCCCAACGAAGTTCTGATGTTCTTCGATCCTGCACAATGCGAGGCTGTTTTGACGCGCCTGGCTTCAAGCGATTTCGTGCATCTCTGGAATGATCTGTGGCGCGCGCTGCGCATTCCCAAAAATCTGGGGCCGCCCGAAGGCAGTTTTCTGGACCTGCTGTTCAAGCGTTTTGGAGTAGATGTTCCACAGGGCGCGCGTCTGTCTTATGAGGCCGTTGAAGGATGGTTTCGCGAATTCTGGGTGATGAAGGAGCTTAAGCAGAAGCTTCCCACCCAGAGCGTGCCCTATGATGCGCTGGATCATCTGGCCCGATCCATCCAGATCAATGGCTGGCAGCCCGGCCAGCGTTCCTTCGGTAGCAGTCCGCAGCGGGGAGATCATCCACGCGCCGCCGATCCCCAGACGCTCAGGACATTCTGGCATGGCGAGACGATCGGTCCCTATCAATTGATGTGCCTGAAAAGCTTTGCGGCGAGTGGACACCGCGTCGAGGTGCTTTCCTACAATCGCGACTTGAATGTTCCCGACTGGATATCTGTCGAGGATGCAGCGCAGATTCTTCCCCGCGAGCTTGTCCTGAGGCCGTTGGGTGAGGAGGGCGCACTCGCCATTCACGCGAATCTTTTTCGGTACGCTTTGCTTCAGAAGCTGGGTGGATGGTGGATTGATCCTGATATTCTGCTGCTTGAGGCAGACCTTCCAACTGGCGATGTTTTCTTCGCCGGTCTGGATATTTTCAGGCGCGTGCCGACCGGTGTTCTGAAATTTCCGGCGGGACATGGATTGCTCACCGAAGCGCTGGCGGAAACTGAACGTCTTTCCGGCTCACGGGAAGGCTGGGAGGAATCAGGTTCGGCCTTGCTCACGTCGCTCACTGAGCGGCATAAGCTGAACGGTAAAATTTTAAGCAGGATGCCCCTCGGTCCTGTCTCATGGTTCGGTGTGCCGGATTTATTCAATCCGGACAGCACCGAGAAATTGAGTCGATTGTGCAAGGATTTTCATTTCCTGCATCTTCATGACGATGCGTGGCGCCGTGCCGGGATACCGCATAATCTTGCGCCACCCGAAGGCTCATTCCTCGAGAGCCAAGTCCAGAAACACGGTGTAGGCGCTGATTTTCCGGCGAAAATTTCTTTTCGCGAATTGAACCGATGGATGGCGCATATGTACCAATGCGTACACCAGAGACGGGACTGATCGAGCTCCGCATGGCTTGCGTTTTCCTCCGCCTGTATCAATTCGGCCACTGGATATGAGTCCTACAGCGTTGATTAAAGGCTGCTTTTATGGTTCTTCCCGGAGCATTGACGGCGGGAATTTATGAAATGTGGTTTCGAGTATTGCCTCAGGTGGGTTTGCGGGCGCAGGCCGTGTCGGCCCGCAGCATCTGGGCTATTTGCGCGCTTGTCTTTTTCGCCCATGCCGGAATCGCGCGGGCGCAGGACGCGTCAGAGCAGCAGAACCTGTTTCAGCGGATGGTCCGCAATCCCGGCAATCACGAAATCACGTTTTCTTACGTGAAAGTTGCGACCGCGCGCGGGGATTACGAAGCCGCGATCGGTGCGCTCGAGCGGTTGCTGTTTTACAATCCCAAATTGACGCGCGTGAAATACGAACTCGGCGCGCTGTATTTCCGGCTCGGCTCCTATGAGATGGCGAAGCGTTACTTCAAGGAGGCTCTCGCGAGCCCGGATATCGATGCGATCACCAGGGAGCGCATCGAAACCTATTTGCCCGACACCGAGAAGCAGCTTCAGCCGAGCCGGTTCTCCGGTTTCGCGCAGACCGGCATTCGCTCGCAGAGTAACGCGAGTTTCGCGCCCGGCGGCGGTGTCCTGCGTCTCGGGGGGCAGGATCTGGCGTTGCTTCCGACCGCGCAGCGGAAGGCTGACATCAACTGGTTCGGGCTTGTTGGCTTGAGCCATGACTATGATCTGCAAAACCAACGCGGCGACATTCTCGAAACGCGCGCCGTTGGATATCTCACCGAGCAATCGCGCCTGAAGGATCTGAACGTCGGCTTCGTCGACGTCAGCTTCGGTCCCCGGCTCGCGCTCGCGCCTGAACTTCTGCCGGGCGTCACCATCAAGCCTTATGTGGTCGGTGGGAATACCTGGGTTGGCGGATCGTCGTACTTTTCGACTGCTGGCGCCGGTGTTGGCGTGAAAATTCCGGTGAACGACAGATTTACCTTCGGTCCTGATTTCGAATGGCGCCGTGCGGATTTCAGGAACGCCGATCCTGTTGCGGGCTTTGGCTCCAGCGACTGGTATACGACCAGTCTCACGGCGAGCTGGAACATCGCGCAGCAGATCAAGCTCGACGCGCGCGGACTGTACCGTCGTGGTGATGCCTCTTTTGTGTTCCAGTCTTTCGATCAGTGGGCTTTCGAAGCCGCCTTAACGCTTGAGTTCGCGCCGCCGTTCGTGTGGATGTCGCGCAACTGGAGCGTGGCGCCGTTCGCGCGATGGATCGAGACCCGCTTCGATGCTGCAAATCCGTTCATCGATCCGCTGGTCGCTCGCAGTGATAACCAATGGTCGGTGGGCGCGCTGTTCAATGCACCTGTGACGAAGAACTTCGGCATTTCAGCCGCGGTTCAGTACGACAAGACCAACTCCTCGCTGCCGAACTATCGCCTGGATAATTTCTCCGTGATGTTCGGTCCGACCGCTCGTTTCTGAGGGCAGCAGCAGATGTTATTTTCCAAAGAGACATACCTCACGTCGTTTCTGACGGTGCTGCTCTCCACGACGGCGCTTATTCCAGCGGCTGAAGCCCAGAACTCGGGGCGGGTCGGTGCCGTCAATCTCGATGCAACCGGAACACCGCCGGGCGCCGGAACGCGCACGCTCACTATCGGTACGAATATTATTTACAAAGAGCGGGTGCAGACATCGGCGCAGGGGTCGACGCAGATCATGTTTCCCGACACCTCGACGCTGAATGTCGGTCGCAACAGCAACATCGTCATCGACGAGTACGTCTACGATCCAGCCGCCGGGACCGGCAAGATGGTGGCGACAGTCTCGAAGGGCGTCATGCGCTTCGTCGGTGGACAGATCAGCCACACCGCGGGCGTCACGGTGAAGACGCCGGTGGCGACGCTGGGCATCCGCGGCGGTGTGGCGACGGTGGTTTATCCGATCCCGCCGGGTTTCGCCGGTTCCGATCCCAAGCTGTCACAGGCGAAGGGCGAGATCGTCATCGGCCACGTCGGCTCGGTGGTCATCAAGAACAATGTCGGCTCAGTGATCGTTCGTCCCGGTTATATGACGTGGGTGTCAGGTCCGAACGATCCGATCCCCGAGCCATTCCCGATTCCGGACTTCCTGCTGCAGAAGATCATGGCCGCGCTGACCAGCGGGCCTGGCCAGACCGGCGGCATATCCGATCTGCCGACCGACCAGATGGCCGCGCGGCTCGGCTTCGGCAAGACCATCGTCACTGATCCTGCGAAGCCGCCGGGAACTGATCCCCTCGGATATTTCTCGATTTTCGACGGCGGCAACGCCATCGCGAAGAACAAGTCGCAATCGAACCAGACCAATCAGGTCAATCAGCCGCCGCCGAATACAAATCCGGGCGGTTGTTATGGATATTGCTACTAGTCCATAGGGTGCAGGGCGGACGCCGGCCGATTTACTTCTGCCCGTTCGGCATGAACAGCGCCTGAGCCTTGCTTGCCTGTTCGGCAATGAAATCCGCCGTGACACGCACGCGCGCGATGTTGCGCAGGTCACTATGCAGCAACAGCCAGAATGTCCTGATCAGGCGGAAGCTCGGCAGCACCCGCGCCAACTGCGGCTCTGTGAGCGCGATGAAGCACGGCAGCACGCACAAGCCTGCGCCGGCGAGAGTGGAATTGAGTTGCGCGATCAGGTTGGAGCTCTTGATCGCCGGGCGCAAATCCGGCGATACGAAATGCGCGTATTCGAGTTCAGGCGAGAAGATCAGATCGTCGATGTATGAAATGAATCGATGAGATGGCACATCCGCAGCGGTCTCAACGGCGGGGTTGTTGGCCAGATAGTCGTGCGATGCGTAGAGACCGAGTTCGTAATCTGTCAGCTTGCGTCCATGCAACCGGCCTTCAGTTGGTTGCGTCAGGCTCACCGCGATGTCGGCTTCGCGGCGGGAAAGATTGAATTCGCGCGGCATCGCCACGAGTTCGATGGTGAGATCCGGATGGCGATCGCTGAGTTCGCCCAGTCGCGGCGCCAGGAATTTGGTTCCAAAACCATCCGGCGTGCCGATGCGCACGGCGCCGGTGGCCTGCGCCTTCGAGTCGCCGATCGATTGCGCCGCCGAGGTCGCAAGCTGATCCATCTGCTCGGCCATTTCGAGCAGCCGCTCACCAGCCTCGGTGAGCGACGAGCCGCTGGTGCGGCGGTCGAACAGTTGGGAGCCCAGCGATGTTTCCAGCGCGGCGATACGCCGGCTGAGCGTCGAATAGTCGATCTTCAGCCGTTTCGCCGCCGCCGTCATGCTGCCGGTGCGCGTGATGGCGAGGAACGATCGAACAAGATTCCAGTCAAACTGGTCGGTCATCGCGGCTGCTCTCGATGTCGCCGGCGAGCGTTGTGCCAGCCGGTCTTGGGTAATCCATAAGAGGCCTTTGGCCAAGTTTCATCTCGCGGCGAGGACGGGCGGGGGGGCCGCGCCATATTGACAGGGCTGCCTCGGCTCGCCTCTACTCCCGCCCGAACAGCATCCGCACGCTACCGGACGGCTGCATAAGAAAAGGGAGAGACGCGATGAAGAGTTTCAAGGTCACTGAATTCAACACACCGTTGACGGAAGTGGACATCGCGACCCCAAAGCCTGAGGGCACTCAGGTTCTGCTCAAGGTGAAAGCCGCCGGCGTCTGTCACAGCGATCTGCATATCTGGGAGGGCGGCTATGATCTGGGGCACGGCCGCAAGCCGCTGTCCCTGAAGGACCGCGGGGTGTCGCTGCCGCTCACCATGGGACACGAGACGGTCGGCGAAGTTGTTGCATTCGGGCCCGATGCGAAGGGCGTGGCGGTCGGCGATGTGCGGCTGGTCTACCCCTGGCTTGGCTGCGGCGAATGCGCAACCTGCAAGGCAGGCGATGAGAACATGTGCATCGTCAAGCCGAATTCGATCGGGGTGTATTGCGACGGCGGCTATGCCGATCACATCACGGTCCGCCATCCGCGTTATCTCCTCGACCTCAAAGGTCTCGATCCGGTGACCGCCGCACCTTATGCGTGCTCGGGCGTAACGACATATAGCGCGATCAAGAAACTCGAATCGATTCTGGACCAACCCATCGTGATCTTCGGTGCCGGCGGGCTGGGTCTGATGGCGCTGTCGATCCTCAAGGCCATGGGCGGCAAGGGCGCCATCGTTGTCGATATCGATGAGAGCAAGCGCAAGCCTGCGGAGGAGGCCGGCGCGCTCGGATTTGTCAACGGCGCCGCGCCGGACGCCTTGCAGCAGATCGCAGCGAAAGCGGGCAGGCCTGTTCTTGGCGCGATCGATCTGGTCGGCAACGCCGCGACGGCGCAGCTTGGTTTCGATTGTCTCAGCAAGGGCGGCAAGCTTGTCATGGTCGGGCTGTTCGGCGGCGGCGCGCCATGGGCGTTGCCACTGATTCCGATCAAGGCGATCACGATTCAGGGCAGCTATGTCGGCAATCTGCGTGAAACGCAGGAGCTGATCGATCTGGTGCGCGAGAAGAAGATCGCACCGATTCCGGTCACCAAGGTGCCGCTGAAGCAGGTCGATTCCGCGCTCAACGATCTGAAAAAGGGCAAGCTTGTCGGCCGCGCCGTGCTCGTTCCCTGACGCAACTTACTTGGCTCGTTCCGCAAGCGGCAGAACCACAAGCGAGATGTCCGAGTTCTGCGGATCGGGGCCGATCTGAAATCCGAGCCGCCGGCACATATCGAGCATTCTGGCATTCCGGCTCAGGACCTGGCCGCGGATGGCGCGCACGCCCTCCGCGTTCCCGTACTCGACGATCATTTTCATGAACAGCAGGCCGAGCCCCACACCCTTGAGGTCGGACCGGACGAGCACGGCGAATTCGGCGCTGGAAAAGTCAGCTTCGGTGTGAAGGCGCACCACGCCGAGCATCTTGCCGGTGGTTTCCTCGATGGCGATGAAGGCCATCGCGCGGGCGTAGTCGAGCTGCGTCAGGCGCGCGATAAACGGATGAGTCAGCTCCTTCATCGCCGAGAAGAACCGCAGCCGGATGTCTTCCTGGCTGACGTGCGAGAAGAACTCCGGATAGAGATGTTCATCCTCGGGCCGGACCGGCCGCACGAAGATATTCCGGCCGTCCTTGAGCGTGGTGTGCCGTTCCCACTCTTTCGGATATGGCCGTATCGCAAAGCGATAATGACCTGAGCCGCGAAGCGCGTCGCTCAGTGGCGCAATCGATACCTGCGCATCGACCGCGATGACGCCATCCTTGTCGGCCAGCAGGGGATTGATATCGAGTTCACGAATCTCCGGCAGGTCCGCCGCCATTTGCGCGATCTTCACCAGCAGCAACGCGACCGCGCCTTCGTCCGCCGCGGGAACATCGCGATAGCTCTTGAGAATACGCGAGACACGGGTGCGCGCAATCAGGCCCTTCGCCAGATTGAGGTCGAGCGGCGGAAGCGCCAGCGCCTTGTCGTTGATGACTTCGACCGCCGTACCGCCGCGTCCGAACACCACCACGGGACCGAAAGTGGGGTCGTCGGCGAGACCTGCGATCAGCTCGCGGGCACGCGGACGCAAGATCATCGGATGGATTGTTACGCCGTTGATGCGGGCTTTTGGCCGCATCTTGCGGGCCCGTTGCAGGATATCGTCGGTCGCATCGTGAACCGCGCGCTCGCTGGTCAGGTTCAGACGCACGCCGCCGACGTCTGACTTGTTCAGAATGTCCGGCGAGCTGATCTTGACCACCACCGTATTCCCTTCCGCCAGGATAGGGGTCGCCGCGCGCGCCGCCTGATCCGGATCCTGCGCCAGCACAGCGGATGCGATGGGGATCGAATAGGCCGCGAAGAGATCGTTGATTTCGATCGGATTGAGCCAGCCCCGGCGGTCGCGTAACGCGTTCTGGATGATCGCGCGCCCGGCCGCCACGTCCGGCGCGAAATCTTCCGGCAGGCTGGGCGGCGTCTGCATCGCGACGTCCAGACCTTCGCGATAGCGCACGATATGCATGAAGCCGCGCACGGCGTCTGCTTCGCTTGGAAAATGCGGAATGCCCGCTTCGCCAAATACCGCGGAGGCGGCTCCGTTGTCGCCGACCCATGCCGCGAATACCGGCTTGCGGGAATAGGCCTCGGCACGGTACTTTTTCACCGCCGCGACAACGGCCTTCGCGGATTCAAGTGGTGAGGCCAGCGTGTTGGGCGAATTCATGATCAGGACCGCATTGTTCGCGGTGTCGCCCAGCACGAGCTCACAGGCTTTCGCATAGCGTTCGCCGTCCGCGTCGCCCAGAATGTCGATGGGATTAGCGCCTGACCATCGCTCCGGCAGCACCTTGTCGAGGCTTTTCTTGACGTCTTCGGACAAGCCGGCAAGCTCACCGCCGAGGTCGATCAGCCGATCGACCGCGAGTACGCCAAGCCCTCCACCGTTGGTGATGATCGCAAGCCGGTGGCCATGCGATGATTGCAGGTGCCCGAGTGTTTCAGCGGCGGAAAACAGTTCGTCGAGGTCGAGCACGCGCAACAAACCGGCGCGGCGAAACGCTGCATCGTAAACCGCATCCGACCCGGCCAGCGCGCCGGTATGCGTGGCGGCTGCGCGCGCGCCTTGCGAGTGGCGGCCCGACTTGATCGCCACCACGGGTTTGACGCGGGCGGCGGCCCGCGCCGCCGACATGAATTTTCGCACGTCGCTGATCGATTCCACGTAGAGCAGGATGGCGCGCGTGTCCGTGTCGAGGGCGAAATAATCGAGCAGGTCGCCGAAATCGACATCGAGATTTTCACTCGTCGAGACGATACCCGAGAATCCGACGTTGCGGTTCGCCGCCCATTCGACCAGCGCTGTCGAGATCGCACCGGACTGCGAGATCAGCGCAAGGTCGCCGATTTGCGGCAAGCGTGACCCAAAACTGGCATTCAGTTTCATGCGCGGCACCAGAACGCCGAGCGATGGTCCGATCAGGCGCAGGCCAGTCTTCCGCGCCGTCTGCGCGATCGCCTCCGTGTAAGATCCGGTGCCGACGCCGAGACCCGCGGAAAGCACCATCGCGGCCGGGAATCCGCGAGCGCCCGCGGCTTTCACAATATCCTGGATGGCCGCGGGCGGTGTCGAGATGATCGTGAGATCGGGTATCTCGGGAATGTCCCTGATGTCGCGATACGTCTTGATGCCTTCGATTTCGGAATGTTTGCGGTTGACGATGTAGATCGGTCCGCTGAAGCCGCCGGCGAGCAGATTGCGCAATGTCGCGCCCCCGACAGAGGCGGGCTTCGAACTCCCGCCGACGATTGCGATCGAGCGCGGCGAAAACAGGTGGTCGAGGCGGTACGTACTCATGAAAGGTCTCGGGCCATCGTTGTCACAGGCTATCGCAATTGGGTGGCAAATGCGTCGGGGCCGGTCCAAGGGCATGAGGTCGCATGCTGCGATTCCTCAGACGGCGGCTTCGTCCACCTTGTTACGGAACATGGTGCAGAGCAATAAAATTCACCACGCCGCCGTTTTCACCGAAACCCGATTGGCATGAGGCCCGACATGCTTCTAGACTATGCGGACTGCCTCAATGCGGAGCAGTAAGAGCGTAGTGTGATGAAGCTGTTTGCCCGGGCAGGTCGCGATGACAGTTAACGAGAGCCACCTCGCGGAAAAGGGCCGATTACGTCCGCCGAATCTCGGTCTGTTTCTCGCCGAGGGGCGAGGGGTGTTCGAGCTGAACGCCACCTTGTTGATGGCGCCTGCGCTTTTGACGGCACCGCGCGGCGACGGTCATCCAGTTTTGGTCCTGCCTGGTCTATTGGCGAGCGATGTCTCGACACTCATCCTGCGGCGCTATCTCGATCTGCTCGGGTTCTCGACCCATCCATGGGGTTTCGGCCGGAACACAGGCGGCGTCTACAGCATGCGCGAAAAGCTCGGCAAATTGCTGGCCAGCGTTCACAGCGCGACAGGCCGCAAGGTCAGTCTGGTCGGCTGGAGTCTCGGCGGCGTTTACGCACGCGACCTGGCGTTACGAATGCCTGAGATGGTCCGTTATGTCGTGACACTGGGCAGCCCGTTCGCGGGCGACGTCACTGCGACAAACGCCAAGCGCGTGTACGAGATGGTCTCGGGCGAAACCATCGAGGACGCTGACATCAAGGACATTCACGCGCTGTCCGGCGATCTGCCGGTGCCGACATCGTCGCTCTATACCCGCACCGACGGAATCGTGAACTGGCGGACTTGCCTCGTGCGCGAAGCCGATACGGCAGAAAACATCGAGATTGCGCTCGCGAGCCATATCGGTATTGGCGTGAACGCTGCCGCGCTATGGGCTGTCGCCGACCGACTCGCGCAACCGGAAGGCGAGTTTCATCCGTTCGATCGCTCGGGGCCGTTCGCGCTGGCCTATGCGCGACCGGAGAAAGCTGGCGCGTAAAAAGAATATTGCCGGACGAGATCGCCTGAAAGGCGACAGCGGCTGTCGGAGCACGGTGCAGGAGAACGGAAAACGAATTTCCGGGGCATCGTGATCTCGCCTGAAACGGGAGGGTACTATGAGCCATGCCAAGAAGCTGTCTTCGATGGACGCGTCGTTTCTTTATCTCGAGACGCCCGAGATGCCGATGCACGTCGGAAGCATGGCGATCTTCAAGCTGAAGGACGGTTATCAGGGCGACTTCTTCGAAGACTTCAAGAAGATGATCGCGGACCGGATTCATGTTGCGCCGATCCTGAAGGCGCGACTGGAGAAGGCGCCGCTCGACATCGATAATCCGAGCTGGGTCGAGGACGATCAGTTCGACATCAATCGCCACATCTTCCGCGGCGGCCTGCCGGCGCCGCATGATCGAGCGACCCTGGAACGCACGGTGGGCTGGATTCACGCCAAGCTGCTCAACAGGGCGCGCCCGCTCTGGGAGTTCTATGTATTCGAGGGCATGGAGAACAACGAGGTCGGTCTTTATTCCAAGATGCATCATGCCTGCATCGACGGCGGCGCGGGCGCTGCGCTCACCAACATGATCTATGACATCACGCCGGTGCCGCGTGAATTTCCGAAGGTCGTTCCGAACAAGCAAGCCAACGAGCCGCGGGACATCGCAGCCAACATGCTCGATTCCTACACGCAGCTCTGGCGTCAGCCGCTCGATGCGTCAAAGGCCAAGAGCTTCGATCTGCCGCGTAGCGGCAAGAGCGATCTTGGATCTGTCCTGTTCGACAATGCGATGTTCCAGATCGAAAGCGGCATCAGGATGCTTGGCGGGGTGCCGGAAACCGTCAAAAGCATCCGCGACATGGTCGCGAAGGTCTCTGACCCGAAATCCCGCGATAGTCTGGCGAATATGGTTTCGCCCTCGACCATGCTGAACAAAACGATTTCGTCGGAGCGCAGTTTCGCCGGTGTCTCGGTCTCGCTGCCGGAAGCAAAGGCGATCGCCAAGCAGGCCGGCGGCAAGCTCAATGACGTTGTGCTGGCGCTGTCGAGCGGCGTGCTGCGCAGGTATCTGCTTGAGCATGGCGGGTTGCCGAGCCGATCGCTGACTGCGGCTGTGCCGATTTCTCTGCGCGAGGAGGGCAACACCGAAGCGAACAACCAGGTGTTCGGGATGATCTGCTCGCTGGCGAGTAATATCGAAGACCCGAAGGAGCGCCTTCAGGCGATCATCGCCCAGTCAGCGAAGTCAAAGGAAATGTCGCATCCGCTGCGCGCGCTGATGCCATCGATGTCCAACATCTCGATGCTGGGCGCGCCGATCCTGATTCAGGTGCTGGCGCTGCTCTACAGCCGCTCGAACCTGTCCGATGTGCTTCCGCCGAGCGCAAACGTCACGATCTCGAACGTGCCCGGGCCGCGTCAGACGCTCTATGCGGTGGGAGCGGAATTGCTCCATATCTTCCCGGTCTCGATCTCGACCCATGGTCTTGCGTTGAACATCACCGTGCAGAGCTACCGCGATCAGCTCGATTTCGGCTTCATCGCCGGAGCGAACATTATCCCGCATGTCGAAGTGCTGGCGAACATGCTGCCCAAGGAGTTCGAGCTTCTTGCCGCGGCCGTCGCACCGCACGGCAACCGTGCAAGCGCGGCAAGCTGAGACGTGGCGCCTGCAATGATGGAAATGCCGCCGCTTCAGTATGCTCAGGTCAATGGCATACGCATGGGCTTCTACGAAGCCGGTCCCAAGACAGACAAGCCGCCACTGGTGCTGTGCCATGGATGGCCGGAGATCGCTTTTTCCTGGCGGCATCAGATCAAGGCTCTGAGCGAGGCGGGTGTTCGGGTCATTGCACCCGACCAGCGCGGATACGGCGCAACGGACCGTCCGGACCAGGTCGAAGCCTACGATATTGAAAACCTCACCGCCGACCTGGTCGGTTTGCTGGATCATCTCAACATCGACAAGGCGATCTTTGTCGGCCACGACTGGGGCGGGTTCATCGTCTGGCAGATGCCGCTGCGCTATCCGGGCCGGGTGGCGGGGGTGATCGGCATCAACACGCCGCATACGCCGCGAACACAGGAGGATCCTATCGCGCTGTTGCGGAAGAAATATGGCGATCACCTCTATATTGCGCAGTTTCAGGACCCTGACCGCCGCGCCGACAGGATATTCGATGGGCGCGTCGAGCAATCCTTCGACTTCTTCATGCGCAAGCCGATGCCGCAGAAGAAGCCGGTGGAAGCAGGCGAGGGACCGCCTGCGGCTGGTCTCGGTGCGTCGCCGAAGCTGAACATGGCGTTTCCGCAAATGGTCGCGGGCTACGATGGCAAGCTCGACCCGCGAGATAAAATCCTGACGCCCGAGGAAATGCAGGTGTTCGTGGATGCGTTCAAGGTCTCGGGTTTCACCGGCGGGATCAACTGGTATCGCAACATGACGCGTAACTGGGAGCGTTCGGCGCATATCGACCACACGGTGCGCGTGCCCTCGCTGATGATCATGGCCGAGAACGATGCGGTGCTTCCGCCGTCCTCGTGCGACGGGATGGAGAATATTGTTCCGGATCTCGAAAAACACCTGATCAAGAATAGCGGCCACTGGACCCAGCAGGAGCAGCCCGCCGAGGTCAGCGCCAAAATCCTCGAATGGCGCAGGCGGCGTTTCGGGTAACGCTGCCGGGAGGCCGCAGCCAATGCCCTTGCCTTATAAGTTCTTTGCAAAAGATGCGCCGGAACAGTAGCTTCGGAGAAAAGCTCCGGGCCAGCCGGGCATCAATGAAGTCACGTGGGCAGGAGATACCCGAGCGATGGCGTCCCAGAACAAGCTGAATCCGATTCCGCATCCGCCGAAGAAGCCGGTCGTCGGCAACATGCTGTCGCTGGATTCGACCGCGCCTGTGCAGGATCTGGTACGCAAAACCAGGGAGCTTGGACCGATCTTCTGGCTCGACATGATGGGCCAGCCGCTGGTCATCGTCTCGGGATTCGAACTCGTCAACGAACTGAGCGACGAGAAGCGTTTCGACAAGGCGGTGCGCGGAGCGCTGCGCCGCGTGCGCGCGATCGGCGGCGATGGTCTGTTCACGGCGGACACAACCGAGCCGAACTGGAACAAGGCGCACAACATTCTGCTGTCGCCGTTCGGCGGCCGGGCGATGCAGTCCTATCACCCGATGATGGTCGACATCGCCGAGCAACTCGTCAAGAAGTGGGAACGCCTCAACGCCGACGATGAAATCGATGTCGTTCACGACATGACCGCGCTGACGCTCGATACCATCGGGCTGTGCGGTTTCGATTATCGATTCAATTCATTCTACCGCGAGGACTATCACCCGTTCGTCGGCGCGCTGGTACGCTCGCTCGAAACGATCATGATGACGCGCGGCCTTCCGCTGGAAGGGCTGTTTATGCGCGCGCGCCGGACCGACATGGCGGCGGACGTCGCGTTCATGAACAAGATGGTCGATGAAATCGTCGCCGAGCGGCGCAAGAACGCGGATGCTGCTGCTGGCACGAAAGACATGCTCAATGCGATGATGACCGGCGTGGACAAGGCGACCGGCGAGCAACTCGACGACGTCAACATCCGCTACCAGATCAACACCTTTCTGATCGCCGGTCACGAGACCACGAGCGGCCTGTTGTCCTGCGCGATCTACGCCATGCTCAAGCACCCGGAGGTACTGAAGAAGGCGTATGAGGAAGTCGACCGCGTTCTCGGCGCCGACATCAACGCCAAGCCGACCTTCCAGCAGGTCACGCAGCTTCACTACATTTCACAGATCCTGAAAGAGTCGCTGCGGATGTGGCCGCCGGCGCCCGCTTACGGCGTGTCACCGCTCAAGGATGAAACCATCGGCGGCAAGTACAAGCTGCGGAAAGGTACCTTCGTTACGATCCTGGTGATGGCGCTGCATCGCGATCCGTCGGTGTGGGGACCGAACCCGGACGTGTTCGATCCGGAGAATTTCAGCCGTGAGGCCGAGATCAAGCGTCCGCCCAACGCCTGGAAGCCTTTCGGCAATGGTCAGCGCGCCTGTATCGGCCGTGGCTTTGCGATGCATGAGGCTGCTCTCGCGCTCGGCATGATCCTCCAGCGCTTCAAGCTGCTGGACCATACGCGCTACCAGATGCATCTGAAGGAAACACTGACGATCAAGCCCGACGGCTTCAAGATCAAGGTGCGGGCGCGTTCGGACAAGGATCGCACCATTGTCGCCAGTCGTTCCGGGGCCGCGGTCGCAGACACGTCCGGGACCGCCGCGCCGGCGCGGGTTCGGCCCGGTCACAACACGCCGCTGCTCATTCTCTATGGTTCCAATCTCGGCACTGCCGAAGAGTTGGCGCATCGCGTCGCGGATCTGGCCGAGGTCAATGGTTTCGCCACCAAGCTTGCGCCGCTCGACGACTATGTCGGCAATCTGAAGGATCAGGGCGACGTCATCATTTTCTGCGCATCCTACAATGGCGCGCCGCCGGACAATGCGACCAGGTTCGTCAACTGGCTGAACAGTGATCTTCCAAAGGATGCCTTCCAAGGGGTTCGCTATACTGTGTTCGGCTGCGGCAACAGCGACTGGCTGGCCACTTACCAGTCGATTCCGCGCCTGATTGACGAGCAGCTTACCGCCCATGGCGCGAAGGCCGGGTTGCCGCGCGGAGAGGGTGATGCCCGCGACGATCTCGATGGACAGTTCGAGAAATGGTTCAAATCGGTGCGCGAGCTTGCCGGGAAGGAAGCCGGTATCGACACCGGCTTCACGCGCGAAGCCAATGACGAGCCGCTCTACAAGATCGAGCCGGTGGCGCACAGCGCGGTCAACACGATCGCGGCGTCCGGCGGCGCGGTGCCGGTCAAGCTTCTGGTCAACGACGAATTGCAGAATAAATCCGGCGCCAATCCGTCCACGCGCTCGACGCGGCATATCGAAGTCGAATTGCCCGACGGCGTCAGCTATCGTGTCGGCGACCATCTCAGCGTGGTGCCGCGTAATGCGCCGGCGCTTGTGGACGCGGTGGCGCGGCGCTTTGGCTTTCTTCCGACCGATCAGGTGAAGTTGCAGGTGGCGACAGGCCGCCGTGCGCAGCTTCCGGTCGATAATGCGGTGTCGGTCGGCCGGCTGCTCGGCGAATTCGTCGAATTGCAGCAGGTCGCGACCCGCAAGCAGATTCAGATCATGTCGGAGCACACCCGCTGCCCGATGACCAGGCCGAAGCTCGAGGCATTGACCGGCGACGATCCTGCTTCAACCGAACTCTATCGCTCGGAGATCCTCGCCAAGCGGAAGTCGGTCTATGATCTGATGGAAGAGTACCCGGCGTGCGAGCTGCCGTTCCACACCTATCTGGAAATGTTGTCGCTGCTGTCGCCGCGTTACTACTCGATCTCATCGTCGCCCGCGGCGGCGGGGGCCTCGAAATGCAGTGTGACCGTCGGCGTGGTCGATGCGCCCGCGGTTTCAGGGCAAGGCATCTACAAGGGCGTCTGCTCGAACTATCTCTCCAGCCGCCGCCCGGGTGATGTGGTCTATGCCACCGTTCGCGAGACCAAGGCCGGTTTCCGCTTGCCGGAGAAGGCGACGACGCCGATCATCATGATCGGCCCCGGCACCGGCCTCGCGCCGTTCCGCGGCTTTTTGCAGGAGCGCGCGGCGATGAAAGCCAGGGGCCAGTCGCTGGGCCCGTCGATGCTGTTTTTCGGCTGCCGTCACCCCGAGCAGGACTTCCTCTACGCCGACGAACTGAAAGGCTTCGCCGATCAGGGCATCACCGAACTGCACGTCGCGTTCTCGCGGGCGGACACGCCCAAGAGCTATGTGCAGGATTTGATTGCCGCGCAAAAGGACAAGGTCTGGAAACTGATCGAAGCCGGCGCGGTCATTTACGTGTGCGGTGACGGCGGCAAGATGGAGCCGGACGTCAAGCGCGTGCTGACGGCAATCTATCGCGAGCGGACCGGGGCCGAGGAGGCGGCCGCGTTGCAATGGATCGATGCCATGGGGACGCAAAACCGTTACGTGCTCGACGTCTGGGCGGGGAGTTAACGCGCGCTGACAAAGTATGCGATGCGGCGTGGTGCGTGATCTCTCTTCGCGTCGTCCCCGCCAACGGGCCCGGCTTCGCGATTTTTCTCCATGTCGTCCTCGCGCAGGCGGGGACCCATACGCCCTGAGTCGTCAATTTGAGGGATATGCTGGAGCGATCTTCTCGCTGTCATCGGGATGTGCGGTGGTTATGGGTCCCCGCTTTCGCGGGGACGACATTGAATGTGAGGCGTCATCCTGAGGTGCGAGCCGCTTTTGCGGCGAGCCTCGAAGGATGCCTGGCTGCACGTCGCCGTCGTCCTTCGAGGCTCGCAAGCGCTCGCACCTCAGGATGACGGCGCACATCTCGAACGTCCGATTCAATTTTCAAACAGCCACTTCCGTTCACGCACGCGGCATCGTTCTCGCGCATCGCGCGAGGTGAGCTTTTAGTCTCGCCCCTCACAGCGCGCACGAGGCCTGCCTCGTTCGCGCCCCTGATGAGGGGCATGGAGCGCCGCGAGGCGCAAATGTGTTGTCTCGCTTCCTCTTGCGTTGAGGAAGCGCGTCGCCTCACGGCGCTCCACAGTCAGGTTTGCGCAGTCTGCGCAAGCTTGACTGCTATTTGGCGGC